>NZ_JARVKT010000022.1:0-106379 GCF_029809455.1 Micromonospora sp. DH14 | reverse complement strand
GAGCTTGCCGAAGCTCCACACGGCCCGTCTGCCACCACGGACGTCCGCGTTCGACTCACGTTCGGTGGCGTCGTGGCGCCATCTGGACGCCATCGGAGGGCTGGTGTCGGTTTCTGCCGGTGTATTGATGGTGTTGGTGTCACTATGGCAGGCGTGGGAACTGCGAAAACTGCCATGCCTGCGATCTCGCCGCTGACCGGCGATCCCATCAAGCGGGCCGATGCCGAGCGGCTAGCGGGGGTGCTGAAGGCCTTCGCCGATCCGGCGCGACTCCGGTTGCTCAGCCTGATCCAGTCCGCGCCGGAGGGTGAGGCGTCAGTGAGTGACCTCACGTCGGCGCTCAATCTCTCTCAGCCGACGGTGAGTCATCACCTTCGGATCCTCACCGAGGCCGGCCTGCTCGAACGCGACAAGCGTGGGGTCTGGGCGTACTACCGCCTGGTGCCCGCCGCTATCGCGCAGATCGCCGACCTGTTGACGCCGCCCCGGAAGCGGGCGACGAAGCGGGCCCGCTGACCGGGCCGGGGAACCGGCCCGGTCACATCCGCGCCAACGTTCGGATGCCGAGCAGGTCCAGCCCCTGCCGCAGGGTCCGGGCGGTCAGCCCGGCCAGCAGCAGCCGGCTCTCCCGCAGTTCGTCCGGCGCGCGCAGCACCGGGCAGCGCTCGTAGAACGCGCTGAACGCGGTAGCCAGCCGGTGCAGGTACCCGGCGAGCTGGTGGAGTTCGAGGCTCCGCTCCACCTCGCCGACCACCCCGGCGAAGCCGAGCAGCTCTACCGCGAGCGCCCGCTCCGCCGGCTGCGCGAAGACAATCGGCGCAGCCGGCTGCGCGAGGACAATCGACGCATCCGGCCGGGCGGCGGTCCCGGCCCGCCGCAGCACCGACTGGATCCGGGCGTACGCGTACTGGAGGTAGGGCGCGGTGTTGCCGTCCAGCGCCAGCATCCGCTCCCAGTCCAGGACGTAGTCGGTGGTCCGGTCGACGGACAGGTCCGCGTACTTGATCGCGCCGATGCCCACCGCGCGGCCGATCTCGGCGGCGGCTTCGGCGTCCAGGTCCGGGTTCCTGCTGCGGGCCAGGTCGGTGGCGCGGGCGACCGCCTCCTCCAGCAGCCCGACCAGCTTCACCGACTCACCGGCCCGGCTGCGCAGCATCCGACCGTCGGCGCCGAGGATGGACCCGAAGCCCAGATGCTCGGCCCGGACCGGTGGGTGGAGCCAACCGGCCGCCTCGGCGACGGCGAACACCATCGCGAAGTGCTGCCGCTGCGGCAGACCGACGACGTACAGCAGCCGGGTCGCGCCCAGCTCGCCGACGCGCTGCCGCAGCGCGGCCAGGTCGGTGGCCGGATAGCCGTACCCACCGTCACTCTTGCGCACGATCAGCGGCAACGGCGCGCCGTCCCGGCCGGTGAACCCGGGCGGGAAGACGCACGCGGCCCCACCGCTGGGCCGCAGCAGCCCCAGCCGGTCCAGGTCGTCGACCACGCCAGCGAGGAGATGGTTGTAGGCGCTCTCGCCCCGGAAGTCGTCGCCGGACAACCCCACGTCGAGCAGGTCGTACACGGTCAGGAAGTACCGCTCGGACTGCGTCACCAGCAGCCGCCACAGCCGCCGGGTCCGCTCGTCGCCGCCCTGCAACGCGACCACCCGCAGCCGGGACCGTTCCTGGAACGCCTCGTCGGCGTCGAACTTCACGCGGGCCGCCCGATAGAAGGTGTCCAGGTCGCCCATCGACAGGTGCTGCGCGGCCTCGGCCTCACCGAGGTCGATCAGGTGCTCGATCAGCATGCCGAACGGTGTCCCCCAGTCACCCAGGTGGTTGACCCGCACCACCCGGTGCCCGAGCCAGGTCAGCAGCCGCACCGCCGCGTCACCGATGACGGTCGAGCGGAGATGCCCGACGTGCATCTCCTTCGCCACGTTGGGCGCCGAGTAGTCGACCACCACCGTCTGCGGCGTCGCCGTCGACGGCACGCCGAGCCGGGCGTCGCCCGCCAGCCCGGCGACCAGGTCGGCCAGCGCCCGGTCGCTAAGTGTCAGGTTGATGAAACCCGGCCCGGAGACCTCGGCCGACACGCCGATGTCGTCGAGCACCGCGTGGGCCAGCACCGCGCCGGCGATGTCCCGCGGCGGGCGGCCGAGCCGCCGGGCCAGCGCCAGCGCCGCATCGGACTGGAAGTCCGCGCGCCCGGACCGCCGCACCAGCGGGTCGACCGGGCCGTCGGCCACCGCCGCGAACGCCGGTGCCAGCCGGTCGGACAACAACTTTTCAAGATCCATGGGTACGCCGATCTCGCTCGGACCCGCGCTGTCACGCGAGCCGTTGACGGGGAGATGCGGGCGGACCGAGGACGACCAGCGAACGACCGGCGGCTCGATCCGCCGGTCGCAGGAACAGGTCAGCGCGGGCGGGCGACGGATCGCCGGCGTCGCTCCGCACCGACCTGGACGTCACCCGACAGTCCGGTGGTGCAGTGAGCGATTACGCTGGTCATGCGGGGCAGCCTAGTGGCCCGGTCGATGTGATGACACCTCAATTCCGGTGGCCCGGTCGATCCCCGCGCCGCCTGGTGATCGTTTCGGTCGGCGCGGTGCTGGGCACCTTCCCGGCACAGACAAGGGGTGATGATGAGCCGATCCGTACCACTGCCACCGGCGCGTACCCGGCGCACGCTCGCGCTGCTCCCACTGCTCGGCACCATCGCGCTGGCCGCCGCCTGCACCACCACCGATGATCCGCCCGGCTCCGCCCCGGCGACCACCGCACCAACGAGCGCGGCAACGTCAGCGCCCCCGACGGAGTCACCATCTCCGAGCGCGAGCACCCGGGTGACCATCCCGACCTCGGCCTTCGTCGAGTTGCCCGCCGAGCTGCGAAAGTCTCCACGACGGACGACACCCGTCGAGGAGGCCCTGCCGACACTGTGCGGCAACGAGTTCGGCACCGGCGGCCGGCAGGTCACCGCGAGCGCCGCAATGACCGTCACCTACCAGACGGCCGGCGAGCCCGCCAGCAACGTGCCGCAGGGGATGATCCACCAGACCATCTTCACCTTCGACGGCGCCGGAGCCTCGGCCTACCTGGACCGGCTCCGCACCGCCGTGCAGGCGTGTCCCTCGTACGAGCAGGCCGGGAACCGGGTCACCGTCAAGAGCGAGGTGCTGACCGGGGTCGGTGGCGAGGGGCTGCTGCTGACCCGGACCTGGCCGGAGACGAGCCTGAACGGCGAACGCACCGGCGGCACCGCGTCCAGCCAGATCGCCGTGGCCCGCGTCGACAGCGCGGTGACGGTCTTCAACGACCAGGGGTGGGAGGGCACCAGCGGCAACCCGGCCATCCTGGACCGGGTCGTGCGCGACGGCGTACGCGCCATCGACGCCTGGCAGCGGTAGCTCACCCGGCTGCCGCCGAGGCGGGGCTTCCACCGATCGGTCCGATCCTCGGTCGGATCATGGACAACAGGACGCAAGCTGTGCTCACGCCGCGAGACCTTGGGCTCTCGGTCCACAGTGGGGTTACCGGATACGGCAGCCTGCCGGGCCATCAGCAGTGGTCGGTGGAGGAGGTCGTCATGTCCGATGCTCAGGAGACGAAGGCACCGTGGCTTCCGCCGCGGTGGTTCATCCGGCTGGCCTGGTCGGTGCACCGGGGTCTGTACCGGGTCACCGGCAGCCGGGTCGGCCTGTGGCGGCCGCGCGAGCACCGCTGGGGCACGCTGCGGCTGACCACCATCGGCCGCCGCACCGGCCAGCAGCGCAGCGTCATCCTCGCGTACTTCGAGGACGGCCCGAACCTGGTCGGGGTGGCGATGAACGGGTGGGGCGAGGGCGCCCCCGCCTGGTGGCTCAACCTGCAGGCCCACCCGGACGCGTCGGTGGACCTGGCCGACGGGCGGCGGCTGGTCCGCGGCCGGGCCGCCACCGCCGACGAGCGGGAGCGACTGTGGCCACGCTGGCGCGGGGCCGACAAGAACTTCGAGGCCCACGCGGCCCGGCGATCGTCGGAAACCACTGTGGTGGTGCTGGAACCCCGGTCGGAGGGCGACCCCGCAACGCCGTGACGCGCTGCCCGACCCCGAGACAACCGCCGTGGTACGACGTCCGGAGCGGATACCTCCCGGGTGGTAGGCACGTTGGCAACTCCGGCATGACGACTCGCGGGCGGTCCGGTTCCTACGCTGCCGCATGTAGTCGTCAGCCGACCGAGGGGAACCACGATGTCCGTCAGCCACCTGTTCGTCACCGCCGTAGCCGCCCCGCTCGGCGGGATCACGCTCGCCGCACCGGCAGCCGCGCACGTCTCGGCGGAGTCGGCCGCCGCCGCTGTCTCCATGAGTTCCGGGCGTCTCGGCGCCAGTGCGGGCGCTCTGCTGGGGTTGGCCGGCGTCGTCGTCGGAGGGCTGGCTCTGGCCCGCCCCGCCAGCCGCGTCGGCGTCGCCTCGGGCCGCCTCGGGGCCGTCCTGGCCCTGGCGGCCGGCCTGATCGGCTTGGCGCTCGGCGGGCTGGTGATGGTCACCTCCGACGGTGGCGTCGGCACCGGCAACGGGCTGGGTGGGGCCTACGTGGCAGTGGTGGTCGGGGTGATCAGCGTGGTCCTCGGCGGGCTGGCGCTGACCCGCGCCCGCCGCACCGACCGGCTGACCGCCTGACCGGTCCGGTCGGTGGCTCTGCCGGCCAGCCCGGAGGCGGTCACTGGCGGGTGAGCCAACCGGGCACGGTCAGACCGGACTCGTAGGCGAGGATCACCAACTGGGCCCGGTCCCGGGCAGCAGCCTTGGTCATGATCCGGCTGACATGTGTCTTGGCGGTGGCCGGGCTCAGCACCAGTCGCGCGGCGATCTCGTCGTTGGACAGGCCGGCCGCGACCAGCGCCAGCACCTCCCGCTCCCGTTCGGTGAGCACGCTCAGTCGCGGCCCCGGGTCGGGATGCCCGGCCCGGGCCGCGAACTCGGCGATCAACCGACGGGTGATCGACGGCGCGATCAGCGCGTCGCCCCGGGCCACCACCCGCACGCCGTGGATCAACTCGGCCGGTTCGGTGTCCTTGACCAGAAAGCCGCTGGCGCCGGCCCGCAGCGCCCCGTAGACGTACTCGTCCAGGTCGAACGTGGTCAGGATGATGACCCGGGCGTCGGAGTTCCCGACGATCTCCCCGGTCGCGGCCAGGCCGTCCAGCCCGGGCATCCGGATGTCCATGAGCACGACATCCGGCCGCAGGTGCCGGGCGAGCCGCACCGCCTCCGCGCCGTCGGCAGCCTCGCCGACCACCTCGATGCCGTCCTCGCCCTCCAGGATGGACCGGAAACCGGCGCGGACCAGGGTCTGGTCGTCGACGAGCAGCAGCCGGATCATGCCCGCTCCCCCGCCGGGCCGGGCCGCACCGGCAGCCGGGCACAGACCCGGAAGCCACCGTCCGGCTGCGAGCCCGCGCTCAACGAACCGCCCAGTGCCCGCGCCCGCTCACGCATCCCGACGATCCCGCTGCCCGGCGTACCCGGTTGGCTGGTGCCGTCGTCATCTACCTCCACGAGCACGTCGTCGTGGTCGGGCCGGACCCGGACCACGGCGGTGGTGGCACCCGCGTGCCGTGCCACGTTGGTGAGCGCCTCCTGGACGATCCGATACACCGCCAGGTCGACCTCCGGCGGCAGCGACCGGGTCTCCGCCACCTCGGTGCGGATCTCCAACTCCGGCCGACCGGCCGTCCTGACCAGGTCGCCGAGGCGGGACAGACCGGGTCCGGGCCCGAGCGCCCCCGCACCCTCCTGCCGCAGTACGCCGAGCGTCGCGCGCAACTCGCTCAACGTCTCCTTGCTGGTCTGTTTGATCGCGGTGAGGGCCTGCTCGGACCGGGCCGGGTCGGGCCGGTGCAGCGCGGCGCTGGCCTGCACGTTGATCAGTGACAGGTGGTGGCCGAGCACGTCGTGCAGTTCCCGGGCGATGCGCAGCCGCTCCTCGGTGGCCCGCCGCCGGGCCTCCTCCTCCATGCGCTGCTCGGCGGCGGCCGCTCGGGCCTGCGCCTCGGCGAGGTAGGCGCGACGGTTGCGGGTCACCCCGACGATGACCGCGACGAGCCAGCCCGCGTGCAGCAGTGTCGCCCCGTTCATGCTGGTCGGGGACCGGTTGTAGCTGTCCGCCACGGCGAAGGCGATCACCGAGGCGAGACCCAGCCCGATGGCGACCGTGAGGTGCCCCTCGTCGACGACGGTGTAGAGCGCCACGACGAACACCAGCATGATCGGGCCGGGCCGGTGCAGCAGTGCCCCGTACGCGCCGACGGCGGCCAGCGCCACGACGCCCACCGCCACCGGGTGACGGCGGCGGACGTACAGCGCGCCGGACGAGAGCAGCACCGCCGGCAGGGACGCCCATTCGGCGGTGGTGTCGATGCCGCGCGACTGCACCACCAGGCCCACGAGGGCGATCAGGCCGACCACGGGCACCAGGGCCGTGTTCGCCGTCCGGCCGCGCCACCCCGACATGCGCGGAAGCCTAGCCTCTCGGCGGGGAGCGGGAGAAGGTCCGACCCGGGGCCGGCGGGGGGCGGTCCTCAGTGGGAGGTCGGTGCGGGCCGGTGACCGTCCTTCGGGTTCGCGTCGTAGCCGGCGGCCTGGAGGGCGAACAGTTCGGCGTACCGGCCGCCGGTGGCGACGAGGTCGGCGTGTGAGCCGGCCTCGACCAGTCGGCCGTGGTGCAGGACGAAGATCCGGTCGGCGTGCCGGACGTTGGCGAGCCGGTGCGTGATGAGGATCGTGGTGGCGCGACCTCTGCGGTCCCGAATGGCCTGGAACAGGGCGTCCTCGGCGCGGGGGTCGAGCGCGGAGGACGGCTCATCCATGATCAGCAGTTCGGCGTCGCGCAGGAAGCCGCGGGCCGCGGTGATGCGTTGCCACTGCCCACCGGAGAGGTCCTGACCGCGCGCGAAGGTCCGGTCGAGCAGTGTCTCGTACCCGTGCGGAAGTTCGTTGATCATGTCGTGGGCGACCGCGCGGCCGGCGGCGGCCTCGATGCGATCCTGCCGGGCCTCGCTGTCGACGTCGCCGATGGCGATGTTCGTGGCCGCGGTGAACGGCCACTTGTGGTATTCCTGCGTCACGACCGCGATCCGGGCCCGCAGCCCGTCGACGTCGAGCTCCGACAACGGTCGGCCGTTCCACTCGATACCGCCGGCGGTGGGCACGCGCAGGCCGGCGATCATCGCGGCGAGGGTGGTCTTGCCCGAGCCGTTCTCTCCGACGAACGCGACCGTCTGCCCGGCGGTGATCGTCAACGTGACGCCGTCGACGGCCGGGGTGTCCCGGTCGGGATAGCGCAGGCTCACCCCGTTGACCGTCAACTCCCGCAGCCGGTCCGGGGCGGCCCCGGCTTCGTCGTCGGCGTTGCCCGGCAGATAGGAGTCGGCGCGGGTCATGAAGCCGGTGTAGTCGCCGAAGTGCTGCCCCTCGGTGTAGACGTGGTCGACCTGGAAGGTCGCGATGGCCAGGGACCGTTGCGCGGACTGCACCGCGATGACGCAGGTCGCCGCCGCGGCGAGCGGGATCTGACCGTCCAGGAGCAGCAACCCGAGCAGGGCGTAGACGGTGCCGGTGGCGAGGCCACCGATGATCGCTCCGACAGTGGTGGTCGTGGTGACGCGCCGGGCCAGGGCGAGCTGGATGTCGGTCTCCACCCGCATCACCCGGTCGTACTGGTCGAGCAGGAACCGGCGCAGACCGTACGAGCGCAACTCCGGTGCCGAGGCACGTTCGGCCATCAACTTGTGCAGCAGCCACAGTCGACGTCGGCGCACCGATCCGGCGTTGTAGGTCTGGTAGCGCAGATGACCGGCCCGCAGCGACGCCCACGCCGTGGGCACCGTGGCGACCAGCAGCGCCAGCAGCAGCAGCGGATGGATGATGATGACGGCAGCCGCCACGGCGAGCAGGCCGGCCAGCCCGGCGAGCAGGTTCATCGACGCCTGCACCAGCCCGATCGTCGACTCGGTGCCCCGCGAGGCGCGTTCCATGTCGTCGGCGAACGCGTCGGCGTCGAACGCCTCCAACCGGACCGCTGTGGACACCTCGAACAGGCCCCGCTCCACCTCCCGGCTCACCCGGGGCGTCAGCCCGTTCTGTGCGTACCCGGTGGCGATGCCCATCCCGGCGCGGAGCGCGACCGTCGCGGCCAGCACGGCCAGCGCGGGCAGCGCCGCCCGCACCTTGTCCGGTGTCGGCCCGCCTGCGAACAACTCCACCAGCACCCGCTGTGTGGCCAGCAGCCCGAAGGCCGCCATCACCCCCGCGCCGACGGTGGCCACGGCCACCACACCGGTACGGAGCCGGTCCGCGCGCCAACTGATGCCGAGGGCGGTCCACACCAGCCTGGGCAGTTCCGCGAAGACGGCGAAGACGCCGGCCTCGGCGCGGGCGCGCACCCCCGTCTCCCACCACATCTCCCGCAGTTCCGGCAGCACCGATTCGGTGCGCCCCGGGCGGGACGGCTCTGGCCTGACCCGGTGGGCCTCTGCGGTGGCGGTCTCGCTCATGGACGTACCTCCCGGGCGGCGCGGCCGACGCCGTTCCCCGCGGGCGGGCGGGGTGGCGGCTTTCTGGAGGATTGGACCACCCGGATGTAGCTGTCGGCAATCTTTCAAACACTCGCAGTTATGGATGCGACAGTGCCGGCCCGGCGACCGGGTGCGTCAGCGTGCGCGCAGGGCGTCGAGGCGCGCTCGCAGTGCCGTGGCGATCTCGCCCGCCGCGACGATCTGGTCCGGGGTGAGGGCGTCGACGAAGAGTTCACGGATGGCGCGCAGGTGCGGAAAGGTGGCGGCCTTGAACGCCTCGGCGCCGGCTGTCGTGAGCAGCACCTCGGCGCCACGGGGCACCGTCGCGCACTCCTGGCGGCGGATCAGGCCGCGCCGTTCCATCCGCCCGAGGTGGTGCGAGAGGCGGCTCCGCTCCCACCCGATGTGCGCGGCGAGTTCGGACGACCGCATCGCCTGACCCTGCGCCTCGCTGAGGGCGAGGAGCACGGCGTAGTCGCCCGTCGAGAGCGAGGAGTCGCTCTGCAACCGGGACTCGAGCCGGGAGCCGAGTGCTGCCGTCGTCTCGATGAAGTCCCGCCAGATCCGCAGCTCGTCGGCGGTGGGGAGTTGGCGCCCCCGCCGGGCCGGTGTGGCGTCCGTCATCTCACCCTCCTGGGAATTGACGTGTCAATCGCCAAGTTAGCATCATTGACACGTCAACCGGTAGGTCTGCTTCCGCAGCTCGCCGGCTGAGCACCGAGGAGGAGACGATGGCAGCTGCAGACTTCGAGCTGGGGCTGAACTCGTTCGGGGAGGTCGCCACCGACGGCGACCGGACCCTGAGCGACGCCGAGACCGTACGGCTACTCGTCGACGAGGCACGGCTCGCCGAGTCGGCCGGGATCGACGTGTTCAGCGTCGGTGAGCACTACCGCGAGGGCCACAACGACTCGGCGGCACCCGTGCTGCTGGCGGCGGCCGCGACGGCGACCGAGCGAATTCGTCTCGGCACCTCGGTCACCGTGCTCAGCACCAACGACCCGGTACGGCTCTACCACGAGTTCTCCACCCTCGACGCCGTCTCCAACGGCCGCGCCCAGTTGATCCTCGGTCGCGCCTCGGCAACCGAGTCGTTCCCGTTGTTCGGTTACGACATCGCCGACTACGAGCGGTTGTTCGAGGAGAAGCTGGACCTCTTCCTGCGGCTGCGACAGGACGAACCGGTCACCTGGTCCGGCACGGTACGAAGCTCGCTCACCGCCCAGCGGCTGCACCCACGGATGCGGGCCGGCGGCATCCCGACCTGGATCGGGGTCGGGGGAAGCCCGAACTCGGTCATCCGCGCCGCCCGGCACGGACTTCCGCTCATGCTCGCGATCATCGGCGGGCGTCCGCAGCGCTTCGCCGGCCACGTCGACCTCTACACCAGGGCGCTCGAACAGTTCGGGCATACCCTGCCGCCAATCGGGCAGCACTCCCTCGGCCTGGTCGCGGACACCGACGAGGAGGCGGTGGAGACGTGGTGGCGGTACTGGCAGCCGGTCGCGGCGGCCCTGGCCGCCGAACGTGGCTTCTACAAACCGGACCGCGCGCGCTACGAGGCGGAAATCGACCACGGCGCGCTGTTCGTCGGCTCACCCGAGACGGTGGCGCAGAAGATCGCCACTGTCGCTCGCGATCTGCGGCTGAGCCGCTTCGACCTGAAGTACGACATCATGCACCTGCCCCGCGAGGCCCGTGCGCGCACGATCCACCTGCTCGGCAGTGCGGTCGCGCCACGGGTCCGGGAGCTGCTGGCGAAGGAGCCCAACAATGTCTGACCTCTTGTTCGGCCTTGACACGTTCGGTGACGTACCGCAGGACGACGCCGGCAATCTCGTCTCCCACGCGGCGGCGATCCGGCAGGTCGTCGACGAGGCGGTGCTCGCCGACCAGCTCGGGGTCGACGTCATCGCCCTGGGCGAGCACCACCGTCCGGAGTACTCCGTCTCCACACCGGAGACGGTGCTGGCCGGCATCGCCACCCGCACCTCGCGGATCCGGTTGGCCTCCGGCGTGACGGTGCTCAGCTCGGACGACCCGGTGCGGGTGTTCCAGCGCTTCGCCACCGTGGACGCGCTGTCGAACGGCCGGGCCGAGGTCATCCTCGGCCGCGGCTCGTTCACCGAGTCGTTCCCGCTGTTCGGTTACGACCTGCGCGACTACGACACGCTGTTCGAGGAGAAGATCGACCTGTTCGTGAAGCTGCTGGACGAGAAGCCGGTCACCTGGAGCGGCACCCTGCGTGCCCCGCTGGAGAATGCCGACGTCTTCCCGAAGACCGAGTCGGGTCGCCTGGACACCTGGGTCGGCGTGGGCGGCTCGCCGCAGTCGGTCGTCCGCACCGCCCAGTACGGGCTCCCGCTCATGCTCGCCATCATCGGCGGCGCCCCCGACCGCTTCGCGCCCTACATCGACCTCTACCGCCGGGCCGCCGAGCAACTCGGCACCACCGCGCACCCGGTCGGGATGCACTCGCCCGGCTTCATCGCCGACACCGACGAGGAGGCCAAGGAGATCTACTGGCCGCACTACCGGATCATGCGGGACCGGATCGGCAAACTGCGGGGTTGGCCGCCGATCCGCCGCCAGGAGTTCGACTCCGAGGTGGAGAACGGCTCCCTCTACATCGGTTCACCGGAGACGGTGGCCCGCCGGATGGCCCGGGCGATCCGCAGCCTCGGCGTCGGCCGGTTCGACCTCATCTACTCGGCCGGAGCGCAGCCGGCGAGCGCCCGCATGCGCGCCGTGGAACTGTACGGCTCGAAGGTGATCCCCATGGTCCGCGAACTGCTGGCCTGACCGCCACTTCCCCGCGAGAGGACGACATGACCGACAACGACCGAAGCCGGCCTGCCACCCTCGGCATCCTCGGCGCCGGCAAGGTGGGCACCGTGCTCGCCCGGCTCGCCGTCGCCGCCGGCTACCGGGTACGGGTGGCCGGCTCCGGCGACCCGGCGAAGATCGCCCTCACCGTCGAGGTGCTCGCCCCGGGGGCCGAGGCCACCACCGCGCTGGACGCGGCGACCGACGCCGACATCGTCGTCCTCGCCCTGCCCCTGGGCAAGCACCGCAGCATCCCCGCCGGGGCGTTGCGCGGCAAGCTCGTCGTCGACGCCATGAACTACTGGTGGGAGATCGACGGCATCCGCGACGACCTCACCGACCCGCGTACCTCGTCGAGCGAGATCGTCCAGGCGTTCCTGTCCGGCTCCCGGGTGGTGAAGGCGTTCAACCACATGGGCTATCACGACCTGGAGGACGAGGCCCGACCGGCCGGGGCGGCCGGGCGCAAGGCCATCGCGATCGCCGGCGACGACAGCGCCGACCTCGCCGAGGTGTCGGCGCTGGTGGACGCGCTCGGCTTCGATCCGGTCGTCGCCGGCCCGCTGGCCGAGGGGGTACGACTCGAACCGGGCAGCGAGCTGTTCGGCGCCAACGTGAGCGCCGACGAGGTCCGCGCGATGCTCGACCGCTTCCCGGAGTCGGAGCGGGGACGGGTCGTCACCGCCGCCCGAGCCTCGACCGCACCCGGGGCCGCCTAGCGCGGCTACGCGGCGAAGGCCGCCTTCGGTTCGAGGAGCTGGCCGACGGCGTACTCCTCGTCGAAGGCGGCCGGGCCGAGCGCTCCGGTCGCGGCGGCCCGCATCCGGGCGAGGTCCGCCGCGTCGTCCGGGTCCGGCACCTGGCCGAGCGCCGCGAACGCGGCGTCCGCCACGCCGATCATCCGCGCCGTCCGCAGGTGATCTCCCTCGGCGGACGCGAGCGCGGCGCCCGCGACGCAGACGTACGGCACGAAGTCGGCCCAGCCGTTGTCGAACACCCGCTCGCGGTTCTCGGCGAACAGTGTCCGCGCCACGTCGATGTTGCCCAGCCCCAGCTCGCAGAACGCCAGGTTGTGATACTCGGAGTTGACGGTCTTGGGTTGGCCGAGCGTCTCGTTGAGCGCGATGCTCTCCCGGTACAGCTCCCGCGCCCGAACGAGGTCGCCGGACATCCGCGCGACGCCGGCCAGCACGTGCCTCGGCCGTTCCTCGAGGGCGCGGTCGCCGGAGCGCAGCGCCACCGCCAGGGCCTCCCGCGCCCGGGCCTCCCCGCCCGCCAGGTCGCCGCCGCGGATGGCGACCCGGGCGAGGCTGTAGCGGGCCTCCACCTCACCTGCCGGGTCGCCGGCCGCCCGCGCCCGCTCGATCTCCGCCTCGCTCATCCGCACCACGGCGTCGGTCTCGCCCCGCCGGAAGGCCGAACGCACGTTCTCACTGAAGCTCATGGCCTTCTCCCCCGTCACGCTTCGCTCGCTCGTGCCGTCAACATGGTCCAGTTCTGCACGAGCGTGAAGCCCATCGACTCGTAGAGCGGCCGGCCCATCGGGCTGCTGTGCAGGTAGGCGATGTCCGCGCCAGCCGCGATGCCGTCACGCAGCACCGCTTCGGTGAGCGCCCGCCCGAGGCCACGACCCCGGGCGGACGGTACGACGCCGATGTTGAACACACCGACCACGCCGTGGGCCCGCATGCCGAGGCCGGTGCCGACGGGACGGCCGGACTCCTCGGCCAGATAGCCGGTCACGCCGTCGGTGTCGAGCACCGCGCCGCCCATCAACGAGCCGAAGGCACCGACGGGCGCCTCGAAGCTCTCGGCGAAAGCAGCGGTGTACGTGTCGCTCTCGGCGGCGCCGACCCGGCGTACCAGGGTCTGCTGAGTCGAGCCGGTCCGGAACACGATGTCGTCGGTGGCGCAGGCCAGCAGCGGGAGGGCGCTGCGTTCGGTGAGCCCGTGCCGGGCCGCGAGGTCGGCGATCCCGGCGCTGGGCTCACCCCGGACGATGATCGACCAGTGCGGAACCTGCGCTCGGACCTCGGTTGCCAACTCGTCGAGCGAGCCGAGGTCCGGATCCGTGGTCAGATCGAAGACCCCGTTGAGCGACGCGACGCCGGTGCGGGTGACCCCCGCGCGCGCGGTGCCGCGTTCGGCGTACCAGCCCTTCGGTGTCACCCGGCAGAGTGTCTCGATGGCGTCGGAGTACGCCGTCGCCAACCGGTCGGCGGTGGTGCTCATGCCTGGTCTCCCCCATGGAACTGTCCTGACGAGTCCGTCAACCTAGCCAGCAATCGGTCAGACCAGCAAACGTGACGATTCGGGCAGCGGGCGGTGCTCCGTACCGATCAGGAATCGAGAAGCCCCGGAGCCGGCGTCCGGCCTAGCCTTTTCCCAGAACGGCCGGCGGCACGCCGGGCCGGACGACGAGAGGGAGACCGCCCATGTCCACGAAGACCACCACCGAGTCCGACGGCTTCACCGCCGAGGAGCGCGCCGCGATGAAGGAGCGTGCCGCCGAGCTGCGCGCCGAGGGCAAAAAGGGCGCAAAGAAGGCCGACGGGCTCCAGGCGGTCCTCGACCGGATCGCGCAGATGGAGCCGGAGGATCGGGCGCTCGCCGAGCGCGTCCACGTGACGGTGACCGCCGCCGCCCCGGACCTGTCGCCCAAGACCTGGTACGGGATGCCCGCCTACGCGAACGCGGACGGCAAGATCGTGGTCTTCTTCCAGGACTCCGGGAAGTTCAACTACCGGTACTCGACGCTGGGCTTCCAGGACGCCGCCAACCTCGACGACGGCGACATGTGGCCGGCGTCGTTCGCGCTGCAGAAGTGGAGCCCCGCCGTGGAGAAGAAGATCACCGAGCTGGTGCGGGCAGCGATTTCCTGATCGTCCCGGGCACCGCCTGGATCGGGGCGACCGCAGTGGCTCGACCGGCCCGAGGTGAGCGATGATCGGGGCCGGCGACCAAGGGGAGGCACCGTGCGGACGATGTGGCGCAGGCGACCAGCGGCGACCCGGGCAGCCCGGTGACGGCCCGGGCCGGTCAGGCGTTCGACACCGGTCGGGCCGTGTCCGACGTCGAGTCGTTGCTCGCCGCCGAGCTGCCCACGGACGGCGAGCCGGTCAGCGAGGGCGACCCGGCCACCGGTGAGTGGACCGGCACCCGGGGGGCGGGCTTCCAGATCATTCCGCTCTGGGAGAGCGACGACCTCGTCGGTGTGTACGGCGCCGAGTGGACCGAGGCCGAGGAGGTCGCCACGGCGAACCTGACCCTTGTCGTCGGTGAGCTTGACCGCCGTTGGGGCCCGCACCGCAGGGTGTCCATGCACGTACCGCTGTTCCGCAAGCAGGCCGGCACACCAATGCCGGCACTGTTCCAGGCTCTCGCCGACATGGACTGCTACGGCGACCTCACCGTGTGGGGGCCGACGGCGGCCGAGGGCCGGTGGGTCGCGGTCTCGGTCAACCAGTGCGACGGCGACGCCCCGATGATCATGATCGCGGTGGCCAGCCGGTTCGCGATCACCGAACTGCCGGAGTGACGCGTGTCGATCACCGACCAGGCCGTGGCCATCGCGGCGGCGGAGGCCGGCGCGGCAGTCGTCCGTGCTCGATTCGGGTCGCCGCTGACCCGCTTCATGAAGATCGGAAACGACTTCGCCACCACCGTCGACATCGAGGCGGAGGAGGCCATCCTCGACGTCCTGCGCGGGGCGCGCCCCGACGACGTCGTGGTGGGCGAGGAGAGCGGGCGCACGGGCACCGGCGGAAACGGACGCACCTGGCTTGTCGACCCGCTCTGCGGCACGGCGAACTACGCCGCCCGCACCACGCTCGTGTCGGTCAACGTCGCGCTGCTCACCGGGACGGGCTGCGCCGTGGCCGCGTCGGCGGACCCGTTCAGCGGTGAGGTGTTCTGGACCGACGGCGGTGCCGCGTACGTCCGCCTCGCCGGCACCGACGAGCGACTTGTGCCGTCGGCCGAGTCGAGGCTGGTCGACGTCAACCTCGACCCGCCGTTCCCCAGCCGGGACGTCTTCCTGGCCGCCCGGATGCTCGCCGACGAGGACTTCATCGAGCAGTTCCACCCCCGGGTGGTCTCCACCAGCCTGGCCGTGGCGTGGGTCGCCGCCGGTCGCCGCGCCGCCTACCTGACGGACCGCCACGACCTGAGCCGCAGCGTGCACTTCGCGGCCGGAATCGCGCTCTGCCAGGCGGCCGGCTGCGTGGTCACCGGGCTCGACGGCGAACCGCTGCAGACCGGTGGGAACGGTCTCGTGGTGGCCGCTGACGAGCGGACACACGCCGCCCTGCTGACCCTCGTCCGGAGGCAGCGACCCGGAGCAGCATGACACTTGACATGAAGTGGGGTTGAGGTTCTAGCGTCCCTAGATGATCACGTCCGGGCCGTCTCGTCCGGACGTCCGTCAGCCGAGCGCCACCGTCGGAGGGAATCTGATGCACCTGCCCCGCCCGCTCCGCCCGCGTATCGTCGCGAGCGCCCACTGCGACCTGCCGTGCGGCGTCTACGACCCGGCCCAGGCCCGCATCGAGGCCGAGTCGATCAAGGCGATCTCCGAGAAGTACCAGGCCAGCGACGACCCGGAGTTCCGCACCCGCTCGCTGCTCATCAAGGAGCAGCGAGCCGAGCTGGTCAAGCACCACCTCTGGGTCCTCTGGACCGACTACTTCAAGGCGCCGCACTTCGAGAAGTACCCCCAGCTGCACGGCCTGTTCAACGAGGCGACGAAGCTGGCGGGTGCCGGCGGCGCGAAGGGCGCCGCGGACCCGGCGGTCGCCGAGCAGCTCCTCGGGAAGATCGAGGAGATCTCGAAGATCTTCTGGGAGACCAAGCAGAGCTGAGCAGCCGGTACCGGGTGGCGCAGGCCACCCGGTTCGGGGTACCACGTTCGGGAGGAACCGCATGACGTCGCGCACCGACCTCGTCGAAGAGTTGATGAGCCGTTTCCCACACGTGCCGCGGGAGGCGGTCCTCAAGGAGGACCTGCTGCGGGGTGGACTCGCCTTCGACGACGCGGCACTGACCGACAACGAGCACGGCGACGTCAAGCCGAAGTCGTACTTCATCTTCTCCTTCGACCACCGGACACTGCCGGAGCTGGGGACGGCCGCGCTGCGCCGACCGCCGGAGGAGATCGTGCTCACCGGGGGTCCGTACGAGCTACGCCGGACCGTCGTCTCGGTCCGCACCAACCCCAGTTCGCCGTACCGGGTCGGCACCGACAGCGACGGTCGACTGCGCCTGTTCCTGGACGGGCGGCCGATCGCCGATGTCGGGCTGCCCCCGATGCCGGCGTACTACCGCCACACCCTCGCCAACGGCAAGTCGGTGATGGAGGTCGCCCCGACGATCCAGTGGGGCTATCTCATCTACCTCACCGCGTTCCGGGTCTGCCAGTACTTCGGCGCCAAGGAGGAGTGCCAGTACTGCGACATCAACCACAACTGGCGGCAGCACAAGCAGGCGGGCCGGCCCTACACCGGGGTCAAGCCCGTCGACGAGGTCCTAGAGGCCCTGGAGATCATCAACCGGCACGACACCGACCGCGCGTCGCAGGCGTACACGTTGACCGGCGGCAGCATCACCTCGCAGGTCAACGGACTGGCCGAGGCCGACTTCTACGGCCGGTACGCGCAGGCGATCGAGGAGCGTTTCCCGGGCCGCTGGATCGGCAAGGTGGTGGCCCAGGCGCTGCCCCGAGCCGATGTGCAGCGGTTCCACGACTACGGGATCCGCATCTACCACCCCAACTACGAGGTGTGGGACAAGCGGTTGTTCGAGTTGTACTGCCCGGGCAAGGAGCGCTACGTCGGCCGGGAGGAGTGGCACCGGCGCATCCTCGACTCCGCCGAGGTGTTCGGCCCGCGCAACGTGATCCCGAACTTCGTGGCGGGCGTCGAGATGGCCGCCCCGCACGGCTTCACCAGCGTCGACGAGGCGATCGCCTCCACCGCCGAGGGGCTCGACTACTTCATGTCCCGGGGGATCACGCCCCGGTTCACCACCTGGTGCCCGGAGCCCACCACCCCGCTCGGCCGGACGAACCCGCAGGGCGCGCCGCTCGAATACCACGTCCGTCTGCTGGAGGTCTACCGGGCGACGATGGAGGCGCACGGTCTTTCCAGCCCGCCCGGCTACGGTCCGGCCGGGCCGGGGCGAGCGGTCTTCTCGGTCAGCTCCTTCATGGACACCCTGCCGTCGACCGATTCGTGACGGCCGCGCACGGCTGACCCCGCCGTGCGGAACTGCCTTACAGCGGTATACCTCAGGGGCATGTTCATCCCCTGAGGTATACCGCTGAGAACCGCATCGGCCCTAGGTTCTGTCTCGCGGATCATGAATCTCGCTCGTTAGGCCCTTTGTGGCACGAGGAGATCTGACGAACCACGAGTGGGTTGTGCTGGCGCCGTTGCTGCCGGCGCAGCCCGTTCGAGGTAACCAGTGGCGTGATCATCGGCAGGTCATCAACGCGATCTGCTGGGTGAAGCGGACCGGTTCGCCGTGGCGTGACCTGCCCGAACGGTATGGGCCGTGGAAGACCGCGTACCAACGGTTCCGCCGCTGGGCAGCCGACGGCACCTGGGCCAGCCTCAAGGCTCACGTCATCGCGTTGGCCGAACTCGATGACGACATTGACTGGGACGCCCAGGTCGACGCCACCATCGTGCGGACCCATCAGCACGCGGCAGGTGCCCGAAAAGGGGGCTGAGCAGTACCGACGCGCGGGCAGCGCAAGGCATCGGCCGGTCCCGCGGCGGACTCACCACGAAGATCCACACCCTGGCCGACGGACGTGGCCGCTCGCTAGCTACCCGCATCACCCCAGGTCAAGCCGCCGACACCCAGCAATTGATCCCACTACTCGACCAGGTCCGAGTGCCGCGTCCCGGCCAGGTCGGCAGACCACGCAAGCGACCTGACTCCGTCACCGGCGACAAGGCGTACTCCTCGCGAGCCAACCGCAAGGCCCTGCGAGACAAACGCATCACCACCGTCATCCCCGAGCCCAACGACCAGATCGCCAACCGGAAGCGGCGAGGACAACGCGGCGGCCGACCACCGACCTTCGATCCCACCGCCTACAAGCGCCGCAACCAGGTCGAACGCGGCTTCAACCGACGCAAACACTGGCGCGGCCTCGCCACCCGCTATGACAAGCTCGGCTCCCACTTCCAGGCCACCCTCGACCTGGTCGAAACCCTTGACTGGCTACGCGCCGTCCCCGACCACCAAGATCTACGAGACAGAACCTAAGGCCTGTTTCACAAGAACTGGCCGGCCTGCGGCGGGCCCGGACGACGACCGGCGGCGTTGCGGTTCCGTCCGGATACAACATCGGTATCCGGACGAAACCGCGCCTTGCCGGATCGCCGCCCGGACCCCGCCTCGGCTCGACCGCCCTTATGAAACAGGCCTTAGCTGGCGTACGTCTCGAACTCACCGACTCGTGGCGTACCGCCGGAGCTGTTGATCTTGAAGTTGATCTTGCTCAACGAGGTCGCGGAGAAGGTGATCGTTCCGGCCCCGCTGCCGGCGGCCAGGACGGCGCCGTTGTCGTTGTTGATCAGTTGCCAGGACCCGATGGAGCCCTGGGTGCCGGACGGTTCGCGGATCACCACCCGGGACACCCGGGTCGCCGAGCCCCACTTGATCGAGATCGTGCCGGTCGACCCGGCCGGCGACCAGTACGTGCTCAGATCGCCGTCGCGGACGTTGCCGTAGCTGGTCCCGCTGGCCTTGCTGGAGCCGTCGGCGCCGGCGCCGAGGCTGAGGTTGGTCCCACCGGAGGGCGGCGGTGTGGTCGGCGGGGGCGTGGTGGGCGGCGGAGTCGTGGGCGGCGGGGTCTGCGGCGAGCAACTGCCGTTCGACACCCTCAGGCCCGTGTTGGCGCCGACCGTCTGGCGGACGATCTCCGGTACGCAGCTCGCCCCGTCGAGGCTGTACGGGTACGGGATGCTGACCGTGGTGGTGGAGGTCGGGTTGGGGCCGGCGGGGTAGTTCTCGCTGCCCGCGCTGGACCAGGTCACGTTGTCGAAGATGTTGCCGGCGACCTGCCAGTAGCCGCGCTCGTTGGTGTAGAAGGTGCCCAGGACGTCCTTGGAGTCGCGGAAGTAGTTGTTCTCCACCTTGGCCCTGGCGCCGGCCCGGGAGTTGATGCCGGACTCGTGCAGGCTCACGTAGTGGTTGTTGTAGATGTGGGCCACACCGCCGCGCAGCAGCGGCGTCCGGGAGTCGATGTTCTCGTAGAGGTTGTGGTGGTACGTGATGTAGCCGTTCGACAGGTCGCTCTCACTGGACCCGACGAGGCCGCCGCGACCGGAGTTGCGCAGGATGCTGTACGACAGCGTCACGTACTGGGTGTTGTTCTTCATGTCGAAGAGGCCGTCGTACCCTTCGGACTCCCCACCCGAGGCTTCCAGGGTGACGTGGTCGACCCAGACGTTGCGGACCGTGCTCTCCATGCCGATCGCGTCCCCACCGTTCGAGGTCGGCGAGCCCGACTTCTTGACGTTCCGCACTGTCACGTTCTGGATGATGATGTTGCTGGAGTCCCGGATGTGGATGCCGAGCTGGTCGAAGACGGCGCTGCCGACCCCGATGATGGTGACGTTGCTGATCTGCTTGAGCTCGATCACGCCCGCCGCGGTGTTGCAGCTCGACCCGGACACCTTGCTGGTGTTGCCGTGGTTGATGGTCCCGCTGACCTCGATGGTGATCGGGGTGCTGCTGCTGGGCCGACCGCACAGCGCCGCGTGGATCGCCGTGCCGGTGGTGGCCCGCACCGTCTGCCCGCCCGCGCCGCCGGTGGTCCCGCCGTTCTGGGTGGCGTAGCCGGTGGCGCTGCCGACCGCCGCCGAGGCCTGCGGGGTCGGCACTGTCACCCCGACCGCTACCAGCACGGCCGCGGTGGCCAGCACCGCCCGACGTCGCAACACGACTCGTCGTCTCATCTCGCCTCACCTTCGCATTCGTCTCGTACCAGGTTCCGACTCGACGGACACCGCGATCACACCTGCCGACGGACGTCGTTCAGGAATTGACGGCAGTCAATCGCGAGAATGTCATCGAGATCTTTTGTGCCCTGGTGGAAGCACTGATGTGCCGGGTGAGCGGGGCGTTCCTGGTGACACCACTCGCCCGACCGTTAATCGAAACATCGATGTAACGCAATCGTAGGAAAGCGGTTTCCCTGAAGGCAATAGCTGACGCTTGCAGGTTTGTTGCAGTACTCCCGGGCGCTCGGGCGAGCGGGCCGGGCGCTCGCCGACCCCTGTCCGCAGGTTGGCGCAGGCGCGGTATTGACAGCGCCGGGCCCGCCACCGATGCTCTGCTAAATCAGTTTAGCGACCGGCTCGCTCCGACCCGTCCCCCTCCCGGTCCCGGGCAGGCTCGTCGGCTGAGCGCACCACCCCGAGAAAGGACCCGCATGAGACTGCGAAAAGGACTGATCCCGCTCGCCACCGCCGTCGTCCTGGCCACCGCCTCCGGCACGGCGTACGGCAGCGCGACCGGTGGCCCCGGCGCCCCGGACGGAATCCGCAGCATCACCCCGATCACCACCGTCTACACGTACGGCCAGAAGGTCTCCGCGGTGGCGATCGAGTACGGGGCCACCGTCAACCCCCGCACCCTCGACACCGACACGTTCGCGGTGACCGACACCATCTACAACTTCCGCTTCAACCCCATCGAGGACCTGCCGAAGCTCGCCGAGCGGACCGTCACCCGCACCTACACCAACTCGGCACCGGACACCCGCGACGACCACCGGTCGACGCCGGGCAGGTACGTCATCGTCGAACTCGACCCCGCGGACACCGGCGGCTCGACGGTCATCGTCTCCAAGTGCCCGACGTTCCTCTGCACCGTGAAGGTCAACCCCGAGCTGCCCACCCGGGTCGTGCAACGCGAGGACGTGCACGGCCAGCCCGGTCGAGGGGCCGGCAAGGGGCCGGTGCTCGCCCGCGCCACCCCGCGCGAGTCCCGACCGGTCACCGCGAAGCCGGTCAACCACCTGGTCGACGAGTTCACCTACGGCTCGTTCCTCAGCGGTGGGATGGTGCTGCCGTACCACTACCACCTGCCGAAGAACTACCAGCCGGGCCGCACGTACCCGCTGATGGTCGTCCTGCCCGGCCACGGAATGGGCTGGGACGGCGACAACCTCGGCGTGCAGCTCGCCGCCGACATCCCGGCGACCGCGTGGCTCCAACCGCAGTGGACCGGCACCTCCGAGGACGTCATCGTCCTGGCCCCGCAGCACCAGCGGGTCGGTGGAGCCGCCGAGGCGGACCTGCTGGTCAAACTGCTCGACCAGTTCGTCGACCAGTTCGCGGTCGACACCCGACGGGTGTACGCGACCACCGTGTCGTACGGCTCGCAGCTGCTCTGGGAGGCGTTCGCCAAGCGTCCGGACCTGTTCGCCGGCGGGTTGGTGACCGGTGGGTTCCCGGTCAACGCCACCCAGGCGAGCGCCATCGCGGCGGCCGAGGTGCCGGTGTGGATCACCCACGGCGAGCACGACCACCTGCTCAACGTCTCCGGCGCGCGCAACTCCACGGCGGTGCTGCGGCAGGCGTACACCGCCCGGGGCAAGACGCCCGAGCAGGCCGCCGACCTGGTGCGCTACACCGAGTACGCCGACGCCGCGTTCTCGGTGCCGGACTACCACGCGGCGTTCGGGCCGACCTACGAGGACTCCGGCATCCTGCGCTGGCTGCTCGACCAGACCAAGCCGTAGGGTCGCGGGCCGGGCGACGCCACGCCGCGACCCGAGGGCGCGATCCGTTCGCGTCGACGGGTCACCGGTGGGCGTCGCCCGGGTCGGGCTCGCCAGCGGTGGCCGCGCCCCCGACGAGCACGGACTCCTGAGCCTCCTGCCGGCCCTCCTGCCGGGCGCGGGCCAGCAGGCCGGCCAGTCGACGCCGCCGGTGCCGGGCCGCCGCCCGCAGCCCCAGGAGCAGGCCGACGAGCAGGGCGAGCAGGGCGAGCTGCGCCCACGGTACGACCCAGGTGGTGACGGTGGCGGAGGCCTGGCGCAGGTCGGCCGCGGCCTGGCCGTCACCCAGCAGCGTCGGCGACGTGGTGACGGTGGTGCGGAGGCGGCCCAGGGCCCACACGCCGTCGGCCCGGGTCCGTACCGTCCGGCTGCCGCCGGGCAGCAGCTCCTCGACGGCGCTGGTGGCGTCGTGGCTGCTGCGGCCGAGCAGGTCGGACATCGCCACCCGGCTGGTGCCGCTGACCCAGACGTTGCCGTCGTTCTCGACGGTGTAGCGGACCCGCACCGTGCCACCGGCGAAGGGATTCCACGACGGGGAGTACGTCGCGTCGAGGCCCCGGACGGCCAGGGCCGCCCGCGCGGAGCCGTTGACCCGCAGCATGACCCGGAACCCGACCCGACTCTCGACGGTGACAGTGCCTCCGGCGCTGCTGACGGTCGCGGCGATGCCGGCCGGGTGGTCGCCCGGTGTGGCGCCCGGGGGCACCGTGATGGTGAACGGCACGACCCGCGTCTCGTTCGGGCCGACGGTGACCTTCTCCTGCACGTCGATCCAGGTGCCGCCGTCGACCGAGGGCCGGTCGGACGACAGCATGTTGAAGCGGCCCTTGTCGGTGAGGTACCCGTCGGCGGCCTTCAGGGCGAACGTGACGGCGGTGCGGCTGAAGTTGCGGACCGCCAGGTGCTCGGTCACGGCCTGCCCGGGGTCGAGGCTGGCGGTGATCCACCGGCGTTGGTCCGGGCCACTCGCGGTGGCCGGCTGGACCGTCCAGGTCAGGGCCTTGGGGTCCGGCTCCGCCGCCGCCGCGACCGGCGTGGCCGCAACCGCGAGGAACGCGACGGTGAGGACGACGAGCGCCCTGCGCAGCGGGGTGACGGTCATTCAGGCGGCCCTTCGGCACGGGGCTGGGCGGGGACCCGGTCCGGGCCCCCGCCCAGGCCACTACTCGAACAGTGAGAGTGTGAGGGTGGAGCTGTACTCGCCGGCCGCGACCTCGGCGGGGGTCCGCAGGTACAGGTCGGCGTTGACCGAGTACGAGTCGCTGGCGACGGCAGCGGAGTCGAAGGCCGAGACCAACAGCTCCTGGTCGACAAGGCCGACATTGTTGCCCGGCTGGGTCGGCTCGTCCAGGCTGGTCACCACCTCCTCGCCCTCGGTGACCAGGCCGGTCTCGCCCCCGTCGAGCAGGCGCGGCTTCCAACCGAAGTGGTCGGCGGTGATCGGCGCCTGGCCGGCGGCGCCCGCGAAGTCGGTCGCGCTGCCGAGCACCGCCCAGCCGGCGCCGTCGGGCACCTCGTCGGCGACCCGGGTGTCGGTGACCGTCACCGTCGGCAGGGTGCCGACGAACTGGCGTACCAGCAGGGTCGAGCCGTCCTCGGAGAGCGCGACGGCGTCGCCGGCGATCGACAGGGCGAGCACGCCCGGTTCCCTGATCTCGTCGATGTCGACGGTGACCCGCACGCTGGCGTCGTCACCGGGCTCGGCCAGCGCGGGCGACGGCAGCACCGCCACCCCGGTCAGCACGGCGCCGACCGAGCAGGCCGCCAGCAACTGCCGCCGTTTGTCTGTGTTCATGTGAGCTCCGTTCTCTGCCATGAGGGGTTATCCGCCGCAGGTGCCGGCGGGGTGTTGCACGGTGCGGACGGTCGTCACGTCCTGTCCGCCGATCGCCCCGGTCACCCGGACCGTCGCCGAACCCGCCGGCACCGACGCGGCCCGCGTGGTGAAGGACTGGTAGGCGTTCGCGCCGGGCGCGACGGCCGCGAAGGACCGCGTGCCGTACGGCGTCTCCATGCTCACGCCCACCGGCTCGTCATGGTCGTTGCGCGCCTGCACCGCCACGTACGTCGTGCCACCGACGCACCGCGTCGACGCGCTGACCGTCACGGGCAGGTCGACGGTGGCCGACTGGAAGGCCCAGGTGTCGATCTCGAAGAGGTCCGCGCCGGCCGGGCCGGTGTAGGTGAAGTAGACGTCGTGCACGCCGCTGACACCGGTGAGCTCGGCGCTCACCTCGGCCCACTGTCCGACCGGCGCGTCCACAGCGACAGTGCCGACGACGGGACCGTTGACGTCGTCCAGACGAACCTGGACCTGCCCGCCGGCGGCGAGCGCGCGCACCCGCGCCGTCAGGCTGCCCGCGCCGCTGTCCCCGAAGTTCACCGAGGACAGCGCCGTCCAGTCCCCGTTGTCGACGTCGCGGACCACCAGGTTCGGTGCCGCACCACCGAACTGGGCGGAACCGCCGTCGACCTTCGTGGTCGCGACGCCCTTGCTCCAGCCGAAGGTCTCGGCCTCGAAGACGCGGTACGGGTCGAAGTCCCGGACCTGGTCCACGCCGGCGTACGTGCCGACGACCTGCTGGATCGTGCCGTCCGGGTTGAAGGTCAACTCCTGGATGTGCGGGCTGCGGTACCCCTGGGTGGTGTTGCCGTTGATGCGCTTGTTCAGCGTCGGGGCGTGGTAGGTGAAGTAGTACCTGCCACCGAACTCGAACACCGACTGGTGGTTGTTGCCGCCGGTGCCGGCACCGAAGAACTGCGACTGGTTCGGGAAGAGCACACCGGCGTACGTCTCCTTCGGCCACGACATCGGGCCGTCGGAGATCATGTAGCCGATCTGCCCACCGCCGGGGTAACCGGGAAGGGGCTGCTGGCTACCACCGAAGTCGTTCCCGCCGAAGTGCGACGAGTACGAGAAGTAGTACTTGCCCTGGCGCTTGAAGACGTGCCCGGCCTCGAAGGCGACCGGGGCGTCCACCACCGCGGCCGTCCCCTCGGTCGACACCATGTCATCGCCGAGCTCGATCGACCGGATGTTCTTCGGGTTGTTGAAGCGCTCGGCCGGCGGCATGCTCGTCGACGCGGGGCCACCACCGAAGTAGAGGTACGGCTGGCCGTCGTCGTCGACGAACGGCGCCGGGTCGAACTTCCACGCGACGGCCTCCGCACCGGGGGTACGGCCGTCGATCAGCGTGCTGGTGCGCTCGCTGGTCCACGGGCCGAGCGGCGACGCACCCGTGATCACGTTGCTGGAACCACCGCCGTTGGCGTAGTAGAGGAAGAACTTCTCCACCCCGTTCACCACCTTCTTGGTGATGCCCGGAGCCCACGAGTTGGCGGTGAACGGGGCCACCCCGTTCGGGCCGGCGACCTGGATCTCACCGTGGTCGGTCCAGTTCACGAGGTCCTCGGAGGAGATCACCGTGATCTGGTTGATGTCGCCGTAGTTGATCCCCGGCGAGACACCGGTGGTCGGGTTCGGGGCGTACCCCTGGGTGTCGTTGGTCATGTACATGTAGACCCGACCGTCGTGCACGAGACCGAAGCCGTCGGCGCCGAACTTGTGCCCGATCAACGGGTTGTGCTCCCCGGGCAGCTTGCCGACGACCTCGATGGTCTTCGACGCCGGTGCGGGCGGCGCGGCGCCGACCACCGACACGTCGTCGAGCGTGAAGTCCATGAGGTGCAGGGCCGGGTCCGTGGACGGGGTGCTCGTCCACGGGGTCTCGAAGAACAGGCGCGCCGTCGACACACTCTGCGTGGCCGGGATCGTGAACGTTCCGCTGAACTGCGCCCACTGACCCTTCGTCGCCGTCACGCTGACCAGGTTGGTGTAGGTGCCGCCGCCGTAGTGCATGGTGGCGAAGAACTGCTTCGTGGCCGGTCCGCTCTCGTTCGCGTACTTGATGCGGGCCGTCAGGGTGTACGCCTGACCGGCCTGCACCTTGCCGCTGAGGTCCTGCATCGGGCCGGATCCGGTGGTCGCCCGGTTGGTGACGAGCGCGGCGGTCGCACCGGAGAAGGCGTCCGAGGTGGCGGACAACTGGGCGCCGTCGGCGGCGTTCCCGTTGTTGACGAACCAGTTGGCCAGGCCGTCCTCGAACCCGCCGTTGACGACGAGGTTCGTGTCGGCGGCCTGGACCGGCGCCGCGCCGGCGACGAACCCCGTGGCCAGCATCAGGCCCAGTGTCGCGAGCGCGGCGACCCGTCCTCGGGTCGCCCGTCGCAGTCGTTGTTCCACGAGACATCCTCCTTCATCTCTGACGTGCGGTCATCGGTGTACGGGGGATCGGTGGGTGGTCCGGACATCAGGGGTCGACCGCCACCACCGGCGGACCGTGGCCGGCGGCGCGGGACAGGTCCGCTGTTCCGCGCCGCCCGGCCGGTCGCCGGTGGTGCTGGTCGGTGAACCGAGGGCTCGTGGTGGGGTCAGCCGCCGCAGGCGTTGGCGGGGTGCGGCGTGGAGTGGCCGGTGCTCACGTCCTGACCGGCGACGGTGCCGGTGACCCGGACCGTCGCCGAGCCGGCCGGCACGGACGCCGTACGCGTGTTGAACGACTGGTAGACACTCGCTCCCGGCGCGACGGCCGCGAACGACCGGTTCCCGTACGGGGTCTGCACGGTGATCTCGACCGGCTCGGTCGAGTCGTTGCGCGCCTGCACCGCCACGTACGTCTTCCCGCCCAGGCAGCGCACCTGGGCGGTGGCGGTGGCGGGCAGCGCGGCCAGCACCGCGAGTCGGGCCAGTTGGTAGCTCAGCGCCCGCTCCGGCGCGTCGATCTCGTTCTGGGTGCCGAGGTGACCGGCCCGTGCCGCGCTCGCCGTGGCGAGCGCGGCCTGCGTCGTGGCCCAGGCGTCGGCCGGGTAGTGGCGCGCGTCGAGCGTCCGCGCGTGGGCGATGGCCGCGTCGAGGGCGGCGGTGTCCAACGGTCGGGCCTGCGCGGTGAGCACGTCGCTGAGCAGGTAGTTGTCGAAGTCGACGTGGCCACCGGCCTCCTGGGTGGCGTAGGTGAACAGGCCCACACGGTGGCCCATGAAGTGCGCGAGGCTACCGTCGAGCGCCTGCGGGCCGACGCGGTTGCCCAGCCGGGTCCACTGGACCCCGTCCAGGCTGTAGTAGAACGTCGTCCACAGTTGACCCACCGGCGAGGCGAAGTCGAGGTCGGCCTTCACGTGCACGTCGGTGGCGTCGCCCAGCGGCACCGTCGTGCCCGCCACGAAGTTCTCCAGCGTCGACTGGTCGAGGTCGACAGCGAACGGCTGCGACCGGTTCACCACACCGAGGGTGTTGACGCCGTCGACGCGCTTCACCGCCACATATGAGAATCCGCGGTTGTAGGCCGCCAGGCCCGCGACGTCGCCGTTCTTCATTGCGCTGATGTCCATCCGGGTCTGGACCGACTGCCGTGGCCCGAACGTCCGCTGGGAGAGCGTGTTGCGCGCCTCCTCGAACCACGCCAGCTCGGCCCGGTTGGACAGCTTCGTGTAGACGTACTGGCCGGTGACGACGGTGCCGGCCGTCAACCGCAGCCAGCCGTCGCGGTCGGTGAGCGACCAGTACCGGTTGTCCGGGGCGTGGTTCCACTCCCACGCCAGGTCGAGCCGCGACCCGTTGGGGGCGATCTCCGCCGGGTCGAGCGGCGCCGGGACCGTCCACTGCTCGTCCTGGTACGCCCGGTGCGGCGCGTCGTTGGCGAAGTCGTCCGAGGCGACGATGCTCTTCTGCCGCTCGAACGTCTCCTCCGCCGGGCTGAGCCGGATCGGCTTGTCGAACAGGCCGTTGACCGGCACGACCCCGCCTGCGCCGAAGGTCGGCCACCCGTCCTGCCAGGTGGCGGGGATGAGCGCCGGGATCCGACCGATCGGGAAGGTGTCCCGGAAGAACATGCCGTGCCAGTCGGTCCGGCCGTCCGCGCGGCTGATCGGCACCAGGCTGCCCTGCGCGAAGCCGTTGGAGTTGAGCACGCCGCGCGCCTCGTAGGTGTTGACGCCACCGGCCGAGGTGTAGCGCCCCAGCAGGTCCCTCGACCGGAACATGACGACCTGGCGTCCCTGTCCGGACGGCCAGGTGATGATGACGGCGTAGTACCAGCCGTCGATGTGGTAGACCTGCGCGCCCTCGAACAGACCGCCGATGAACGGCTGCCCGGCGTAGTTGTTGGCGGTGAAGATGTTCGGGTAGTCCTGCGCGATGGCGGTCAGGCCGGCGTTGAGCCGCACGGCGCTGGTGCCGCCGGAGCCGTAGAAGATGTACGGCGTGCCGTCGACGTCGAAGAAGAGCGACGGGTCGTGCAGGCCACGACCGAGGGCGGTGCGCTGCCACGGGCCGTTCTCGATGTCGTCGGTGCGGTAGAGGTACGCCCCGCTGAGGTTGTTGGTGTTGAAGACGGCGTAGAACGTGCCGTCGTGGTAGCGCAGCGACGACGCCCACTGGCCCTGGCCGTACGAGTTCTGGCCGTTGCGCAGCGAGAAGGAGTCGCCGATGCTCGCCCGGTCGAAGACGTAGTTGACGATCTCCCAGTTGACCAGGTCGTACGACTTCATGATCGGCGCACCCGGGCTCAGGTGCATGGTCGTGCTGATCATGTAGTAGAGGTCGCGGCCCTCGTCGTTCTCGGCGGCCGGTACGCGTTCGACGCTGATGTCCGGCACGTCGGCGTTGAGCAGCGGCACCGAGTAGGTGCCGGCGCCGGTGTCGGTCGAGGTGTACGACGACCGGGGCGACCAGCCGTCGGCGTCGTGCGCGGCGGCCGGGGTGACCACCAGGCTCGCGGCGACGAGGATGGCCGCCGATGCGAGCGCGCACAGTGGACGCAGCCGACGCGGCAGCACTGTGGACACCAGCGGGGTCAGCGCGTGCCCGGCGCGGCGCGCGAGGGCGTTCAGCCTGTTCACAGGAGTTGTGCGGGAGGAGTTCAGGACACCCGAGCGGATCGACACGACCAAGACGAGCTCCAAACGCGAGAGCGGCGTGAAGGCCATCGTGTTATCGCTAACAACACCTGTCAAGACTATCGATGAAACGTGCCCGAAGTATCCCCGTAACACCGCCGCCCTCCACAATGGACAGGTGCCCGCACCACGGCCCCCACCCCAGTGATCATGAAGTTGTTGCCACCGGGCACGGCGTGTCAGGGCAATAACTTCATGATCATCGAGGTGGGGTGGGGGTCAGGTTTCGAGGCAGGTGCGGAGGGCGGCGGTTAGTCGGTTGGCCCGCTCGTCGCCCATTCCACGCATCTGGTTGACCACGTAGCCGAATCCCACCTGATGCTCGGCGTCGGCGAAGGCCAGGTTCCCGCCCGCGCCGTCGTGGCCGAAGCTGCGCTCACCGAGCAGGGGCCGGGCCGGCGGCGAGTGCAGCAGGAAACCGGTGCCCCAGCGCTGCCCGGTGTCCGGTGGCCCGTGTCGCTGTTGGCCGCGCGAACGGACGACGACGGCGTCGTGCACCGACGCGGACGTGAGCAACGGTCCGGCCTGACCCGACAGATCGGAGACGCAGGCGGCGTAGAGGCGGGCGAGGCCGTCCGCGGTGCTCACCGCTCCCGCGCCCGGAACACCGGCGGCCCGGATGGCGTCGTCGTTGAAGCTCACCAGGCCGTCGGCGTCGGCGGGGAAGGCGAAAGCGCCCCCCATGGTGATGCCGCGTTCGGCGACCGGGTCCTCGAATGGCTCCGGGTCCGGTGGCGGTGCCAGGCCCCAGGCGACGCTGTCACTTTCGGCGGCCGGAAGCCCGAGCCAGGTGCGCAGGCCGAGCGGGCCCGCGAGAGTGTCGGCGAAGAACGCGCCGGGTAGTTGGCCGGTGATGCGGTGGATCACCTCTCCGACCAGCCAGCCGTAGGTCATCGGGTGGTAGCCGTGTGCCGTGCCCGGCTCCCACAACGGGGCCTGCGCCTCGATCGCCTTGATCACCGGGTCCCACGCCAGGACCTCGTCGAGGGTCAGGGGTCGGTCCAACGCGGGCAGACCGGCCTGGTGCGTGAGCAGCCAGCGCACCGGGATGTGCGCCTTGCCGTGCTGCCCGAACTCCGGCCAGTAGCGCGTCACCGGCGCGTCGAGGTCGAGCCGGCCCTGTTGGACCAGCAGGTACGCGCAGATCGCCAGCATTCCCTTGGTGCAGGAGAAGACGACGACGGGTGTGTCCCTGTCCCACTGCCGGCCGGTCCGGGTGTCGGCGACCCCGCCGTACAGGTCGACGACCTTGCGGCCCCGCACGTAGACGGTGACCGCGGCGCCGACCTCGCCCCGCGCTGTGAAGTTGTCCCGGAAGACGTCCGCGACGCGCCCGTAGCGGTCGGCGACGTCGCCGTGGATCTGTGGCTGTGTGACCACTGCCTACCCCTTCACTGACCCTTGGATCAGGGCCTTGATGAACTGTCGCTGGAAGATCAGGAAGACGATGAGGGTCGGGGTGAGGATCAGCAACGACCCGGCACACAGCAGCACCAGGTCGGTGCCCCACTGGCCCTGGAACGCGCCGAGCGCCCCGGCCATGGTGCGTTTGGTGGCGTCGTCGACCAGGACGATGGCGAGCAGGAACTGGTTCCACGTCCAGAGGAACATCAGGATGGTCAGCGAGGCGATCGCCGGCCGGGCCAGCGGCACCTGGACCCGCCAGAACAACTGCCACGTGCTGCTGCCGTCCACCCGGGCCGCCTCGGTCAACTCGACCGGCACGTTGGTGAAGTGCGCCCGCATCCAGAACACCGCGAACGGCATGTACAGGCCGATCAGCGGCAGGATGATGGCCCAGCGCGTGTTGAGCAGGCCGAGATCCTGCATCTGGTAGTAGAGCGGTGTCACCACGGCCTCGAACGGCAGGGTCAGACCCAGCAGGAAGAGGCCGAAGACGAGCCGGCCACCGGGCACCCGCAACTGACCGAGGCCGAAGCCGGCCATGGTCGCGATGAGCACCGACACCGGCACGACACCGGCCACGATGAGCAGGCTGGAGCGGAGCAGGGCGCCCATGTTCGCGGCGGTGAAGGCGTCGGCGAAGTTCCCCCACTGCGGGTCGGACGGCCAGTCGAGCCCGCTGGGCACGGTGCCACGCGGCTGCAACGCCGCCGACAACATGCTCACGAACGGCAGCAGGGTCACGACGATCAGGGCGATCAGGAAGACACGTCCGGTCAGCTGTTCGCGTCGGGTCAGGTTCACGACTTCTCCCCTCGGCTCAGCCGCTGGATCGGCAGCACACACGCCAGCACCAGCAGCATCAGCACGACAGCGAGCGCCGAGGCGAGGCCCACCTGCCGCTGCGAGAAGGCCAGCCGGTAGATCTCCAGACCCGGCACCGTGGTCTGGAGGCCGGGCCCGCCGCTGGTGGAGATGTAGACGATGTCGAAGCTCGCCAACGCCGCGATGATCGTCACGGTGAGGCAGACGCCGATCTCCTGGCGCAGGCTGGGCAGGGTCACGGCGAAGAACTCGCGGAACGGACCGGCGCCGTCCAGGCGGGCGGCCTCGTACAGCGCCGGATCAATCTTGCTCATGCCGGTCACCAGCAGGATCGTGCAGAGGCCGAGCAGGACCCAGGCCCCGATGACGCCGACGGCGGGCAGCGCCGTGTCGAAGTCGCCGAGCCAGGCGCGGGCGACGCCACCCAGCCCGACCGCCCGCAGCACCTGGTTGACCAGACCGTTCGACGAGAGCAGCCAGCTCCACGCGATGCCCGCCGCCACCAGGGGGATGACCTGCGGCAGGAAGAGGATGGTCCGGACGACGGTGCCGAACGGGCCGGTGGTGATCCGGCGGACCATGCTCGCCACCAACAGCCCGAGCGCGACCGGGATGAAGCTGAAGAAGACGATCAGGACGATCGCGTTGCCGATGATCTTCAGCAGGTCGCTGTCGGTGAAGACGGTGAGGTAGTTGTCCAGGCCCACCCAGCGGGCCACCCCGATGCCGTTCCAGTCGTAGAGCGAGTACTGCAGCGTCAGGACCAGCGGGCGCAGGACGAACACCGCGTACATCACCAGGGCGGGCAGGACGTACAACCAGCCGGTCCCGGCCGCGCGGGCCCACCGAGAACGGTGGGCCCGCGTGGGGGTCGGACGGGCACGACGATCGTCGCGCCCGGTTGGTGCGCTGCCGAGGGCAGACGTCATCGGGACAGTTCCTTCTGGTACTCGGCCTGGACCGCCTTCACGTACCCCTCGGGCGTCTGCTGGCCGGCGATCAGCTTCTGCATCTCCGGGGTGATCGCGGCGGCGAAGATGCCGCCGGTCGCGTTCGCGGTGAAGTCCACAGCGCCGTTCTCCGCGCCGAGCTGCTGCGACGCCTTGAGGGTCTCGGCGAGCACGGTGTTCGGGGCGGCGGCCGGCACCGGCAGGTCGCTCGGGCCGCCGGGGCTCGAGCCGCCGACAGTCACCGAGATCTCCCGGGCCTTGGCGTTGGTGTGCACCCAGTTCAGGAAGTACGCGGCGGCGTCCGGGTTCTTCGCCTTGGCCGAGACGCCGAAGGTGTTGGGGGCGGACATCGCCACGTGCTTCCCACCGGGGGACTCGGTGGGGAACAGGAAGAAGCCCACATTGCCGGGCATCGACTTGTCGAGGTTCGCCGACTCCCAGTCACCGTTGAACATGAACAGGCCGTTGCCCTTCTGGAACTCCCCCACCATGCCGGCGTAGTCGATGGCGTTGGCGTCCTTCGGGAAGTAGCCGGCCTGCGCCCACTTCTGGATCGTCTGGGTGGCCTTCAGGGCGGCCGGGGTGTCGAACGTGGCCCCCGGCTTTTGGAAGATCCAGTCCGCGACCTGGGCCGGGTCACCGAACTGGTTCTGCAGCGCCTGGTGCGGGAAGTTGATGCCGGCGGTGTTCTTGTTGAACTGCATGATCGGCTGAACCCCACCGGCCTTCGCCTTGGCCAGCAGCTGCTCGAACTCGGCCACGGTGGCCGGCGGCTGGGTCATCCCGATCTGGGTGGCCAGCTTCTTGTTGTAGAACACGCCGGTGACGCTGTAGCCGAGCCCCATCCCGAACAGCGAGCCGGTGCCCCGGGTGTTCTCACCGACGCGCAGCTGCACGAGCTGTGAGGCGGGGAACTTGTCCCAGCCGTACGCGGTGAAGTACGGGTCGAGGTTCTTGAGCAGGTCGTCCTTGACCAGGTCGACCATGGTGGGGAGCCGGATGATGTCGGGCGAGTTGTCCGAGGCCATCACCCGGGGCGCGTTCTCCACGATCACCGTGAACTGGTCCTCACGGATGTTGAACTTGACGTTCGAGTGCTGCTTGGAGAACTCCTCGGCCAACGCCTTGGCCAGCGGGAAGCCGGTCTCGGCGTACATCTCCAGGGTGAGCGGGTCGGTCCCCAGCTCCGTCGTGACGGCGGCATCGGACTTCTGGGTCGACGACCGGTCCTCGCCCGGGGCGCTGCAGGCCGTCGCGGTCATCCCGACCGCCAGCAGCGACGCGAGGAGCACCGTTCTCCGTCGCGGAAACTTTGTCAGCAATTCTGTCATTTCATGACTCCTTGACATCTCCACGCGTCCCGCGACCCATGGCCGCGCGACGGCTCCACCGGGACCAGCGCGACCGGGTGCGGCCACGGCACGTACGCCGTGACCTGCCGCCCGGGCGCAGCACCCGTACCGTCAGCGAAAAAGAAGCCGGCACGGCCACCGAAGGCGCCTCTGGATGCACCAGAAGTGGTCGCTAAACTGATTTAGCAGAGCATGCGCGTGGCACGGGAAGCTGTCAAGGACAACTTGGCAACGGTGCGGAAACGTCGGGTTCACACCGCGCCGACACGACCGGCGCTGGATCCTGGGCGGCGACGCATCATGATGGGCGGGAGCGGTGCCTGCGGCACCGCGCCTGATTCGGAGGACTGATGGGCCGCAACAGAGCAACACTCGCCGACGTCGCGCGCAGAGCCGGGCTGTCCAAGACCGCCGCGTCGATGGTGCTCAACGGCAGGGAGGGCACCCGACTCTCGGCCGAGGCGCACCAGCGGGTGTTCGCCGCCGCCGAGGAACTCGGCTACCGGCCCAACCTCGCCGCGCGCAGCCTACGCACCCGCAAGACGGCAACCATCGCGTTCGTCTCCGACATCGTGGCCACCACCCGGTTCGCCGGTGACCTCATCCGTGGCGCTCTCGACGCGGCCCGCGAACGCGACCACGTCCTGCTCATCACCGAGACGCAGGGCGACGCCACCTTCGAGCAGTACGCCATCGAGGCCGTCCTGGACCGGCAGGTCGACGGGGTGATCTACGCGGCGATGGCGACCCGACGGCTGTCGGTGCCCGCGGCCATCCTCGGCGGACCGGTGGTGCTGCTCAACGCCACCAGCCCCGACGGTCTGCCCAGCGTGGTCCCCGACGACGAGGGGGCCGGCCGCTCCGTCGCCGCCGCCCTGCTGGAGCTCGGCCACCGCGACGCGATCGCGCTCATCGGTCGCAACCGGCTCAAGGAGGACGACCCGGAGGTCTCGCTCGCCGCCAGAGCCCGGCTGCACGGCATCCGGCAGACCCTGGACGAGGCGGACGTGAGCCTGCTGGCCGAGTGCTTCTGCACCGAGTGGTTGCCCGAGCACGGGTACGCCGCCATGCGCGGCCTGCTGAGCAAGCCGAAGCGCCCCAGCGCGGTCATCTGCATGAACGACCGGTTGGCCTTCGGCGCCTACCAGGCGCTCGGCGAGGCGGGGCTGACCGTCCCGGAGGACATCTCGGTCATCTCGTTCGACGACGACCCGATCGCCGCCTGGTTGCGGCCCAGTCTGGCCACCACGGCCCTGCCGCACGAGCAGATGGGGCGGCGTGCTGTCGAACTGCTCCTGGACGGCGGCGTCGCCGAGCCCGCGCTGGTCGCGATGCCGCTGCGCCGACGCCGGTCCCTCGCGCCCCCGGCCGGCTGACCAACGGCTCACGACCGTACCGCCGGGGCGGCCTCGGCCGACGCTAAAACGGTTTAGTGCTAGGTTTCCGACCATGCTTCGTCTACCCGACCACTGGGTGTGGGACAGCTGGTACGCGCGGGACGACAACGGCCTCTGGCACGTGTTCTTCCTGCGCGCGTCCCGTGCCCTGCACGACCCGCACCGCCGCCACCGCCGGGCCACGATCGGCCACGCCGTCTCGACGGACCTGCGCTCGTGGCGGCTGGTCGCCGACGCCCTGGTCCCCGCCGACCCGCCCGGCTGGGACGACCTGGCGACCTGGACGGGCTGCACAGTGCGCGGGCCGGACGGACGGTGGTACCTGTTCTACACCGGTGTCGGTCGCGCCGAGGACGGGCTCGTCCAACGCATCGGGCTGGCCGTCTCCGACGATCTGATGACCTGGCACCGGCACGGCAGCGAACCGATCGTCCAGGCCGACCCCACCTGGTACGAGCTGCTGGACACGGACCTGTGGTACGAGCAGGCCTGGCGTGACCCGTGGGTGTTCCCCGACCCCCACGGCCAGGGCTGGCACATGCTCATCACCGCCCGCGCCAACACCGGGCCGGCGAACACCCGTGGCGTCGTCGGCCACGCCACCTCCACCGACCTGCTGACCTGGACGGTGCGGCCACCCCTGTCGACCCCCGCCGGTTTCGGTCACCTCGAGGTGCCCCAGGTCGCGGTCCTCGACGGGCAACCGCTGCTGCTGTTCTCCACCGATGCCACCGGCAGCGCCCGGCGCGACGACCACCGGATCTGGGTGGCGACCGGCGAGAGCACCCTCGGGCCGTGGGACATCGCGTCCGCCCGACCGTTCACCCACCCGCACCTGTACGCGCCCCGGCTGGTCCACGGACCCGCCGACGACTGGTCCCTCATCGGCTTCCTCGACCACGTCGACGACACGTTCGTCGGGGAGATCACCGACCCGATCCCGGTCCGCTACCGGGCCGCGGCCGGGCTGACAGTGGACACGGCGAGGGCGACGGCCGGGCGGTAGACCGGACAGGTCCGGGCCGAGGCGTGTCGCCCCGGCCCGGACCCGTCGGTGCCCAGCTGGCAGGTCAGCTGCGCAGCTGCCACTGCTGGTTGGTGCCGCCGTTGCAGGACCACAGGATCAACTTCGTGCCGTTCGCCGTCCCGGCGCCGTTGGCGTCCAGGCAGAGACCCGACTGCACGCCGGTGATCGTGCCGTTGGCGTTGACGTTCCACTGCTGGTTGGGCTGGCCGTTGCAGTCCCAGATCACCACTGTGGTGCCGTTGCTGGTGCCCTGGCCGGAGGCGTCCAGGCACTTGGTGCCGTACACCATGAGCTGCCGGCTGGCCGTGTGGGTCCACCGCTGGTTGGTGGCCCCGCTGATGCAGTCCCAGAGCTGGGCCTGCGTGCCGTTCGTGGTGCTCGACCCGCCGATCTCCGCGCACCGGCCCGACTGGACGCCCACGATCTGCACGTTCTGCGGGTTGGTGCTGCCGCCGCTCTGCACGCCGGCCGCGTTGATCACCGTCTGCGCGCCGGACGGCCAGTTGCCTCCGGAGACCGTGACGTTGCCGTTGACCACGTTGCCGCGGTCGCCGTTGGTCACGTTCGTGCTGTTGTTCGTCGACCAGTTGTTGGTGACGGTGAAGTTGCCCATGTTCTCCGCGTACCAGTAGTTGGCGGTGGCCCAGGTACCGGTGGAGGAGAACACGTTGTTACGGGCGGTGTAGTAGCGGGAACCCTCGTCGAAGTAGAGCCCGAACCAGCCGTTGGTCCGCAGGCAGTAGTTCTCGTTGATGGTCCCGCCCGGGTTCGCCGACAGCGTGTAGATGCACCCGCCGTCGGTCATCTGCTGCATCACGTCGTGCACGTAGTTGCCGATCACCTGGTTGTTGGCCGCGGTGGTCGCCGTCGTGTAGCGGGGCTGGTAGTTGTACAGCCCTCGGTTCGCGTAGTGCTGGCTGCCGCCGGCGTCGTTGGCGCCCCAGCCGTAGCCGACCGACAGACCGGTGTACGGCATGTTGTAGACCTCGTTGTGCGACACCAGCGCCGTGTTCACATAGGTGGTCAGGATCGACACCACACCCCGGTACTCCAGGCCGAGGTCGTGCACCCGGTTGTTGCTGATGGTGATGTTGCGGTTGACCATCCGCTGGTCGCTCGGGTGGTGGGCGTCGGCCCGCACACCGCCGACCACGATGCCACCGGCGGAGTTGCGGGCGATCTCGGAGCGGGTGACGGTGATGTTGCTGGCCCCCAGACCGACCCCGCTGGCGTGGGCGTTGGCGTCGTTGCCGATGCCGATCGCCGTCTGCCCGAGGTTGACGAACTGGGAGTCGCTGAAGGTGATGGTGTTGGCGGCGGACACCTGCACGGCGGCGGGCATCTGGTTCCAGTTCGGTCGGGTGGCCTCGAACTGGGGGCAGCCGGCCTGGCAGGAGGTCAACGCGTCGGACGGGCGGGACCAGGTGCCGGTGATGTGGGCGCCGGTCTGCTGGTCGGCGAAGCCGTTGCTGCTGCTGGGGCCGAGCCAGCTGGTGCCCGTGAAGGTGATGCCGCTGAACGAGATGTGGTGTGCCGGCGCGTCGTAGCTGCCCCCGACGTTGACCAGCGACTGCAACTGCGGCAGCTCGACGCTGACCGAACTCATGTTCTGCCCGGCGAGCGGGATGTAGTTGAGCTGGCCGTTGCCCGGGTTGAGATACCACTCCCCCGCCGAGTCCAGGAACTCGTACGCGTTGGTCAGGTAGAACGGACCGGCGCGGTGTGGGCTGGAGAGGGTGTCGAACCCGAAGGTGTTGTTGTTCCACGCGGGCTGCTGCATCGTCAGGAAGTTCCCGCTGATGCTCTGCACCGGCGAGTACCGGTCGGTGAACGAACCGACGCTCTCCACCTCGACGCGGTTCTGGTTGCCCAGGTTGTTGAGGTAGCTGAGCGCGCTGTTGGTGAACCGCATTCCGGACGTGGTGAAGGTGAAGTCGGAGCGGTTCACCGCGGTACGCGCCCGCGTGGCGACAGCCCCGTTCACGTAGAGCTGGCGGGAGTCGAGCCCGGCGGGAACGCTGGCCCGCCAGATGTTCTTCCCGGAGTCGACGAGCGACCAACCGGTGACCGCCCGCGCGCCGGTGATCGTCGGACGCGCGCCGGTGGCCGCCCGCCAGATCACCTGGTAGCCGTTGTTGCCCGAGTCGGCGGCGGTGAACCGCAGCGGCGACGAGAGCCGGTACGTGCCGTTGGCCAGCTCCACCACGATGTCACCGGACATCGCGCTGTTGATCGCCCGGACCGCGGTCTGGGCGCCGGTCAGCGAACACGGCTGGCTGGCGGAACAGGTGGTGCCGGCGCCGGAGGGCGACGCGTAGAGGGTGGTGGTGGCCGCGGCGGCCGGGGACGCGGCGACGGTCACGGCGACCACTGCGGTCACCGCCGTCGCGGCCGCGCCGGCCAGCAGCCGGCGCAGTGGAGGAGAAGAGGACATGGGACGGTGCTCCTGACGTGCGGAGGGCATGGGGACGGAACGCCTCGACGGGCGGGAGGCGTGGCTGGTAGGAGCAGGCGGCGGCTACCCGAGGATCTCCCGGAGATAGCGCAGGCCGTCCGTGGCGAGGCGATCTTGCGAGGGGGCCAACGGCCGCCAGATCGCCGCGGCGGTGGCGATGGTCTCGTTCTCCGCCGTGAACGACTCGATGCAGACAGCGCCCTGGTAACCGGTGTCCCGCAGGACGGTGAAGAAGCGGGGCCAGTCGAAGTGGTCAGCACCGGGCGCGCCCCGGTTGGTGCCGCTGACCTGGACGTGCTTGATGTGCCGGCCGGCGACGGCGAGGGCCGCGTAGGGGTCGGCCTCCTCGATGTTCATGTGGTACGTGTCGATCATGATGCCGACGTTGGGCGGTAACCCGTCGATCATCTCGACGGTCTGTTCGACAGTGTTGACGACGCTCGTCTCGTAGCGGTTCAACGCTTCGACGCCGATGCTCACGCCCAACTCGCCGGCCCGCTCGGCCACCGGCGCCAGGTTGCGCCGGAAATCCGCGTAGCAGGCCGCGCGGGCCGCTGGCGACATCCGCCAGGTGCGGCCGACCGAGGCGTACGCGGGGCCGCCGACGCATCCAGCGCCGACGGCCGCCGCGCTCGCCACGCAGCCCATGAGGTACGCCACCGTCGACTCGACCACCGCTGGCGCGGCGTCGACCAGTTCCCGCCCCGGCGGGGTGACCGCGCAGACACCGGCGGCCACGAGGCCGTGCGCCGCCAACAGGTCCCGCGTACGGATCGGGTCCCAGTCGCCGGGCTGCTCGAGCGGCAACTCGACGGCGTCGAAGCCGAACTCGGCGATCCGCGGAATCAGCTCGGCCAGGGCCTTGTCGTCGACCGGCGAGGCCCAGACCCAGGGGTTGACGCCGATGGCGTACATCGGGCCCTACTTCCAGCGCTGCGGGTAGCCGGGCAGGTCGGTGCAGCCGCACATCGCGTAGTGCAGGGGCGGCATGCTCGGATCGAGGTACTGGTCCAGGTTGTCCTGGGTGACGGTCGGCTGCGGCAGCTTCCACGGGTTGGAGACCTGCTCGCCGTCCAGGATCCGCAGTGCCGCGATGATCGGCGTACGCCACTGGTAGGTCGGGTAGGTCGGTGCGATCGCGGTGAGGTTCTTGTCCTTCCAGATCTTCAGGAAGTCGAGCTGGTCCTCGCCGTTCATCGGCGGAACGGGCTTGCCCGCGTCCTGGAACGCCTCGACCGCCGCGACGGCCGTCGCTCCGGCGTCCATCCAGACCCCGTCGATCGTGCCGTACCGCTGGATGTAGTCGTCGACGATCTTCTTGGTCTTGGCCGGGTCACCGTCGGTGAACTCGACGCCCACGACGTCGACCTTCGCCTTGTCGAACGCCACCTTCGCCGCCGACCAGCGGGTTTCCAGGACGTCCACGCCGGGCAGGATCCGCAGGGCGAGGACCTTGCCGCCGGGCTTCATCTTCTGGCTGACGAACTCGGCGCCGACGTGGCCGAACCCGTAACCGCCGATGGGGTTGATGAACGTCACCGGGCACTTCGTGTTGACCCCACGGTCGAAGACGACGACCGGCAGCCCCGCCTTGCAGGCCGCCTCGACGGCCGGGGTGAGCGTGGCGGTGGTGTTCGGCGAGACGATGAGCGCGTCGCAGCCCTTGCCGAGCAGGTCGTTGATGTCCGCGATCTGCTTCTGGTCCTTGCCCTCGGCGTCGACGTGCACGAACTCCTTGATGCGGCTCTTCTGCGCCTCGACCTCGGCCTGCATCGTCTTGAACCCGACCTGCCGCCACGGATTGTTCAGGGCCGCGTTCGAGAAACAGATCTTGTGCGGGCCGTTCTTCTTGAACTTGGCCGTGTCGACCATCGTCGGGTTGAGCACCTGCTCCCACGGCTTGTCGGCCGGGCCCGTCGGTGCCGCGTCGAGCAGCGCCAACTCGGCGTCGTAGTCGGCCTGCACGAAGAACTTCGACTGGTCGCCGGTGCCGGAACCAGTGGCGGCGGACGCGCTTCCCGACGGGCTCGCGGCCGGCTCGTCGGTGGCACATGCGGCAAGAGACAGCAGCGTGACAGCGGCCAGTGCCGCCATGGAACGTCGCACTATGGTTTCCCCTTATCTGGACGAAGAACGCGTTGCCGAGACCGCCACGGCGAGCAGGATGATCGCGCCCTGGACGGTCGACCTGAGGGCGCCGGAGACGCCGTAGAAATTCATGAGAGCGAACAGCAGTTCGAGGGTCAGCGCGCCGAGCATCGCCCCGACGACAGCGCCGCGACCCCCGCCGAGCGCCACCCCACCGAGAACGACCGCGGTGATCGCACCGAACTCCAGGCCGTTGCCGGCCTGGAACGACACGCCGCTGTAGCCACCCAGGAGGATCGCCGCCACCGCCGCGGCCAGACCGCTGAGGATGAAGGCGAAGGTCCGGGTACGCCACACCCGTACCCCGCTCAGCTCGGCGGTGCGCGGATTGTCGCCGACGGCGACCAGCGTCCGACCGAAGTCCGACCGCATCAGCAGCACCGCCGCCACCGCCAGGACCACCAGGACCACCAGCGCGTACGGCACCCGGCCCAGCACCGGAACGTCCTCGAAGGCCCGCCGGCCGAACCGCCGGAACTCCTCGGAGAGCCCACCCTTCGGAGCGCCGTCGGACCACAGGTAGACAGCGCCCACGAGGATCAGGAACATGCCGAGGGTGGTGATGAACGACGGCACCCGCAGCCGGGTCGTGACCAGGCCGTTGACCAGCCCGACAAGTGCTCCGAAGGCGAGCAGGAGCAGCACCACCGGCCAGGTACGCGCCGGGTCGCTGTCGATCAGTCGGGCGGCGACCACCACCTGCGCGGTGACCAGGGACCCGACCGAGAGATCGAACTCACCGGAGACGATCACGAAGTACTGACCGGCGGCGAGCAGGATGATCGGCGCCGACCGACCCAGGAACGACATCAGCGACGGCGGGGCCAGGAAGTCGGGCTGCCGGATGCCGACCAGCACCACCAACACCGCGAGAATCGCGAGGATCGGCAGGACACCACCGGGACGTACCCGCGGCAGCCGCAGCGGCAGGGAACGGGGTTGGACGGTCTGCATGACTAGGCCGCCTTTCGCATGGCCCTGCGGGCGTAGACGGCGACCGCGGCGATGATGATGACGCCCCGGATCACCTGCTTGAAGAAGGCGTCGACCTCAAGCTGGTTGAAGATGGCGTCGATGCTGGCCAGCAGCAGCACCCCGCCGACAGTGCCGACGACGCCGCCGCGCCCACCGGCGAGAGCGGTCCCGCCGATCACCACCGCGGCGATCGACTCCAGGTCGTAGAGACCCTCGGTGCCGACCCGGGGGGCACCCGAGCCGAGCCGACTGGCCAGATAGATGCCGGCGAGCCCCGCGCACATCGAACACAGGACGTGGGCGGTGACGAGGACCCGGTCGTTGCGGACACCGGAGAGCCGGGCCACCTCCGGATCCCCGCCGACAGCGACCAGGTGGTGGCCGAAGCGGGTCCGCGACAGCGCGAACCAGGCCGCCGCGGTGACGGCTACCAACAGCAGGAACGACACCGGGACCGGCCCGACGCGCTGGTAGCCGAGCGCCTGCACGAGTGCGGGTGCTGTCGTACCGGCCGGACCGTCGTAGCCGTTGTCCAGGTAGCCCTTGAGCAGCAACCCGACCCCGAGCGTCGCGATGAACGCGTTGACCCGGAACCTGGTGACGAGGATCCCGTTGAGCAGCCCGACGCCGGCGCTGACGACGAGCACCAGGCCGATCGCCGGCAGCACCGCACCATCGCTGCCGTTCATCGTCTCGGCCGCGACGAGGGTGCTGAGGCTGATCACGAACGCCACCGAGAGGTCGAGCGAACCCCCCAGGATGACCAGGGTCTGCCCCACCGCGACCAGTCCCAGGCCGGCGGCGACATGCAGCAGGCTCACCGTCGTGGACTGGTTGAAGAGCTGACCGCCGTCGAGCAGGACGACCAGCCAGCCGATCGCCAGGGTCAGGGTCAGGGCCACGAAGACACCCGGTACGGGACGCCGGGCCGGCAGCAGCGACAAAGCGCTCACTGGGCCACCTCTGTTCGCGACTGCGGGGCTCGCAAACCCGGCTCACTCCTCGCGCTCACTGGACCACCTCTGTTCGCGACTGCGGGGCTCGCAAACCCGGCTCACTCCTCGCGCTCACTGGACCACCTCTGTTCGCGACTGCGGGGCTCGCAAACCCGGCTCACTCCTCGCGCTCACTGGACCACCTCCCGGGTGGTGGTGGTGCCGACCGCCAGGGCGACGACCTCCTCCTCGGTCGCGCCGGCGGGCAGCTCGCCCGCGACGTGGCCGTCCCGCATGACGACGATCCGGTCACTCATTCCCAGCAGCTCCGGTAGATCGGACGAGATCATCAGCACCGCCGCGCCATCGCGGGCGAGGCGGCGGACGAGATCGTGGATGGCTGACTTCGCGCCCACGTCGATGCCCCGGGTCGGCTCGTCGAAGAGCAGGATCCGCGGGTTGAGCGCGAGCCACCGGGCCAGCACGACCTTCTGCTGGTTGCCCCCGGACAGGAAGCGGATCTCCTGGTCGTCGCCGGCGCCGCGCACCTCGACGGCGGCCAGCAGCTCGCGTACCCGCAGCGTCCGTGCCGCCCGGCCGGAGCGGGCGGCGAAGACGGCCCGGCTGGCGAGCAGCGCGTTGTCGAGCACCGACTGCCGGGGAACGATCCCCTCGCCCTTGCGGTCCTCGGTGACGTAGGCGATGCCGGCCCGCATCGCGGTGCGGGGTGAGCGCAGCCGGACCGGCCGGTCGTCGAGCGTGACGTCGCCGGTCGTGAACGGCGACACCCCGAAGATCGCGCGGGCCAGGGCGGACCGCCCGGAGCCCTGCAGGCCGCCGATGCCGAGCACCTCACCGGCGCGCAGCTGAAGGTTGACGTCGCGCAGCTTCCGGTTTCCCGCGTCGCGAAGGTTGAGCCGCACCGGGCCCCGGTCCTCGGGGGCGGCCCGGTCCGGGTAGTAGCTGGACAGTTCCCGGCCGACCATGTGCCGCACCAGCTCGTCGGCAGTGGTGTCGGCGGTGGCCACCGTCGTGACCCGGCGGCCGTCCTTGAGAACGGTGATCCGACCGGACAGGTCGAAGACCTCGGCGAGCCGGTGCGAGACGTACAGCAGGCCGATGCCCCGCTCCTGGAGTCGGCGCACCAGCCCGTAGAGCAGCTCGACCTCGTGGTCGGCCAGCGCCGCGGTGGGCTCGTCCATGATCAGCAGCTGCGCGTCCAGGGCCAGCGCCTTGGCGATCTCGACGACCTGCTGCTGGGCGACACCGAGCTGCCCCACCCGGGCGTCGGCCGGCAACGTGGTCTCGCCGATCGAGGCGAGCAGCTGCCGGGTGCGCTCCAGCATGCCCCGGCGGTCGACCAACCCGCGGCGGATCGGCTCGTGCCCCAGGTAGACGTTCTCGGCGACGGTGCGCTCCGGTAGGAGGTTGAACTCCTGGTGGATGATGCCGACGCCGGCCCGCTGCGCGTCGCGCGGGCCGCGGAAGCTACGGGTGGCACCGGCGAACTCGACGGTGCCCTCGTCCGGGCTGTAGCCGCCGGAGACGATCTTCATGAGAGTTGACTTCCCGGCGCCGTTCTCACCGACGACGGCGTGGACCTCGCCCGGGGCGACGTCGAGGTCGATGCCGTCGAGAACACGTACGCCGAGGAAGGACTTGCCGATGCCCCGAAGGGTGAGAAGTGGCGTCGGCGGCGGATCTGACATCCCGAAAGCCCTCACAGACAGTAGTCATCAACAAGGTTCGATGGAACTCTACGGCGGCTTCGATGCCCTGGGCATCGAACTTTCGTAGCCATCGACGGATGCTTACGTTCTTATGGTGCGAACATTCCCTTGACATCGAGGAAACATCACACGTATGAAGATAGATGTTTGGATTGGGGTCCGCAATCCTCGACCGGGGCTGATTGCCAGGGCCGCAACTTGAGCGGCAGCGACGCCGCAGCGAGGGAGTCGATCACGGCCGTCGTCACCCGGGCGCGACGTCGGACGCCTGCTTCCTTGATTGACAGTCATCTATTTGTAGCTCATCCTGACCCCGTGGATCACCGGACGAAGCCCTCAGCCACCATCACGCTGGGTGACGTCCCACGGGTCTGACTGCCGTCTTCGGCGAGCGGCACGAGGACCGACCACCACCCTCGTGCCGTCGCACGCGTCCAGGCACAACCTGACGTGCTGCGGGGCCCGTGGTCGCTACCGGAGTTGCCCGTCCAACCTAGGAGACGCCATGCGTCGCAACACACTGCTCATATCAGTGATCGCCGGTTTGTTACTGGCGCTCGGACTCGCCCCACCCGCGTCGGCGGCCCCGGCCTTCCGGGCCCTGCTGTTCACCAAGACCACCGGCTACCGGCACGACTCGATCCCCGCCGGGATCAGCATGATCCAACAGCAGGCCGCCGCGAACAACTTCGAGGTGGTGGCGACCGAGGACTCCAGCGTCTTCACCGCCAGCAACCTGGCGACCTTCGACGTGATCGTCATGCTCCAGACCTCCGGCATGGTCTGGACCTCGGCGGCGCAGCGCCAGGCGGTGGAGGGCTACCTCGCCAGCGGCAAGGGCATCGTCGCCATCCACAACGCCACCGACATGGGCATCGAGGGCGAATACCCGTGGTGGGACCAGACCATCAACGGTGGCGCCCACATGCCCGAGCACTCCCCCGGCGTGCTCCAGGGCACCGCCATCGTCGCCGACAAGAAGCACCCGTCGACGGCCAGCCTGCCGGATCGGTGGACCCGCAGCGAGGAGTGGTACAACTTCGACGCCAACCCGCGCGGCAACGTGCACGTGCTGGTGACCGCCGACGAGCGCACCTACAACCCGGGATCCCGGGCGATGGGCCCGGACCACCCGATCTCCTGGTGCCGCAACACCAGTGGAGGGCGGGTGTGGGCCACCGCGATGGGCCACGCGATCGGCTCCTACAGCGAGGCGAACTTCCAGAACCACGTCCTCGGTGGCATCCGGTGGGCGGCCGGTAACGCCGCCGGAGACTGCGGCGGCACCGTCTGGGGCAACTTCGAGAGGCGCACCCTCGACGACAACACCGTCGACCCGATGGCGCTGGGTGTGGCACCGGACGGCCGGGTCTTCTACGTCCAGCGCGGCGGCCAGGTGAAGATCTTCAAGCCCTCCACCAACAGCACCGTCACCGCCGGCACGCTCAGCGTCTACACCGGCGGCGAGGACGGCCTGACCGGCATGGCGCTGGACCCCAACTTCGCCACCAACGGCTACATCTACCTGTACCACTCACCGGCCAGCAGCAGCACCGACGTCAACCGGGTCTCCCGCTACACGGTCAGCGGTGACACGCTGAACACGTCCAGCGGCGTGACGATCATCGACATCCCGGCGTACCGGGACCGGACGTTCCCGGAGCCCGGCCACACCGGCGGCTACATCAAGTTCGGTCCCGACGGCAACCTCTTCATCGGCACCGGCGACGACACGCCGCCGAACCTGGACCCGAACTGGCAGGGCTACGCCCCGCTGGACTGGCGGTCGGGCAAGTCCAACCTGGATGCCGCCCGCAGCGCCGGCAACACCAACGACCTGCGCGGCAAGCTGCTGCGCATCCGGCCCTCGGCCAACGGTGGCTACACCATCCCGTCGGGCAACCTCTACCCCCAGGGCACCGCGCAGACCAAGCCCGAGGTCTACGCGATGGGCTTCCGTAACCCGTTCCGCTTCTCCATCGACCCGGCCAACGGCTGGGTCTACCTGGCCGACTACGGCCCGGACCGGAACCCGCCCACCACCAACCGTGGGCCGGAGGGCCTGGTCGAGCTCAACGTGATCAAGCAGGCCGGCAACTACGGCTGGCCGTTCTGCCACGGCAACAACCAGCCGTACGCCCCGTTCAACCCGGACACCGGCGTCGTCGGCGCGAAGTTCAACTGCTCCGCGCCGGTCAACAACTCGCCGAACAACACCGGTCTGACCAGCCTGAAGCCGGTCGTCATGCCAAACATCTGGTATGGCTACCCCGCCTCGACGACCTTCCCCGAGCTCGGCTCCGGCGGCTCCGCTCCGATGGGTGGGCCGATCTACCGGTACGACGCGGCGAACCCCTCCGAGACGAAGTTCCCGCCCTACTACGACGGCGTGCACTTCTTCTACGAGTGGGCGCGCAACTACGTCAAGGAGGTGCACTTCGACTCCTCCTCGGCGGTGACCCGCACCAACCCGTTCCTGCCCAACGTTCGGTTCAACAAGCCGATGGACATGGAGTTCGGCAAGGACGGCTCGCTCTACATGCTGGAGTGGGGCACCAACTTCGGCGGCGGCAACAGCGACTCCGGGCTCTACCGGATCGACTACAACCAGGGCGGCCGGTCACCGATCGCCAAGGCCACCGGCACGCCCACCAGCGGCAGCGCACCGCTGACCGTCCAGTTCAGCAGCGCTGGCACGTCCGACCCGGACGGCAACACGCTGACCTACCTGTGGACGTTCGGCGACGGCACCACCTCGACGGCGGCCAACCCGTCGAAGGTGTACACCTCCAACGGCAACTACACCGCCCAGTTGAAGGTCACCGACAGCACCGGCAAGACCGGCTTCGCCAACGTCCCGATCACCGTCGGCAACAGCGCCCCGGTGGTCACCATCACCACACCTGGCAACGGCGGCATGCTGACCTTCGGTGACAAGGTGTCGTACCAGATCACCGTGACCGATCCGGACGGCGGAACAGTCGACTGCTCGAAGGTGTTCCTCAACCCGGCGCTGGGCCACGACGACCACGCCCACGAGACCACCGAGTACCCGGGCTGCTCGGGCACCATCTCCACCGACCTGCTCGGCGGGCACCCCGATGGCGCCAACCTGTTCTACGTGCTGAACGCCAGGTACACCGACAACGGCGGCTCGGGCGGCGGGTCTCCGCTCACCGGCACCGCACAGGCGATCCTGCAGCCGAAGCACAAGCAGTCCGAGTACTTCAGCAGCCAGTCCGGCATCCGGGTGGTCGACCAGGCGGCCGCGGAGAGCACCAAGCGCATCGGTGACATCTCCAGCAACGACTGGATCGCGTTCAACCCGATGAACCTGTCGGGGATCTCGACGGTCAGCTACCGGCTGTCGTCGCCCTCCGGTGGCGGTTCGATCGAGCTGCGGGCCGACTCGCCGACCGGCACCCTGTTGGCCACCACCACGGTGCCGAGCACGGGTGGCTGGGACAACTACCAGTCCACGACACCGGTGAGCGTCGCCGCCCTCGGCGGGACGCACACGCTCTACATGGTGTTCAAGAACGCCAACAACTCGTTCGATCTGGACTCGCACACCTTCGGCGGCAACGGCGTCGGGACACCCGGCACCGGCACCGGCACCGGCCTGGCCGGTAAGACCTACACGGTCACCGCACAGCACAGCAACAAGCTGTTGGACGTCAGCGGTGTCTCCACCGCCGACGGCGCCCAGATCACCCAGTGGGCGTCCACCGGTGGCAACAACCAGAGGTGGCAGGCGGTCGACGCCGGTAACGGCGCGCTCTACCTCAAGGCGGTGCACAGCGGCAAGTGCGTCGAGGCGATCGGTAGTTCGACCGCGGCGGGCGCCTTCCTCCAGCAGGCCACCTGCAGCAACGGCAACCAGCAGAAGTTCACCGCCACCGCGACGGGAACCTCCGGCGTGTACACGGTGAAGAGTGCGCTGAGCGGGCTCTGCATGGACGTCAACGGCGCTTCCACGGCCGACGGCGCCCGGGTGTTGCAGTGGAACTGCACCAACGCGACGAACCAGCAGTGGCGGTTCACCGCCGTGTGATCCCGCCGCTCTCGCGGTAACAGCTGACGTCCCGGTCGGGACCGGTCTCCGAGGAACGGAACCGGTCCCGGCCGGGACGTCGTCGTCACCGTCGCACCCACTGGTGCGCGGCAGAGGCGAACGCAGCCGTCAGTCGGACGGGGCCGGGGAGTGCCGACCGGGCGGCGCGGCGAGCAGTCCGGCCGCCGCCAGGTCGTCCCACAACTCCTCGGGCACGACGACCCCGGACCGTCGCACCGTCTCCGCCACCTGCGCCTCGTTGCGGACGCCGACCACCGTCGACACCACCGCCGGATGCCGGCGGACGAAGGCCAGTGCCGCCTGCGGCAGGGTCACCCCGTGCGTCTCGCAGACCGTGGCGATCCGCCGCGCCCGCTCGATCACCGCCGCCGGCGCCTGCTCGTAGTTGTAGACGGCGTCGGCCGGCGGCCGGTCCCGCGACAGCAGCCCCGAGTTGTAGACGCCCGCGATGACCACGCCCACCCCCCGGTTCTCGGCGGCCGGCAACAGGTCACCGGCGGCGCCCTGTTCGAGCAGCGTGTACCGCCCGGCGCACATCATCACGTCGACGTCGGTCTCCCGCACGAACCGCGCCAGCATCGCCGACTGGTTCATGCCCGCGCCGATGGCACCCACGACGCCCTGGTCCCGCAGGTCGACCAGGGCGGGTACGGCCTCGTGTGCGGCCTGTTCCCAGTGCTCGTCCGGGTCGTGCAGGTAGACGATGTCGATCCGGTCCAGCCCGGTCCGGTCCAGACTGGCCTCGATGGAGCGCAGGACGCCGTCGCGGCTGAAGTCCCACACCCGCCGATGGGTCGCCGGCACGTCGAACCCGTCGGAGTCCCGCAGGTGCGCGTCCCCCGGGGATGGCACCAGGAGCCGCCCGACCTTCGTCGACACCACGTACTCGTCGCGCTGCCGTTGGCGCAGCGCGGCGCCGAGGCGGCGTTCGGACAGCCCGATACCGTAGTGCGGCGCGGTGTCGAAGTACCGGACGCCCGCCTCCCACGCGGCGTCGACCGCCGAGGCGAACTCCTCGTCCGTCGTCGCCCGGTAGAGGTTGCCCCCCTGGGCCGCGCCGAAGCCCAACTCGGTGAGACGTGTCCCCGGCCGGCGCGGCAGCGCACGCGTCATCATGACGTCTCCAGCCCGTAGGCGCGGCGTGCCGTCGCGCCCCAGACCGACGCCCGGTCGGCCCCGTCCTGGCCGTCCAGCAGCTCCGCCACGGTGTCCACCCACCGCTGGTACGAGCTGGCGAGCAGGCAGACCGGCCAGTCCGAGCCGAACATCAGTCGGTCCGGCCCGAACGCGTCCAGCGCGTCCTCGACGGCGGGTCGCAGGTCCCCCGGCGTCCAGGCCGAACCCGGCACCTCCGTCACCAGCCCGGAGAGCTTCGCCGTGGTGTTCGGCGAGGCCGCCAACGACCGCAGGTCCCGGCTCCACTGCGCCATCTCCGGGCGGCCGAGCGCGGGCTTGCCCAGGTGGTCGAGGACGAAACTCACCTCGGGCAGGTCGCGCGTGAGGCGTACGGCCATGGGGAGTTGGTGCTGGCGTACCAACAGGTCGAAGACGAGGCCGGCGGCCCCCACCGCGGCGATCCCCCGGCGGACGTCCGGGCGGTCCAGGTACGCCGGGTCGGTCTCGGACTGCACGAGGTGGCGGATGCCGACGAGACACTCCCCGCCCCGAGCGGACCGTAGCCGGTCGAGGCGCTCGGCGACGTCGTCGGCGGTCAGGTCCACCCAGCCGACGACCCCACGGATCACTGTGTCCTCGGCCGCGATGCCCAGCAGGTCCACCGTCTCCGCGACCGAGGCGATGGACTGCACCACCACGGTCGCGGTGACCCCGGCCGCCCGTGCCAGCGGCGCGAGATCGGCGGGTTCGAAGTCGGCGTCGATGGCCGCCATGGTCATCGGGTCGATCCACGACTGCGGGTGCCGGGCCCGGACCCAGAGGTGGTGGTGTGCGTCGACGATCCCGGCGAGGCCGGGCTCCGGTGCGCCCGTCATCGGCCCAACCAGCCGCCGTCGACGGGCAGCACCACGCCGTTGACGTAGTCCGACGCGGACGACGCCAAAAACACCGTGGCACCGCCGAGATCGTCGGCCCGGCCCCACCGCCCGGCCGGGATGCGGCCGAGGATAGCCTGGTTGCGATCGGGGTCGTCGCGCAGCGCCTGCGTGTTGTCGGTGGCGATGTAGCCGGGCGCGATGGCGTTGACGTTCACCCCGTGGGCCGCCCACTCGTTCGCCAGCGCCTTGGTGAGGCCGGCCACGCCGGACTTCGACGCGGCGTAACCGGGGACGGTGATGCCGCCCTGGAAACTCAACAGCGACGCGGTGAAAACGATCTTCCCTCGGCCGCGCTCGACCATCGTCCGGCCGATCTCCCGGCTGAGGATGAACTGGCTGCTGAGGTTCACCTCGATCACCTGGTCCCACATCTCGTCCGGGTGCTCCGCGGCCGGGGCCCGGGCGATCGTGCCGCCGTTGTTCACCAGGATGTCGACCGGTCCGAGCGCGATGATGTCGCGGGCCAGCCGGTGCACGGCCGCCCGGTCGCCGAGGTCCGCCCGCAACGCGGTGAACCGGCGGCCGGCGGCGCGCACCCGGCGCTCGACCTCGCTGCCGTCGGCTTCGAGCTGCGCGGAGACGCCCACGATGTCGGCACCGGCCACTGCCAGCGCCTCGGCCATGGCGAGACCGATACCGCGCCGCGCCCCGGTCACCACGGCGGTCCGTCCGGACAGGTCGAACAGGGCCGTCACTGGTTGCCCTCCCGCACGTCGAGCAGCACCTTCATCACGCCGCCACCCTCCAGCGCCGCGAAGGCCCCGTTGGCCGACTCGACCGGCTCGATCCGGGAGATGAGCCGCTGGGCCGGGATCGCACCCGCGGCGACCAGCCGGATCGCCTCCACCATGTCGTCGCGCTGATACAGCCGGGCGCCGAGGAGCTCCAGCTCACGCCAGAAGAACCGGTGCAGGTTGACCTCCCGGGGCTGGGGGTGGATCGCCACCATGACCAGCCGCCCACGGGTGGTGAGGACGTCGACCGCCGTGGTGACACCGGCGGCGGAGCCGGACACCTCGAAGGCGATGTCGGCGCCCGCGCCGTCGGTACGGTCGTTGACCAGCGCCACGACGTCGGTCGACAGCGGGTCGACGGCCTCGACCCCGATCCCTTCGGCGACCTCGCGGCGGAACGGGTCCGGCTCGACGAGGAGGACCCGCGCGCCACGGCTGCGCGCGACGGTGGCGATGAGGACGCCGACCGGCCCACCACCGACGACGACCACCTGGTCGTCGGCGGTCACGTTCCCCCGGCGTACGTCGTGCACGGCGACCGCCACCGGCTCGACGAGCGCCGCGTGGTCGAGGGGCAACTCCTGCGGAAGTGGCAGGACCAGCTCCACCGGCACCGTCCAGGACGATTGCATGGCACCCGGTGAGTCGATGCCGAGGAAGTTCATGGCGTGGCAGACGTGGGAGTTGCCCCGCTGGCAGGCGGCGCAGTGTCCACAGGGTCGGGTCGGCATCACGGTGACCGGCTGACCGACATCCCAGCCGGTCACGCCCTCACCGAGGGCCGCGATGCGGCCGGACATCTCGTGCCCGATGACGGCGGAGTCACCAACCCGGGCGTCCATGTCGCCGTGGTAGATGTGCAGGTCCGTACCGCAGATCCCGGTGTACGCCACCTCGATCCGTACCTGACCCCGGCCCGGTGGCTCCGGGTCGCGGTGCTCGATTCCGAGGTTTCGCGCTCCCCGGTAGACGACTGCCTTCATCGTTCCTCCGTCTCGACGGTCGGTACGTCGGTCGTGCCGACCGCGCATGGTCGTGGGTGCACCGCCGTCGCGATGCACCCACGTCTCCCTGTTCTGTCGGTCAGCTCAGTGCCGTGCGGTCGGTGACACGTCATTGTGGGGGTGCAGCGACGTGACCGGAACCTGACGGGTGGGGATCACCCCGTCGACATCGGCCAGCAGTCGCCGACCGGCCCGCTCCGGCCGGACGTTGGGGCTGTCGGCCGTCTGCGCCTGCGGGCGGCGGTTGGCCGCCCGGATCCGGTCCTCGTCCACCCGGACCCCCAGCCCCGGTGTGTCACCGAGGATGAAGGCGCCGTCCTCGATGTGCAGGTCGATGGAGACACCGACCGGCGGGTGCAGGTCCTGCAACTCGCTCGTCAGGTGATTCGGCACCGAGGTCGCGGCGTGCAGCAGCCCGATCGGGCTGTTGCCGATCGGGCTGACCGGCAGGTCGTGGGCGTGGGCCAGGGCGGACGCCCGCAGGAAGTGGGTGACCCCCCAGACGGCCGCCATCTGGACGATGTCGACAGCGCCGGCCGCGATCAGCGGACGGAACTGTTCGAGCCCGGTGAGGTTCTCACCGGTGGCTACCGACGCGGACACGCCCCGGCTCACCGCGGCGAGACCCTCGGCGTCCCAGCGCCGGACCGGCTCCTCGATCCAGATGAGGTCCAGGGTACGTTCCAGTTCGCACACGTGCCGGACAGCCTGCTTGCGCGTCCACGCCTCGTTGACGTCGAGCATGAGGCCCGGCCGCTGCCCGTTCCCAGCCTCGGTCAGGACCTCCTTGACCAGCCCGAGGCGGCGCCTGTCGTGCTCGATGTCGAGCCCGCCCTTGAGCTTGGCCGCCCGGAGGCCGTGGCTCGCGTAGACCTCGTACTCCGCGACGAGTTCGTCGTCGGTGAGCCCGATGTCCAGACCGGACGCGTAGGCGGTGACCCGCCGGTCATTTCCGCCCAGCAGCCGCCACAGCGGTTCGCCGGCGGCCTGCGCCTTGATGTCCCAGAGCGCGGTGTCCAACGCGCCGATGGTGCCGAACACCGGCCCCGCGTGGCCCGCCTTGAAGGTGTGCCGCAACATGCGGTCGTACAGGGACGTCACGGCACGGGGGTCTTCGCCCTCGACGGCTGCGAAGATCCGCTCTATCTCGACGTGCGGCCCGAGGCCGATCCCCGAGATTCCCTCGTCGGTGTCGACGATGACGATCGAGACGGGGACCACCCCGTCGGCGAACACCCCGTTGGCGTCGCCGACGGGTCGCCCCCACTCCTGGACCGTCGTGAGCGTCCGATATCCCGTGATCCGCATGTCAACCCTTCGTGGAACCGGCGGCGACGCCGTCGGCAATTTGGCGCTGGAGGAACAGGTAGACCATCAGGACGGGTATCGCGGCGATCAGCACACCCGAGGCGAAGGTGGGGATGTTGTCGGAGTACTGCCCGCGCAACGAGGTCACCCCGATCATGAGCGTCCGGTGGTCGGCCGAGGGCATCATCACCAGCGCCATGAGGACGTCGTTCCAGCAGAACAGGGCGTTGAGGATGCCGACCGACAGCAGCGCCGGGGTGCCCAGGGGCAGCATGATCCGGCGGTACACGCCGTACACGGTGCTGCCGTCGATCCGCGCGGCGTCCACGATCTCCGGCGGGATGCCCTTGTAGTAGCTCGTCATGAGGAAGACCGTGAAGGGCAGGAACTGGGCCACGTAGACCAGGATCAGGCCCGGGTAGGTGTCGATGAGCGCGGTGTCGGCCATGATCCGGGCGAGCGGCACCATGATCACCTGGAACGGGATGAAGAGCCCGGCGAGGCAACCCAGGAACAACGCCGACGAGCCGCGGAACCGCAGCTGGCTCAGTGCGAAGCCGGCCATCGACCCGAACAGCAGCAGCAGGAGCACCGACACCGTCACCACGAAGAGCGAGTTGACGAAGTAGCGGCCCATGCCGACGCTGCTCCACGCCGTGCTGATGTTCTCCCAGCGCAGCGCGTCGGTCAGCGAGAACCGGTCGAGGATGTAGTCGCGCCGCGTCTTCATCGCGACGTTGGCGGTGAAGAGCAGGGGGTAGATCGTCGCCAGGGCGAGCAGCGACATGGGGATGGCGACCAACCACCGTCCCAGGCGGAGGCGAGACATCAGTCCTCCTTTCCAGATCGTTCGAGCAGCTTGATCTGCAACAGCCCCACGACGAGCATGATCATGAAGAGGATCGTCGAGGCCGCCGACGCGAGAGCCGGGCGGTTCATCTGACCCTGCTGCTTCCAGATGTAGAACTCCGGCAGGTACGTCGACCCCTCCGGCCCACCGCTTGTCATCACGAAGAGCAGCCCGAACATCGAGGTCAGCATCCCGATCATCGTGGTCACGAAGACGAACTGGATGGTGCGCGACAGGGCCGGGATGATCACATGCCAGACGACCTGGCGCAGCGACGCCCCGTCCACCCGGGCGGCGTCCAGGAGCGCGGCGTCCAGGGTGGCGAAGCCGGCGAGGAACACCACCAGGGCCATGCCGAAGGTGGCCCAGATGTGCACGCCCGCCACCATGAACATCGCGATGTCCGGGTCCCCGAGCCAGTCCACCGGACCGACACCGACCGACCCGAGCACGGCGTTGAGCGGGCCGTCGAAGGCGAGCAGCAGGTTGAAGATCGCACCGACGATGACCGGCGAGAGGACCGCCGGGAAGAAGTAGACGCTGCGGTAGAAGCGGTGGCCGGGCACCCGCAGGTAGATGAACGTCGCGAGCAGACCGGGGATCGCCACCGCCACCGGCAGCAGCAGCACCAGCAGCCCGACGTTGCTCAGCGCGGTGCGGAACAGCGGGTCCGCGAACAGCTCGCGGTAGTTGCCGAATCCGACCGCCGTGCCGTTCTGCGCGCCGTCACCGGTGAAGGAGAAGTTGACGCCGAGGATCAGCGGGTAGAGCCGCAGCAACACGATGATCAGGACAGCCGGGGCGACCAGGATGTAGGGGGCGTAACGCTCGGCCCCCAGGCCGCCACGGGCGCGACGCGGTCGTGCGCCGCTGCGATGGGCGGCGGGGGTGACTGCCGCCCCGCCGGCCCGTCCGGCCGAAGCCGGACGGACCGATGGTTGCGTGTTTCCCATTGGCACGAGGTCAGCCCGCCTGGTCAGAAGCGGCCAACTGCTTCACCACCTCGTCGACGGTGATCGAACCGCTGAGGAGCTGCTGGGAGAGGCGCCCCATCAGGTCGATCGTCTTCGAGGAGAGCGCCACGTGCAGAGCGGGCTTGCCGCTCTTGAGCTCACCGACGATCGTGGAGACCGCCGGGCCGCCCGCCGACACGTCGATGGTGGTGTCGGCGGCGACCGCGCCGGCGTCAGCGTAGAAGGCCTTCAGCGCCTCGGCCGAGCTCAGCGAGCGCGCCAGGTCGGCGGCCATCTTCGGGTCCTTCGTCCACTTGGCGACCGCGTAGCCGATGCCGCCGTCGTAGGGAAGGCTCGGGGTGGTGCCGGCGGTGACGACCGGGGCCTTCATGACGCCGAGCTTCTCCGGGGTGAGGAACTCGTTGAAGTCCTGCCAGTGACCCACGTCCGACATCAGGCCCATGACGTGGGCGGCCTTACCGGACTGGAAGAGCGCGAAGGAGTCGTTGAACATGGCGGTCGAGTTGGCCCCGTCGCTGTTCATCTTCTTGTCGCCGGTCTCCTTCCAGAGCTGGAAGAGCCGCTTGACGTTGGCCGAGTTCCAGTCGCGCTTGCCGGCGATCCAGGCGTCGTACTCGGCGGCGGTGAGGGTGGTCGAGCCCATGCTGGAGATCCAGAACTGGATGCCGACGCCCTCCTTGTTGCCGAGGGCGAAGCACTTGGAGCCGGCCTTGGCGATGGCGGCGCAGTCGGCGACGAACTTGTCCCAGGTGGTGGCCGGGCTCGCCGGGTCGAGGTTGGCCTTCTGGTAGATCGCCTTGTTGTAGTAGATCGGGTAACCCTGCAGCGTCACCGGGGCGGCGTAGATCTTGCCGTCCTTGGTGAACGCCTCCCAGCCGGCCAGCCGCTGCTTGTCCTCGGCCACGTACTCGTCGAGGGGCACCAGCGCGTCCACCCGGTCGCGGATCTGGCCGCCACCGTTGAACAGCATGACGTCCGGGCCCTTGCCGGACTGGATCGCCGCACCGAGCAGGGTGTAGTACTGATCGAAGGGCTGGGCGACGAACTCGACCTCGACGTCGGCGTGCTTCTTCTTGAAGTCGGCCTTGGCCTTGTCCAGATAGGATTTGGCGAACGGCTCGCCGGACTTCCAGTCCCACACCACCAACTTGCCGTCCGAGCTGGTTGACTTGCCCGAATCGCTAGCACTTCCACAACCGGCCAGGGCCAGGCCCACAACGAGGACGGCCGACCACATTGCGCGCTGTCTCATCAGTTGTCACCTCTATATGGGGGGTGGCCGGCGGGTGCCCCGCGAGCCAATGTTGACGGGAACGTAACTCGTATGACGTGTGACGTCAACATTCGGCCGTACACTGATCCGGACGTCGTGCCACGGCGAGACATTCGGAGGGGGACATGACGCCACCGCGGGAGACAGCCCTGAACAGCCCGGCGACCCCGGCGTGGGTGCGTCGGCCGACCAACCTCGCCAGGGCGGTCACCGCCGAACTGGTGGAGCGCATCGTCCGCGGCGTACACCCGTCCGGGACGTCCCTACCTCCCGAGCCGATCCTCTGCGAGACCTTCGGCGTGAGCCGGACCGTCGTCCGGGAAGCAGTGAAGATCCTGCAGGAGAAGGGGCTGGTGCAGGTCCGCCAGGGCGCCGGCACCATGGTCACCCCACCGGCACACTGGGACATGCTCGACGAGCTCGTCCTCGCCGCGACCATCGCCGTGGACGACAGCTTCGCCATCCTCGACGACCTGGTCGTCACCCGGCGGGTGCTGGAGTCCGACATGGCAAACGTCGCCGCCCGCCTCGCCGACACCGAGACCATCGAGCGACTGCGGGCCATGGTCGACCGGATGGACGAACTCGTCGACGACCACGTCACCTACCACGACCACGACCGGGCCTTCCACGACACGATCATGCAGGCGTCGGGGAACCGCATCGCTCGTGGCGTCGTCCGTGCGCTGGAGAGCCAGGTGATCAACACCGCCCGGTACATGGGCCGGACGGAACGCGCCCTGTGCGTGGCGTCCAACCAGGGCCACCGACGCATCTACGAGCGCATCGCCGCCCACGACGCCAACGGCGCCGCCGAGGCGATGTTCACCCACATCACCGAGGCCTGGCTGGTCCGCCGCAACGGCTCGGGGAGCCCGGCCCGCCTCGAACGCTGACCACCACACAAGCCGGGACGGCGCCCACCCCCGGGGTACGGGAGCGGACGCCGCCGGCTGCGCCGATCAGTGTCACGAGAACTGGGCGAAGAACCTCCAGATCTCACCCTTGGTCCAGGTCGTGATGCCGCTCTCGGCGTAGGTGCCGTCCACCGGGCCGGGCATGTGACCGTTGTCGTACGCCGCCCACTGCACCGGGTAGCCGGCCCGGCAACCGGAGTAGGCGGTCGTGATGTGCGTACGACTGCCGCCGGCCGGCTCGGGCGGGTTCTGGGCGGTGCAACCGTTGTTACGGACGAAGGTGTCGCGCAACGCCCTGCCCTGGGAGATGTTCAGGACGTTGTCCGAGATGCCGTGCAGCCCGAAGTACGCGATCGGCTGGGTGCCGCCGCTGCACCCGCTGATCTGCGCGCCGGAGATGACAGCGACCGCCCGGAAGACGGTGGCCCGTGCGCAGGCGACGGCGTAGCTCATGCCGCCACCCCAGCTGAAGCCGAGCGCGAACCGCTGCCTCGGGTTGACGCAGAGGCTGCTCTCGATCCGGCTGATCATGTCGTCGACGAAGGTGATGTCCTCACCGCCGGAGTTGCCCCAGCCGTTGCCGAATCCCTGTGGCGCCACCAGGATCGCGCTGTTGTTCGACTGCTCCTGCTGCCCGTAGTAGGACCAGGCGGCCCCGCTGGTGCCGCCGGAGGAGATCTCCTGCATGGTGCCGCCCCGCCAGTGGAAGGCGAAGATCAGCCGGTACGGGTTGCTGTTGTTGTAGTTGGCGGGCACCCGCAGGATGAAGGTCCGGCTCTTGCCGTTGCTCTGGATCGTGTGCGTGCCGCTGGACAGCGTCGGCGCCTTGCCGCACCCGCTGCCGCCGGTCGGCGGTGGGTTGCTGCCGCCGACGGGAACGAGTTGCCACTGCTGGTTGGTGCCGCCCCAGTCGGCGTACTGCACGATGTTGCCGCCGTCGGCGGTGGACGCGCCCTGCACCTCGACGACCTTGTTGCTGTTGCGGTTGATCAGCCGGACGTAGCCACCGTCCGAGTCGGCCAGCCGGAACTGCTGGTTGGTCCCGTTGAGGTCGGACCACTGCACGATCGCCCCGCCGTCGGCGGTGGAGAAGTTGCTGACGTCGAGCACCTTGCCCGAGTGCCGGGACTTGACCCGGTAGTAGCCGCCCCCGGAGTCCACGAACTGCCACTGTTGGTTGGTGCCGTTGTTGCGCGTCCACTGGCTGATCCGCGCGCCGTCGTTGGTGGCCGAGGCGTACAGGTCCAACGCCTTGCCGCTGTTCCGGTTCACCAGGGTGTACCAGGCGTTGGTGTCCACTGTCGCTGCCGCCGCGGGCGCCGCGTTGACCGCGACGAGTGTGCTGGCTGCCATGACCGCGGCCGCCGCCGCGGCCAACCCTGACCGCCAGCGACGTCTCTGTCGAGAGGCGGGACGAGCCTCACCGAGGGCTTTCATGTCCACTCCTTCGATCGGGGCCACCCACGAGCGGAGAGCCGCGGGTGCCCTGGCGTGCGTGCCGGCGTCGTGGTGGTGGCGTCAGCACGTCTGGGGGTGTCGTGCGGGCATCCTGCGGCTACGGCGCACGTCGATGGCGATGCCGCGATCCGGGCTTCGGAGCAGGCCGCGCCGAGCCGTGCGACGCGACGTCCTGGCTCTCGGCTGCCGCGTGGCCCGCTGCTGAAAATTAGCGGCAAAGACGTCATACGTCAAATGACTGTCATCGATCTGAGCGGTGACCCGGCAACGACTACCCGATGGCCACGGTGGCCCGCCCCCACCCGGGGACGGGCCACCGACCGGCACACCTCGCCGGGGCGGGCGCCGGCCGGATCCCGGTCGGCCGGCAGCCCTCTCCCCCAGCTCAGGCAATGGCAGCGGCTAGCCGATCCGGACCAGCTGCCACTGCTGGTTCGTGCCACCCCAGTCGGCGTACTGCACGATGTTGCCGCCGTCGGCGGTGGACGCGCCCTGCACCTCGACCGCCTTGTTGCTGTTGCGGTTGATCAGCCGCAGATAGCCGTCAGACGAGTTGGCGAGTCGGAACTGCTGGTTCGTGCCGTTGAGGTCGGACCACTGCACGATCGCGCCGCCGTCGGCGGTGGAGAAGTTGCTGACGTCGAGCACCTTGCTGGAGTTGCGCGACTTCACCCGGTAGTAGCCGCCGCCCGAGTCCACGAACTGCCACTGCTGGTTGGTGCCGTTGTTGCGCGTCCACTGGCTGATCCGCGCGCCGTCGTTGGTGGCCGAGGCGTACACGTCCAGTGCCTTGCCGCTGTTCCGGTTCAGCAGCACGTACCAGGCGCTGGTGTCCACCCCGGTGCCCGGCGGGGGCGTGGTGGGCGGGGTGGAGCCGCCGTTGAGGGCGTCCAGGACGGCGTTGTACGCGGCCTTCTTGTTGCCGTTGCAGTCGAACAGCAGCGCGTTGTCCGAGCCGCGCCACGAGTCGCAGTCGCGCACCCCCCAGGTGGTGATGCCGGTGCAGCGTGAGACCGCCAGGCAGGCGCGGGTGACGGCGCCGTAGATGTTGGCCTGGTTGCCACCGGTCATCACGTCCAGCTCGGTGATCTGCACGTCCACATCGAGATCGGCGAAACGCTGCAGGTTGGCCTGGTAGTCACCAGCCAGCGAGGTCCCCAGGTGCGACTGGAACCCCACACAGTCGATCGGCACGCCACGGGACTTGAAGTCCCGCACCATGTTGTAGATCCCCGTCGACTTCGCGTTGATCCCGTCGGTGTTGTAGTCGTTGTAACACAACTTCGCACCCGGGTCAGCAGCCTTCGCCGCCCGGAACGCCGCCTCGATCCAGTCGTTGCCGGTGCGCTGCAGGTTCGAGTCCCGCCGCCCACCGGAACCACCGTCGGCGAACGCCTCGTTCACCACGTCCCAGGCGTAGATCTTCCCCCGGAAGTGCGTCGCCACCTGGGTCACGTGGTTGATCATCGCGTTGCGCAACGCGCTGCCCGACATGCCCTGCGCCCAGCCCGGCTGCTGCGCGTGCCACAACAGCGTGTGACCGCGCACGCTCATGCCGTTGGCCTGCGCGTGGCTGACCAGGCGGTCACCACTGGAGTAGGTGAACACACCCTGCTGCGGCTCGGTCGAGCTCCACTTCATCTCGTTCTCGGCCACGACACTGTTGAACTCACGGTTCAGAATGGTCGTGTAGGCGCTGGTGGAGAGCTTGCCGACGGCGACAGCCGCGCCGAAGTAGCGGCCCTTCTCGGCGGCGGCCGCCTTCAGGGTCGTGCCGGCACCGGCTGCGGGTGTCAGCGCCACCGTCATGCCGGTGGTGAGGGCGACGGCGAGGGTCGCCGCCGCCAGCAACGTTCTCGGTGATTTCATGTCGTTCCTTTTCAGTGGGTGCATCGGTGGTGGTGATGTGCCACTTCAGTCAGGACGGCCCCTGGTGCCGGCGCACATGGTGGGGAAGGCGTTCGCCGGCACCGCCGGGAGCCCTGAGGTGACGTCCGCCTGCCCGGATGGACGCCGAGAACCGAGAAACGACCCGTAGGGCCCGCCCGGTGAACCCAATGAAACGATCGTCCTCTATATCGAGAGTGAGCGATAACATGTCGTTCGTCAAGACGAAATGAGCCGTTCACGCCGACGCGCCGGAGCACCTCGCCTCGCCCACCACCGACCGCCTGCGAAGATCGGCGTCATTCGCCGCGCGACCTGGCGGAACGGCCGGGCCACGGCACTACGGAAGACGCCTGAGGGTGGCCCTGTTATCGCTCACAGCTAGCGAGCGAGACCGAGCGCGGGCGGCAGGGCAGGCGGTCCGGCGCATGCTGACGGCGACCAGCCGCGTCCCAGGGTGGCCGGCGCACCGTCGCGGGCGATTCCGTGATGCGGGCGACGACCGCCCGGCGGCCAGGCCCGACCCACGCCGGGAGGCGGGCTCCTGCGGTCGCCCTCAGCCGTGAGGGCTGAGGAAGTCGGTGATCAGGGCGGCGAGCTCCTGCGGCCGTTCGGCGACCATAGCGTGACTGGCATCGGCGAGATGACACACCCGCAGAGACGGGTTGTCCACAGCGGCGAGCCGTTCGGCGGTCACCCTGCGGTACGCCTCGTACAAGCTGTGGAACGGCTGCTGTTCGGGCAGATCCTCGGTGGCGAGGACGAGCAGCAGTGGGCAGCGGGCGTCGCGGTAGGCGGGCATCAGGTCAAGGGAGTCCATGGCGTCCCGGAGCTGCCGGGTGAGGTCCGGGGCGGGCCGCAGCCGGCTGCGGCCGTCGTCGCCGGGCACGAGGTTGCGCTCGAACGCCGCAACCCAGCCGTCGGGTGCGCCTCCGTAGCGCTGGGCCATGGCCCGCTGCCCCGCCACGATGGCGGCCACCTGTTCGGCGGTCAGCGGCTCGGCCAGCATCGCGGCCATCCCGTCGAAGACGGCCCGCAGCTTGGCCAGCCCGGTCTCGGCCTGCTCCGGATCCAGCCCGGCGAGCTGGTCCGGACGGTTGAGCGGCGGATTGCCGTCAAGGCTGACGGCACCGGGGCACTCCGGGTGACGCTGCGCCCAGAGGGTGGCGAGCATGCCGCCGAGGGAGACGCCGACCACCGCGGGGGAGGTGAGGCCGAGGTCGTCGGCGACGGCGGCCAGGTCGGCCAGTACGTCGTCCCAGCGCCACGGGCCGTCTCCGGACCGCCCGTGACCCCGCAGGTCGACGGTGACCACCCGGTGGCTCGGACGCAGGTGCTCGGCGAGGGTGGCCATCTGGGCGAGGTTGCCACCGGCACCATGGAGGAGCAGCAACGGTTGTCCGGATCCACCGAAGTCGCGGATCGCGATGGGCACGGTCCCGGAGTCGACATAGCTCTCAGCCACGGCGGGTGCCCTCCTTGAGCAGTCGGTCTCGTACCGAAGCGCAGCGCACGCCGCCGTCGGGGTGGCGGGCGAGCTTGTCACGGGAGACCAGGTCGTGGACGCCCTGGCGGGTGATGCCGAGCATGGCGCCGGCCACCGCGTACGACACGGATTCCGCGGTGGGATGGCCGACCCGTCGGGCGACGGCCTGGCCGAGAGGACTGCGCCACCAGTCGATGGGCGGGTCGAACGGCCCGTCCCCCGGGTAGAGGGTGGAGATCGCGCGCATGATCGCGCCGACGGCGGCCGGATGGTCGCCGCTGACGATCGTGGTGGCCCAGGATCGGGCCCTCTCCCTGATGACGGCGCGCAGCGGGCCGATGGCCTCGTGGCCGTCGACCAGGATTTCGAGGGGGTCGAGCAACCGGATGTCGATCAACCGGATGAGATGCTCGGTCAGTTCCTCGTGGCTGGGTGCCATGCCGCCTCCTCCACTACTTGACGCCCATCGTCAAGTACTTGACGTCGACTGTCAAGTGCGATGGTCGTGAGCACGCGGGCACTGTCGAGATCACCGAGCTTTCGGTCGGCCGCTCCCGTCAGCCGGCAGAGCCGCCGTGCCCGTGCTCGGCCAGGCTCCCCTCGACGCGTACACCGGAGAGCATGTCCGCGGTGGCGTGCGCCCGGATGTCGGGCTGCGCGCCGTCGGCAAACCGGGCGACGACCGCCCGAACGTGCCGCTCGGCGGGCGCGGCGAGGCCGTCGTAGACGGCCGCGAACAACTCCTGCGCCGGCCGCCGGAGCCACCCCTGCGGAAGAAGCTCCAGGGGCAACTGCGGATCGAGTACGGGAAACCGCCGGAAGGTGTCCATCACCTCGGTACGCGCCCGCACCGCGGCAACCCCGTCGACCTCCCCGGACACCACAGCGGGCAGCAGCGGCGTCCAGCGCCGCAGGAACGCGTCGTAGCTCCGACTGATCGCCTGGATGTCCCACGCCTCGATCGGGGCACGATGAGCCGCCGAGCCGAGCGGGGTCTGTCGGCCGCGAAACACCGTCACGGCACCGAGGGTGAGCTGGTCGAGCCGAGCCCGAGCCGGAGCGTTCAGTTCGCGCGGTGAGATCCACAACCCGTCGTACAGCGGCGCGTAGCCGAGCCACCGCAGCTGAGCCCGCAGCGTCCGTCGCTGCGTGCTCAGCTCCTGCGGCAGCGAGAAGGCGACGACCGTCCAGCACCCGTCCCATCGCACCGTCGAGGTGGTGGAGGCGAGGATCCAGTGGGCGCCCGCGGAGAGGCTTGCCGCCGCTGCGTGGCTGAGGCGGTACGAGCTGCGGCGTCCCAGTCGGCTACCCTCCAGGACACCGCGGCGGGCCAGCCGGCTGATCGCGGTGCGCGCCCCAGCCGTCGTCACGCCGGTCTCTCCGAGCAGCGCCACGATGGCGGCGGACGGCAGGGGGACACGGGTCCGCAGGGTGTAGTCCGCCAACAGGGTCACGGCGACCCCCTGGGGGGAGTTGCCCACCTGCCGCCTGGGCAGCCGGAGTTCGTGATCTCCGTCGTCCGGATAGATCTCGTCGATGTCGAACGGGCTTGCCACAGGCGCTCCGTGCTCTTCAGGGACGGTGTGACGACTGTAGACGGATCGCCGCTCCCCACCGAACCCCGGGACCGCTTCGCGATAGAGATACTTCGATTGACACTTGTCGGTCCGAGGGGAACACTAATTGCCACGCAATGCCGTCCGGAGCCGGGCAGGGCAAGCCACAGGTAGCGGGCAGGCGCGATCACGCGGGAACCGGGCGCACCCGCTGACGGATCGCGCGACCAATCCCAGCCGAACCGGCAATCGAAGGAGTCGTCCGTTGAGAATCAAGAGAAAACTGCTGCTCGCCCTCGCCGTGCCGCTGCTGACAGCCGGCCTGCTGGTCCCCGCGCTCCGACCCGCGTACGCGGCGTCGCTGACCGAGGTGACCAGCTTCGGGGACAACCCGGGCCGGATGCGCATGCACGTCTACGTGCCGGACAACCGCCCGGCCCGCCCGGCGGTCGTGGTGGCCATGCACGGCTGCGGAGGGTCCGGCCCCGGCTTCTACTCCGGGAGCGAGTTCGCCAGCCTCGCGGACCGCTACGGATACATCGTCATCTACCCGTCCGCCACCCAGCAGGCCGGGTTCGGCAACTGCTTCGACACCTGGTCGGACGCCGCCAAGCGACGTGGTGGCGGCAGCGACCCGGTGTCGATCATCTCCATGATCCGGTACGTGCAGCAGCAGTACGCGGCCGACGGGGACCGGGTCTACGCCACCGGCAGTTCGTCCGGCGGCATGATGACGAACCACATGCTGGCGCTCTACCCCGACGTGTTCAAGGCCGGTGCCGCGTTCATGGGCGTGCCGTTCAACTGCTTCGCCAACGCGGCGGACTACCCGCCCGGCAGCAGCCAGTGCACCGGCGGAAACATGAACCGGACCCCGCAGCAGTGGGGCGACGCGGTCCGCCAGGCGTACCCGGGTTACTCCGGGCCCCGCCCGCGCGTGCAGCTGTGGCACGGCACCAGCGACACGCTCGTGCCGTACTCGTTGTTGCAGGAGACGATCGAGCAGTGGACCAACGTGTTCGGCCTGAGCCAGACACCCACCTCCACCGACACGCCCCAGGCCAACTGGAACCGGCGTCGCTACGCCGACAGCAACGGCACCGTCCAGGTCGAGGCGTACAGCATCCAGGGGGCCGGGCACAGCCTGCCCTCCGGCGGAATGGCTGCCGCGGCCCTGCAGTTCTTCGGCCTGACCAACCCCACGACGCCGCCGCCGACCACCCCGCCGCCGACGACGCCACCCCCGACCACGCCGCCGCCCACCACGCCGCCGCCGACCAACGGCGCGTGTCGGGTGAGCGTCGCCGTCAACGCCTGGAACAACGGCCTGACCGAGAACATCACCATCACGAACACCGGCACCAGCGCCGTCAACGGCTGGTCACTGGTCTTCACCCTGCCCGGCGGGCAGACCATCACCTCGGGCTGGAACGCCACCTACTCGCCCAACTCCGGGCAGGTGACGGCCCGCAACGTCGCCTACAACGGCGGCATCCCCGCCAACGGCTCGGTGACCATCGGCTTCCAGGCCACCCACACGGGCAACAACGCCCGGCCGTCCTCGTTCACCCTCAACGGCGCGTCCTGCACCATCGCCTGAGACCAGGCTGGCGTCGACGAGACAGTGCGCCGGTCACCACCGCGTGGTGACCGGCGCACTCCCCCGTCCCGGCGTCACCGGGTCAGCGGTAACCGGCGCCCACCACGCTGGCCTGCACCGCGTTCTCGGTCGCGTCGGACGGGTAGCCGGCGACCATGGCCCCCTCGTAGAAGGTGCCGGCGCTGAGGTTCGCGCCACCGTCAGGCTTGCAGCAGTCACCGCCGCTGCCCAGGATGATCGCGCCCTGCTTCTTCATGGGGCTGTATCCCGGCGGGAGCGAGCCGTCGTACAGCGTGTAGAGGCTGCCGGACTGCGCGTCGCTGCCCTTGATGGCGAAGCGGGTCGTGCCGTTGTTCTTCAGCGTCGCGGTCACGAACTTGCTGGTGAAGGCACGCTGGTTCGGGTTCCAGGTCTGGCTGCCACCTGGGAAGAGGCCCCACTCCAGGTCCGCCTGCACCCAGGGCCCGCTGCCGGAGCAGCCGCCGAACCAGCACTGCTTGCTGAAGTTGATGGCGTCCATCGCCCCGGCGGCGTCGGCCTTGCGCGTCGTCTCGCTGTTGCCGTAGTCGAAGCAGCAGCCGCTGTTGACGTGGGTCCCGCTGGTCACCATGTACATGCCCTCGGGGGCCGCGCCGGTCGGCACGCCGGTGAGGTGCCCGTCGCGCCAGTAGCTGTTACCGGGATTGATGTAGAGCGAGTACGCCTTCGCGCCGCCCACGGTCAGCGACTCCGAGGTGGCGATCGCCGGCTTGCTCTGGGGTGAGCCCGGCACCACGCTCGACCCCTGGTACCAGAGGTCGTTGCCACGCCCGGACTGGTCGAAGACCACGGTGATCACGCAGGTCGTGCCGGCGCAGAACGAGTCCTGCGTCGCCGCGTTGGCGGTGCCGCCGGTTGCCGTGAGCCCGATGTTGCGAGTCGTGTTGTCCGACGAGCGTCGGACCTGGTACAGGTTGCCGGCGTACGCCTCGTAGAGCGCTCGCGTGGTGCTGTGCGCGGCGATGCACGGGGTGCCGCCGGAGGCGTAGATGTCGCACGGGCGCGCGCCGGTGGGCGGGTTGGTCGGCGGTGGGGTGGTGGTCGGCGAGGCCCACTGCTGGTTGGTGCCGCCGTTGCAGGCCCAGAGGATGATCTTGGTGCCGTTGGCGGTGCCCGCGCCGTTGGCGTCGAGGCAGAGCCCGGACTGCACGCCGGTGACGGTGCCGTTGCTGTTGACGTTCCACTGCTGGTTGTTCTGGCCGTTGCAGTCCCAGATGATCACCTGGGTGCCGTTGGTGGTGCCCCGGCCGGAGGCGTCCAGGCACTTGTTGCCGTACACCTGGAGTTGCTTTGTCGACGTCCAGGTCCAGCCCTGGCCGGCGCTGCCGTTGCAGTCCCAGAGTTGCGTCTGGGTGCCGTTGGCGGTGCTGGAGTTGGGCACTTCGAGGCAGCGGCCGGATGCGGTGCCGACGATCGGGGTGCTCTGCCCCGGTTGGATGGCGGCCGCCAGCTGCGCGGCGGCCGCCTCGGCGGGCGGCGACGAGGCACCCGGGGTGGCGCCGATGCCGACGAGAACGCCGACCAGAGCGCCCGCCACGGCGGTCAGCCGTCGGGCGCGATGACGTCTCGGGATGAGGTCACGGGCCTTTCCTGGCCCGATGGGGGACGGGGTTCGCACGGGGTGCTCCTCGGATGTCGTGGAGGCGCGGGGGATTGTCGATGCGCCAGGTCAGTGGTGACGGCGAATCGATTCGCAGCGAATCGTATGACCTTTAAAGAATTTATGTCAATGAATGCAATGTGGCGTGACGCGCTGGCCGTTGGACCGACGGCCAGCGCGTCACCCTTTCCCGGGGCGCCTACCGCCCCAGGAGCCGCCACGTCTGGTTCAACGGGCTGCCCTGGTTGGCCGCCCGGCAGGTCCACTGGTGCACCTGCGCGCCGGCCGCCGTGGAGACCGCGTTGACATCGACGCATTTGCCGCTGTGCCGGGCGATGAGCTGGTAGTCGTGCGAGTCGTTGCCGGAGTAGGTCACCTTGCGCAGCGTGAACTGCTGGTTGGTGCTGTTCAGGCAGGTCCACTGGTGCACGGCCGCGCCGTCGGCGGTGGACACGCCGCTGACGTCGAGACACTTGCCGCTCTGCTGGTTGACCACCGTGTAGGTGTTGGCCACGCCGGCCACCGGCCGGAAGTTCCAGAGCTGCTGGTCACCGCCGTCGCAGTAGTTCTGCTGCTGGACGTTGCCGTCGGCGGTGCTCAGCCCTGCGTTGTTCAGACACTGCTGGGAGTGCTGGGCCACCGCCACCGACTGGAAGCCACCGTCCGAGGGAGGCAGCAGCGTGACGGTGTAGGTGTCGGTCTGGTTGGTGTACGGCACTGTCACCGTCGCGGTGTTGTTGGAGACCGTGACCACGCTGTTCGAGACCGTGACCGGCCCCGGCACGGCGCCACCGCCGTTGTGCGGGATGCGTTGGGTGACGACCCGGACCTGGTTGTTCTGCACGATGCCGCTGGTGGTGTCCAGGCGTTGCAGGTTGACGGTCAGGTTCCCGGTGGTACGACCACCGCCGAGCAGGACCTTCGCCGACCCGGCCGTCTTCGTGGCGTACGCGTCGTACGACTGGCTGGGGGTCACCGCGACGTTCTCCCCGACCTGGGAGGCGTAGTAGCGGTAGTTCCACCACTCACCCTTGGGCTGGTGCTGGCCGGCGGAGTTACGGATCAACAGGTTGCCGAGGTCGTTGTGCAGACTGCCGCCGCTGGCCCAGTTCGCCCGCAGGCCGTCGGCCTTGGCCCGCTCCAGACGCGCGATGTACCAGGCGCCGTCGGCCGGGTTCTGCTCGTCGGGAGCGCCGTACTCGTTGATCTGGTACGGACGCGGGTGGGCGATGCCGCGCGGGTCGAGGGTGGCGTTGGCGGCGGCGACGTTGGCGACCGGGTCACCGGGCAGCGAGTGCCAGCTGATGATGTCCGGCACCGTGTTCGTCGAGCGGACGAAGTCCAGGTACTGGTTCCAGAAGGCGTGGTTGGTCGACGGTACGCAGGCACAGCTCGGCCCGACGATGAGCTGGCTGGGGAACTCCGCCCGGATGCGCTGGTAGGTCCGACGCCAGAGTTCGAGGTACTGGGAGATCGGCCGGTTCCAGAAGATGGTGATGTTGGGTTCGTTCCAGATGTCCCACTGCACCGACAGGCCGGACGCCCGTACGTCGCTGATCAGGCGGGTCAGGAAGTTGTCGTAGTCGGTCCAGTTGCCGTTGTCACCGGGGAAGCGGGAGATTCCGGCACCGTCGGCGCCCCACAGGTCGTGCGGCAGGATGATGAACTTCCCGCCGAGGGACGTGGTCCGGCGCGCCTGGGCGAGGGTGGAGTTCCAGCGACGGTCGTACGTGCCGCCGACCCAGCCACTCCCTGGAAGCTGCGCGCCACCGGCGCGCATGTACTGGAACTTGACGTCCCGGTAGAAGTGGTCGGCGGGGCCGCTGGCGTTCTCGGTCATGCCGTAGATCCAGCCGGACGCGCGGTAGGTCGGCGCGCCGCTGGTGGTGGAGAAGTTGACACTGATCGACTCGTCGGCGGCCTGGGCGGGGGACCCGACGACGGTGACGGCGGCTGCGGCGGCGAGCAGGCCGACGACGAGTCGGGCCGCGAACACGCGGGCTCGTCCTGACCTGCTGCGGGACGGGGTTTTCACGGGCGGCTCCTTGGTGGGGCGCGGGGGACGCTCTCCGGAGGGCAGCGCTTGCGAATCGATTCGCACGGATCGTAGGACCACGAACTGAACGATGTCAATGAGATGACGGCGCGGTAACGTCCACGTTGCCCAGCGATCCTCCTCGACCGGCCGACTGGCCCTTGACCCCCGGGCACGGCCAGACCTATCTTCGGGCGAACCGATTCGTCGAATCGATTCGCCTCATGGTTGGACTGGTCCAACCCGCGACGATCAACCCCACCCACCCCACCTGACGATCGATTTGAAGTGAGGCACCAGATGACCGGACTGAACCGTCGGCGGCGCCTGGCCGCCGTCGCCGTGATAGCTCTCGCCGCAGTGACGGGCAGTGCCTGCTCGTCGTCCACCGACGGCCCCGCCGACGGGGGCGCCTACCTCGTCTGGGACCCGTACCCGCAGTTCGCCGACGACTCCGAGTGGGTCGCGCTGCTCAAGAAGTGCGGCACCTCCGCCGGAGTGACAGTCGAGCGAACCGGCTACGACACCACCGACCTGACCAACAAGGCGCTGCTCGCCGCCCAGCAGGGGAACTCGCCGGACGTACTGATCGTGGACAACCCGGTCATCTCGACGCTGGCCGAGGCCGGTGCGCTCACCACCACCGACGACAACAAGCTGGACGTCTCCGCCATGGAGAAGAACCTGCTCGGCGCCGGCCAGAGCGACGGCAAGACCTACGGGGTGCCGATCGGGGCCAACACCCTCGCCCTCTACTACAACAAGGACCTGCTCACCGCCGCCGGCGTCGATCCCGCCACCGTCACGGACTGGACGTCGCTGACCGCGGCCCTGACCAAGGTCAAGGCCAAGGGGAAGAAGGGCATCACCTTCTCCGCGATCGGCACCGAGGAGGGCAGCTTCCAGTTCCTGCCCTGGTTCTGGGGATCGGGGGCCCAACTGACCAGTCTGGACTCGCCGCAGGCGGTGTCCGCGCTGACGCTCTGGACCGACTGGCTCAAGCAGGGCCACGCCCCCAACTCCGTCATCAACAACACCCAGACGACGAGCTGGCAGGAGTTCGCCACCGGCGACTACGCGTTCGCCGAGAACGGCACCTGGCAGTTGGCGAACGCGGAGAAGCTTCCCTTCGCGTACGGCACCATCCCGGTTCCGGCCAGCGCGGGCGGCCCGGCCCCGGCGCCCACCGGTGGTGAGTTCGTCTCCATCCCGGTGCAGAAGAACACCGGTCGGTACCAGACGTCGCAGCAGCTCGTCGCCTGTCTGACCAGTGCCGACAATCTCCTCACCACGGACACCACGCTCTCCTACGTCGCACCCGTCGCCGCCGTACAGGAGCGGCAGGCGACCGCGGACCCGAAGCTCAAGGTCTGGGTGGAGGCGGTCCGGGCGGCCAAGGGCCGCACCGGTGACAACCTCGGCACGAAGTACCCGAAGATCTCCGAATCCCTGTGGACAGCGGTCCAGGCGGCCCTCAGCGGCGGGAAGTCGCCGCAGGAGGCGCTGAGGGCCGCGCAGACCGCCGCCTCGACCAGGTAAGCGATCCGAACCGACACCATGCGCGCCACGACAGAGACCTCCACTGCCGTACGGGACCAGGGTGGGGCGGCGGGCACCGCCGCACCCGGGCCTCCCCCGTCCCGGGCCCGCCGGCCCAACCGATGGTTGGCCTGGGGCTTCCTGGCCCCGGTGACCATCTACCTGGCAGCCTTCTACGCCTACCCGCTCTACCGCAACGTCGAGTTGAGCCTGCGGGAGTACACCGTCCGCTCGTTCGTGCAGGGCGGGGCGCCGTTCGCCGGCCTCGACAACTACCGGACGGTCCTGACCGACCCGGCGTTCTGGCCCACGCTCACGCACACGGTGGTCTTCACCGCGGCCTCGCTCGCCTTCCAGTTCACCATCGGGATGGCCCTGGCCCTCTTCTTCCACCAGCACTTCCCGCTGTCGCGCACGCTGCGGGCGCTGATCCTCGTACCGTGGCTGTTGCCGCTGATCGTCTCGGCGTCGACCTGGTCGTGGCTGCTCAACAGCGACTCGGGGCTGGTCAACGCGGCGCTCGGCGTCGTCGGGATCGACCCGGTCAACTGGCTCACCTCACCGGGCTGGTCGCTCACCTCGGTGATCATCGCGAACGTCTGGATCGGCATCCCGTTCAACCTGGTGGTGCTGTACAGCGGCCTCCAGGCGATCCCGGCGGAGATGTACGAGGCGTCCGCGCTCGACGGCGCGACCGGGTGGCAACGGTTCTGGGGGATCACCTTCCCGCTGCTGCGTCCCGTCTCCGCGATCACGCTGCTGCTGGGGTTGATCTACACGCTGAAGGTCTTCGACATCATCTGGATCATGACCAGGGGTGGCCCGACCGGCTCCTCCGCCACGCTCGCCACCTGGTCGTACCGGCTCGGCTTCGGCAACCTGCTGCCCGAGTTCGGCCCGGGCGCGGCCATCGGGAACCTGCTCATCGTGCTGGCGCTGATCGCCGGCCTCGTCTACATCCGGATCGAGCGGAGGCAGCAGCTGCGATGACCACCTCGACGCCTCGGGCCTGGTGGAAGACCGGCGTCGGCCTGGTGCTGACCGGGCTGATGCTCTTCCCCGTCTACTGGATGATCAACGTGTCGTTCACCCGGGACCAGGACATGCGGGCCACTCCCCCGCACCTGTTCCCCACGAACGGCACCCTGGACGGCTACCGGGCGGTGCTCGACCAGCAACTGCCGTACCTCGGCACCAGCTTCCTGGTCGGCCTCGGCACCGTGGCACTGACGGTGGCACTGGCCGCCCCCGCCGGCTACGCCCTGGCGAAGCTGCGGCCACCCGGCGGGCCGGCGCTGAGCTTCGTGCTGCTGATCGCGCAGATGATCCCGGGAATCATCATGGCGATGGGCTTCTACGCCATCTTCCTCACCCTCGGCGTCCTGAACACGCTGCCCGGCCTGATCCTGGCCGACACCACGCTCGCGGTGCCGTTCGGCGTCCTGATCTTCACGGCCTTCATGTCCGGCATCCCCGACGAACTGCTCCAGGCAGCCGTGGTCGACGGCGCCGGTCGACTGCGGACCTTCTGGTCGGTGGTGCTGCCGGTCAGCCGCAACTCGATCGTCACGGTGTCGCTCTTCGCGTTCCTGTGGTCCTGGTCGGACTTCATCTTCGCCTCGACCCTGGCCGGAGGCGGCGACCACCAGCCGATCACCCTCGGCATCTACCACTACATCGGCAACAACAACCAGCAGTGGAACGCCATCATGGCCACCGCCGTCGTCGCCTCGATCCCCGCCGCCGTACTGCTGATCCTGGCCCAGCGCTACGTCTCGATGGGCGTGACCGCCGGCGCCGTCAAGGACTGACCATCCGCGGCGGTCGAGGACCGACCACCCGCACCACAGAAAGGCACCCGCCACCCATGACCGTCGCCCCGTCCGGTCCGGAGTTCGGAATCCAGGACATCCCGTTCAGCTACCGAGGATCCTGGTTCAACATCTCCCCGGTGGTAGCCGAGAAGACGTACGCCGACGATCTGCACCTGGTCTCGCACCAGACCGGGCTGCACCCCGTCCTGCGGCTCACCCCCACTGTCGCCGGCACCACCGTCGTCGCCACACCCACGGTGCTGACCTGGCACAACGGCACCGGCCGGATCGAGGCCGTCTACGACGGGCCGGACACCCTGCGGATCCGGGGCCACCGGCTCGGCCTGCGGGTGGCCGCCGCCGCGCACACCCTCACCCCGTTCAGCGGCACCTACCTGTACGCCGACCCGGTCGACGGGTCACACGTGTTCACCTCGTACGAGACCGGTCGCCGCTACCGGGTCACCGTGCTCTCCGGCGCTCTGTCGCGGACCGACGGCGCGCAGGCGCTCGGCACCGCCGACCGGTCCGTGGACCTGCCGGGCGACCAGCCCTGGGAGATCGCGATCGAGGAGTACGCCACGGCACGCCGCCCGTACGCCGGATCCGTCGCCTTCGAGCGGTTGTGCCGTGACCGGATGGCGGAGTTCACCGCGTTCGTCGACGCGATCGCACCCTGGCGTGGTGCCCAGACCCCGGCGGCCGAGCTGGCCGCGTACGTCCTCTGGTCGGCCACCGTCGCTCCGGCGGGGTTCGTCACCCGACCGGCCGTGCTGATGTCCAAGCACTGGATGGACAAGGTGTGGAGCTGGGACCACTGCTTCAACGCGATAGCCCTGGCAGCCGGCGAGCCGGAGCTGGCCTGGCACCAGTTCCAGCTGCCCTTCGACCACCAGGACGAGACCGGCGCCCTGCCCGACTCGGTCACCCACTCCGAGGTCCTGCACAACTACGTCAAGCCCCCCATCCACGGCTGGGCCCTGCGTCACCTGCGCCGACGCCTTCCCGAGCCGCCGGATCGGGCGGCGCTGGCGCAGACCTACGACCGGCTGGCGCGCTGGACCGGGTTCTGGCTCGACGCCCGGCGGGCCCCCGGCCACGACCTGCCGCACTACCACCACGGCAACGACAGCGGTTGGGACAACGCCACCACCTTCGACGACAGCCGGGTCCTCGAGACGGCCGACCTCGCCGCGTTCCTGGTGTCGCAGCTGCGCTGCCTCGCCGACCTCGCCACCGAGCTGGGTGAGCCCGCCACCCGCTGGTCGCGGGAGGCCGACCGGATCCACGCTGCCATGCTGCGCGATCTGTGGGACGGGGAGCGTTTCCGCGCCCGTGACCCACGTACAGGGCAGCGGCGATCCAGCCGCAGCCTGCTCGACCTGATGCCCGTCGCGCTGGGGGCCGACCTGCCGGCCCCGGTCGCCGCCGCGCTGGCGCGAGGCGTCGAAACCCACCTGACCACGCACGGGCTGGCCACCGAGCCGACGGACTCGGCCCACTACGTGGCCGACGGCTACTGGCGTGGCCCGATCTGGGCACCGTCCACGGTGCTGGTCGAGGACGGCCTGCGCCGGGCCGGGCAGACCAGGATCGCCGACGACATCAGCCGACGATTCCTCGCCCTGTGCGAGAAGTCCGGCTTCGCGGAGAACTTCGACGCCGAGACCGGCACCGGCCTGCGCGACCGGGCGTACACCTGGACCGCGAGCAGCTATCTCATCCTCGCCGCCGCCGCGGAGCAACGGCGGGTCACTGGCGGGTAGCCGGGTCGGATCAGCGGGCCCGGACCGGCCCGGTGCTGGAACGCAACGAGATGGGCGGGCTGTAGAGGCGGTGTCGTGGCACGGCGCCGGGAGCCGCGATGATCTCCAGCAGGAGCGCCACCGCCTCGGCGCCCATCTCGACCATCGGCACGTCGGCGGCGGTCAACGGCGGGCGGAAATCCTCCGCCCAGTGCTGCGCGGCAACGCCGGTGACGGAGAAGTCGCGGGGCACCGACAACCCGGCGCCGGTCAGCGCGCGCTGCATCCCGGGCAGTGCGGCCTCGTTGATGGTGGCCACCGCGGTGACCTCCGGGTGCGTGGCGAGCAGCTGCTCCATGCACGCCTCGCCGGAGGCCGTGTCGTCGCCGCTGCAGACCTCCACGCCGGTCAGCCCCCGCTCCAGCGCCGCCGCACGAAAGCCGGCCAGCGCGCGATGGCTGGGGCCGTATCCGGCGGCCACCAGCTCCGCCGACCGGTTCACGAGGGCCACCTGCCGGTGCCCCAGATCGGCCAGGTGCTGCACGCACCGGGCGATCAGGCCGGCGTAGTCGATGTCGATCCAGCTCATCCCGTGCGGCTCGGCGGTCCGGCCGATCGTGACGAACGGCAGCCCGGCCGTGGTCAACCGGGTCACCCGGTCGTCGGCCAACCGGATCTCCATCAGGATCACGCCGTCCACCCGACGCCCGGTGACGATCCGTTCGAAGGACCGGTCATGGTCGCCCCCGGAGGGGGACAGCAGCACGTCGAGGTCGTGGCGGGCGGCCGCCTCGACGACGCTGGCGACGAAGCCCAGCTGCATGTCTGTCAAGCGCTGGCTGGCCGGCGGGATGACCAGCCCGAGGGTGCGGGTGCGCCCCTCCTTCAGCGCGCGGGCGCTGGCGTTCGGCCGGTAGTTCAACTCGTCGATGACCGACTGGATGCGTTGCCGGGTCCCCTCCGAGACGCTGCGTTTCCCGCTGAGCACGTAGGAGACGGTGCTGCGGGACACCCCCGCCCGACGAGCGATCTCCCCGATGTTCATCAATCGCCCTCGAATCGATTCTTGCCCCGACACGGGGACGCACCTTGCACCGCCGACCAGCATATCCGTCCTCAGGCTCATCGATCGACAACCAACGTGTGTCAACTAGCATTCATAGATGGACGACTATTAATGTCACAGGTATGACGTGTGACGTCAATCTCCGCACCGCACCCCGTCCCGCACCGGAAAGGATCCGATGAATGTGAAGAGAAAACTGGGTCGCCTGATGGCCGCCGCCGGGACCCTGCTGGCAGTTGTCGTCAGCGCCGGCGTCTACGTGGTCTCGGACAACCCGGGCGTCGCCCATGCCGCCGGCACCGGCCCGTGCGACATCTACGCCTCCGGCGGCACACCCTGCGTGGCCGCGCACAGCACCACCCGCGCGCTGTACGGCGCCTACAACGGCCCGCTCTACCAGGTCCGACGCTCGTCGGACAACACCACCCGCGACGTCGGCGTCCTCAGCGAGGGGGGCTACGCCAACGCCGCCACCCAGGACGCGTTCTGCGCCAACACCAGCTGCGTCATCACGATCATCTACGACCAGTCCGGCCGCAACAACCGGCTCACCCAGGCGCCGCCCGGCGGCTTCGCCGGCCCCGCGCCCGGCGGTTGGGACAACCTCGCCGACGCGAAGGCGGCCCCGGTCACCGTCGGCGGCCAGAAGGCGTACGGCGTCTACATCGCCCCCGGCACCGGCTACCGCAACAACAACACCAACGGCGTCGCCACCGGCGACCAGCCCGAGGGCATCTACGCGGTCGTCGACGGCACGCACTACAACCAGTGGTGCTGCTTCGACTACGGCAACGCCCAGACCAACAACCTGGCCGACGAACGCGCCATCATGGAGACCGTCTACTTCGGCGCCAACAAGCAGTGGGGCTACGGCGCGGGCGCCGGCCCCTGGATCATGGCCGACCTGGAGTGGGGGCTGTTCTCCGGGGTGAACGCGGGCTACAACAACATCGCGTCCATCAACCACCGCTTCGTCACGGCCATGGTCAAGGGCGAGCCGAACCACTGGGCGATCCGGGGCGGAAACGCGCAGTCGGGCAGCCTGACGACCTACTTCGACGGGCCACGCCCCAACGGCTACCACCCGATGAAGAAGGAAGGGGCCATCCTGCTCGGCATCGGCGGTGACAACAGCATCACCGGCCGGGGGACCTTCTTCGAGGGCGTGCTGACCTCCGGCTACCCGACGGCGGCCACCGAGAACGCCGTCCAGGCCAACATCAACGCCGCCGGCTACGCACCGGCCGGAGGCGGCAACCCGCAACAGAACATCCAGGTCGTGGGCGGCCAGTCCGGGCGCTGCGTCGACGTACCGAACGGCACCACCACCAACGGCACCCAGGTCCAGCTCTGGGACTGCATCAGCAACAGCACCGCGCAGCGCTGGACCTACACCGCCGGCAAACAACTCCAGGTGTACGGCAACAAGTGCCTCGACGCCAACGGCCAGGGCACCGCCAACGGCACCCAGGCCATCATCTGGGACTGCCACGGCGGCACCAACCAGCAGTGGAACCTCAACCCCAACGGCACCATCACCGGCGTCCAGTCCGGGCTCTGCCTCGACGCCAACGGCGCCGCCACCGCCAACGGCACCAAACTCATCCTCTGGGCCTGCAACGGTGGCAGCAACCAGCAGTGGTCCACCCGCAGCTGACCCACCCACTGATCGGTCGCGGCCCCCCCCCCCAAACACCCCGGGGGCGGGGCGACCCCCCCAGTGAGGGGTCGCGCCGCCCCCCGAAAAGCTGCGGTGGGGCGGCGCGCCCGACGACGTCTCACACAGACACTGTTGCTTTATATATCGTCGTGCGGTATATATCGTGCATGGACCTCAGTGAGCAGACGTTCCTGATCCTCTCCGCCCTCGCCGACCAACCCCGGCACGGCTACGCGGTGGTGACGGAGGTCGACCAGATGACCGACGGCAGGATCCGGTTACGCGCCGGCACCCTCTACGGAGCCCTTGACCGCCTCGTCGGCCAAGGGCTCATCGCCCCCGACCACGACGAGGTGGAGAAGGGTCGGCTGCGCCGTTTCTACAAACTGACCGACGCGGGGGCAGACGCCATCCGTGCCGAGAGTCAGCGGATGGCCGGAGCGGTCCGGCTCGCCGAGGAGCGCCTCAGCAAGCGTGCCGCCCGCAACGCTCCGCGCCTCGGGACCACCGGATGAACCCGGGCATGAGCAGTCTGGAGCGACGATATCGACGGCTGCTGCGGCTGCTGCCAGCCGCGCACCGCGCCGCCCGCGGGGAGGAACTGCTCGGACTGCTGCTGGACCTCGACCACGGCCGCCGGCACCCGAGCTGGCACGAGACGCTGCACATCATCGCCCTGGCGATCCGACTGAGACTCAGCACGCCCGCCACCACCACAGCCCTCACCACTGGCCTCAGTGCCCTGCTCGTCGCCGCCGGCACCCAGCCCGCCGGTCAGACCCTGGACCTGTTCACCGGCGCCGCCCTCGCCACCAACATGCCGGCCATCATCGCCAGCTGGCCGCAGCTAGTCGGTTTCGGCCTGCTGCCCCTCGCACCGCTCATCGCCTGGCTGTGCGGCGCGGCCCGGACCGCCCTCACCGTGCAGGCGATATTCCTGACGGCCATCGTCGGTTGGTACGTCGTCGATGCGCGCAACGGCGGCGGCATGGGCACCAATCTCGACCAACGGCTGTTCACCACCGCCGTACCGGTCTCGATCCTCGTCCTGCTCGCGATCGCCGCCCGCGAGCGGTGGACCGCGCCCCGGCCGCGCCTGTTCTGGTGGGCCCTCGTCCCGCTCGGGATCCTCGCCTGGAAAGGCACCGGAGCATGGGGACGCCACGGCGTCTATGTTCTCGACGCCGTGCCGACGGTCCTGGGGATCCTCGCCGCCGCCACCGCCGCTGTCGTCGCCGGCTTCGCGGTCCGCCGCCATCGGCCCGCCGTCATCGTCGGCGTCGGACTCACCGGCTTCCTGGCCGGATGGCTCATCCCCGACCCGCTTCTCGTCGACACGGCGATGCGGCACTTCGACGGTCAGCCGCTACCACTGGCAATCCTCATCGCGGTGATCGCCGCCATTGTTACCGGCATCGATCACCTCGCCCGCCGCCACCAGCCCGAGGTGCGGTTGCGACCCCGATGAACCCGTGCTGCGCTGGGCGCCAGCTTCGGGTCAGGCGAGCGGCGACCGCGGCGGAACACGATCCGCCGCGGTCGCTGGACCGCGCCGGATCACCGCAGCCACCTCGCGCAGGTCATCGTTGAGCTGGTGATCGCGCTCCGGCAGCCGGTGCAGACGTGCCTGCGGGATGACGTCGGCGTACCGGTCGGCGTGCGACGGTGGCGCCGTGTCGTCCCGGAGGCCGTGGAACACGTGCACCGGCACCCCGCGCGGCAGCCTCGCGCCGAGATCGGGTGGCAACTCGAACTCGTCGGCGGCCCAGCCGCCGGTGCCGACGAACGGGGCGGCGATCAGCACGATCGCGCCGAGCACCCGCTGTGGTGGCTGCTCGGCGAGGGTGTGGACGAGGATCGTCGCGCCCACCGAGTGGCCCACGACGACCGCCCCGTCGGCCAGCACCGCGATCTCCCGCCGGATGGCCGTACTCCAGGTGGCGTAGCTCGGGTCGTCCTCGTCGGGCATCCGCGGGTAGCGGACCTCGTACCCGTCCCCGAGCTCACGGCGCAGGCTGTCCACCAGCCGGTTGTCCCACTCGTCGTGTACGCCGGCACCGGCTCCCTGAATCACCAGGATCTGCGTCGCCATGCCGCTGTGTGCCCAACCCACGGGTGTCGCAAACGGGCGAACGGCTGCCGCCCGGTCCGGGTAGGTTTCGGGGCCGGGCGAGAGGCGAGGGCGCGTGGCCTGCGGCGGAGGTCGACCGATCGACCGCGGACGAAGCGCGCCTGCCACCCGGCTACCATCCGCTGGTGATCGAGGAACTGATCGGCAGAGCGGCGGACGGGGACGACGACGCGATCGAGGAGTTGACCGAGATCGGTGCCGCCGATCCGCAAAGACTGTCGCCGTACCACGCAAGCCTGCTCGACCTCGATCTGCTGTGGCCGGCGACGTTGTACCGGGCGGCGAACGTCGACGTGGTCAGCCGGGTCATCGAGCAGATCGACGGCGGGCGGACGCCGGACCGGCTCAACCACCTGCTCCTCATCCTGGCCCACAGCGGGCACCCGCTCGCCGAGCGTGCCCTGCGTCGCTGGTCGACGCAGCCGCCAGCCGGTGCGGACGACCTGCACGTCGGCGTGCTGAGCTATGCGCTCGAGGGCGGTTGGACGATCGGGCCGGACGGCAACCGCCGGGACCTGTGCGCTGACCTCGCGTACCGGTGGGTCATGCGAGACGGGCCCGCGCCAGCCGGCCGACCCACCTGCCCCTGGTGCACGTCACCCCTCTGGGTCGCCGCCGACCTGGACACCACCGACCCCACGATCCGCGCCGCGCTGGCACACACCGGCTGGTCCGGCCGCCTGGTCATCGAGACCTGCCACTTCTGCGCCTGCTACACGACGTTGTACAGCCGGGTCACGCCGGCCGGCACCACCGACTGGTGGGCTGACAACACCCGTCCGAGCTACCTGGGCGGTGACGTCGGGCCGGAGGACCCGCCGACACTGCTCCCGGTTCCGGGGCCGGCCCTGGCGAGCCCGTACCAGGCCAGCGCCTGGAACGAGGGTGGCTCGACACTGGGCGGCCGGCCCGACTGGATCCAGGACGCCGAGCACGCCGACTGCCCCGGCTGCGGCGAGCCGATGGACTACCTGGGCCTGATCGGGGGTGCCGACCTGGACGAGGTCGGCGAGGGCGCCTACTACCTGCACCTGCACCAGCCGTGCGGGTTCGCCGCGGTGAACTACCAGCAGAGCTGACCGCGGTCCGTGGCGACGGTCAGTCGGGTGACGCCGGCAGCCGCTCCAACCGGGCCAGCCCGGCCCAGCCCCGCTCCCGGACCAGGTCCAGCAGGCGCTGCAACCGCGGGTCGGCCTCGACGGCGAGCGCGTCCAGCAGGTCGAACGGCAGATCGTCCTGCCCCACCTCGCCGAGGTCGATCTCGCCCGAGGCGTACGCCTGCTCGGCCAGGCCGGCGATGAGGTCGGCGGCTTCCTCCAGGCGCGCGTCGTCGCCCGCGTCGCTGTCGAAGACCCCGGAAAGGATCTGGTACAGCCGAACGACCTGCGGGTCATCCAGCTGCGCGATCTTGCCGGGCATCCAGTCGCCGACGCGGTCGGGCCAACGGGCCGCCATCAGGATCCAGCCGTCCCGCTCGCCCGCCACCACCCGCTCCGAGGCCCCGATCTCCCGGAGCCGGTGGAGATAGGCGATCACCTGCGGCGGGAGTGCCAGCCGGTCCCCGGCGGCGAGTTGCGCGATCTGCTGACGGCTGGCCTCCAGTCGGGCGATCTCGTCGCGCAGCTGCCTGTCGATGTCGGCGACCGCGGCGGCGAAGGTCGGCGCGTCGGCCTCCAGCATCTGACCGATCTGGGACAGCGGCACCCCGGCGTTGGCGAGGATCCGAATCCGGATGAGGGACACCGCCGCCGTGGCCGTACCGCCGGTAGCCCGAGGAGTCCCGCTCGGGCTCCGGCAGCAACCCGATCTGGTGGTAGTGGCGCACCGCCCGCACCGTGACGCCGGCGTACGCCGCCAGTTGGCTGATCGTCAGCATGCGGTGATCCTGCCTCGCGGGTCGTCCGGCCCCACCAGAATCCGCATCAGGAGATCTTGCGGCGGTAGGTCAGGTTGGCGAACACGTACGCGACCACCAGGATCCCGACGCACCAGGCCAGCGCGGCCCAGATGCCGGCACCGACCGGCTTCTGCGCGAAGAGGTCCCGGATCGCGTTGACGATGGCGGTCACCGGCTGGTGCTCGGCGAAGGCGCGCACCGGGCCGGGCATCGACGCGGTGGGCACGAAGGCCGAGCTGACGAACGGCAGGAAGATCAGCGGGTACGAGAACGCGCTCGCGCCGTCCACCGACTTCGCGGTGAGGCCGGGGATCACGGCGATCCAGGTCAGCGCCAGGGTGAACAGCAGCAGGATGCCGGCGACGGCGAGCCAGCCCAGCACCCCGGCGCCGGTGCGGAAGCCCATCGCCAGGGCCACGAGGACGATCACGGCGAGCGAGATCAGGTTGGCGACCAGCGAGGTCAGCACGTGCGCCCACAGCACCGAGGATCGGGCGATCGGCATGGACTGGAACCGTTCGAAGATGCCGCCCTGCATGTCCAGGAACAGTCGGAAGGCGGTGTACGAGATGCCCGACGCGATGGTGATGAGCAGGATGCCGGGGAGCAGATAGTTCACGTACGAGTCGGAGCCGGTCTCGATCGCGCCGCCGAAGACGTAGACGAACAGCAGCAGGAAGGCGATCGGCATGACAGCGGTCGTGATGATGGTGTCCGGACTGCGGGCGATGTGGCGCAGTGAGCGTCCCAGCAGGACCGTCGTGTCGCCGAGGAAGTGCTTGTTCATCGTTGTTCCTTCTCCGTCTTCGTGCCGACGAGGGTGAGGAAGACGTCCTCCAGGGTCGGCTGCTTCTCCACGTACTCGACCTGGGCGGGTGGCAGGAGCTGCCTGAGTTCGTCGAGGGTGCCGTTCACGACGATCCGGCCCTCGTGCAGGATCGCGATCCGGTCGGCGAGCTGCTCCGCCTCGTCGAGGTACTGGGTGGTGAGCAGCACTGTGGTGCCGCCACTGGCCAGTTCCCTGACCGCCTGCCACACCTCGATGCGCGCCTCCGGGTCCAGCCCGGTCGTCGGCTCGTCGAGGAAGATCACCGGCGGGTTCCCGATCAGGCTCATCGCGATGTCCAGCCGGCGACGCATGCCGCCGGAGTAGGTCCGCACCCTGCGGGTGCCCGCCTCGGTCAGCGAGAAGCGCCGCAGCAGGTCGTCAGCGATCACGCCGGGCTCACTGAGGTGCCGCAACCGGGCGACCAGGACCAGGTTCTCCCGGCCGGTGAGGATCTCGTCGACAGCCGCGAACTGCCCGGTGAGGCTGATCGCCTGCCGTACGTCGGCGGCCTGGGTCGCCACGTCGAAGCCGGCAACCCGGGCGGTCCCCCCGTCGGCCTTCAGGAGCGTGGCCAGGATTCGCACCACGGTGGTCTTGCCGGCCCCGTTCGAGCCGAGCAGGGCGAAGATGCTGCCGCGCGCCACGTCGATGTCGACGCCGCGCAGCACCCTCAGCTGCTTGAACGACTTCTCCAGGCCGTGCACGTGGATCGCTGGTTGCTCGGCCTGCGCTGTTGGTGGCGGGATGCTCATGGCGTCAGCATGGAGGGTTGACGCAGCGTCAAGGTCAAGCCCGCAGGCCGCCGACACCACGGACCGCACGCCGTCGCGACCCTGACTCTTCACTTCGATGTCACCGCCCGCTCCCACTGGTGACGTGTCGCCGTCCGCCCGCAGGAGTTGGCTGCGAGCCATCGCACTTGTCCTGACCAGGAGCTGATCCGCGTGCCTTCCTCTCGTCGTACCTTCCTCGCCAGCGGCGCCGCCGCCGGCGTCGGCCTTGCCGTCGCGGGCGGCCTGCCGTCCCTGGCCCAGGCCAGCCCGGCCCGGCCGCACCCGCCGGTGAAGCCCGGCAACGTGCCCTTCCCGCCGCTGGTGGACGACCCCAAGGGAGTCCTGGCCCTGCCCAAGGGCTTCAGCTACACGGTGATCACCCGGACCGGCGTCACCCGGCTCGACCGCGGCCAGGGCGTGACCCCGTCGGACCACGACGGCATGGCCGTCTACGACGCCGGCCGTGGCCGGTACACCCTGATCCAGAACCACGAGATCGACCCGGGCGCCGAGTTCGGCGTGCCCCACGTCAAGGGGACCGTCTACGACGCGGGCGCGGTCGACGCCGGCGGTTGCACCGTGATCAAGACCGACCTCGCGGGCCGCAACCTGGGTGAGTTCGTGGCGCTCTCCGGCACCATCTCCAACTGCGCCGGCGGACCGACCCCCTGGGGCACCTGGCTCACCTGCGAGGAGACCGAGGACCGGGCCGGCGACAAGTGGGAAGAGGGCAGCCGCTCCGGCGTCTACCAGAAGGACCACGGCTACGTCTTCGAGGTGTGGGCCGACGGCAGCGCCGACCCGAAGCCGATCAAGTGCCTGGGCCGTTACTCCCACGAGGCTCTGGCCGTCGACAAGGACCGCACCCGGATCTACCTCTCCGAGGACGCCGACGGGCCCAACGGCCTCTTCTACCGCTGGACGGCGCCGCACGGCGTCAAGCTGGGCCCGGGCGTGCTCACCCGCCTCGCACCGAACGCCGGTGTCCTCGCCGCCATGCAGATCATCATGGACGACGGTTCGGTGCTGCCGGACGTCGCGTACCTGACCTCCGCCCAGTTGGGCCGCCCCTTCCCGGTCCGCTGGATCGAGGTGCCGGACCGCGACGCGCGCACCACGTCGGTACGCGAGCAGTTCGCCGACGGCCAGGTCACCCGAGGACGCAAGTTCGAGGGCGTGTGGGCCACCGACGAGGGCGTGTACGTGGTCAACTCGTACGCCTGGGACGAGGGTGACCTGCCGGCGGACGCGGCGCCGCACGACGGCATGGTCTGGTTCTACAACTTCAAGGACCAGACCATCCAGCTGGTGACGTACTTCCCGCACCAGACCCAGTCCGAGGAGGGCACGGCGGTCAGGTACACCGACCTCACCTTCGACGGCCCGGACAACGTGACGGTCACCCCGTGGGGCAGCCTCGTGCTCGCCGAGGACGGCTCCGGCGCCTCGCACGTGCTCAGCACCATCCCGGGCGGCCCGACGTACCCGATCGCCCGCAACCAGCTCAACGACTCGGAGTTCTGCGGGCCGACCTTCAGCGCCGACGGCAAGGTGCTCTTCGTCAACATGCAGGACCCGGGCCTCACCCTGGCCATCACCGGTCCGTGGGAGAAGTACCTGGGCTGACCGAGCCCGCACGGCGGGGGTCAGGCGACTCGCCTGGCCCCCGCGCTCACTCCACCTTGGTGAGAAGTGGTTTCCCCTTCTCGACGACGTACGTGGCCAGCTCGACAGCGATGCCGTCGCCGACATTGCGGGCCTGGTGGTGCACACCGTACGGAACGGTCAGCGCGTCGCCGGGATTGCACACCGCGGGCGGCTGCCCCTCAAGCCGGTATTCCAGCGTTCCCTGCAGAACGCAGATGATTTCCTCGCCGGGGTGAAAGTGCTTGAACGGTGGCGAATCCGGCGTGAACTCCACCCGGGTCTGAATGACCTCCCGTCCGGGAATGCTGAGGTCGTGCCGTTGCAGGTCGATCCGCCACAGCCCCGGCGCTGACTTCACCGCCGTGGGGCTGATCCCCGCAGGTCGATCCTTGCTGCTCATGACGGCCTCCTGTCAGCCGTCGGGCCGACGGCCACCACTGGGATTCGGTGCGTCCCCGTCGAGAATAGGTAGCCGTCGCCGATCAGGGGCGCGGATGCCGACACGGCGGCCCGATTCCGCGACGCTGGCGTTCCGCTCTCCGGCACGCCGCCGGGCTCACCGACGTCCCAGCAGCCCGCGTTCGGTCAGATGGGCGCGCAACGTCTCGGCGTCCTCGGCGGACATCAGCCAGCGCGGGATCACGGTCGCCGGCATCCGGCCGACGTACACGACCCAGAAATCTCCGACGTCGCGCACCTGGTCGACCCCGTCCCAGGCAATGCCACCGGACTCGGAGCCGCTGCGCATCATGATGTTGTCGTCGGTGATGTCGTAGGCGCCCGCGACGGCGTAGCGGCCGGAGCGGCGTCGGGCGCGGGCCAGCACCCACGGCCGGTACAGCATCGACAGCACGCCGGCGACGACCAGCGCGGTCCACAGCGGTGCACTCCGCTCACCCCACCCGAACCCCCGCGAGACGACGAGGCCGATGACCCCGACCGCCGTCAGGACCGCTCCGATATAGCCGAATCTGCGGAGCCGGACGGCGCCGAGCGCGGCGGCCACCCGGCCCGGGTAGGCGGGATCGGCGGGGACGTCGAAGCGGATGTGCACGCCAGAACGATAGTGCCCTCGTCCGCCCCGGGTAGCGCCTTACCCCGCCCTGCTCGGGACGAGGCCCGTGCGCGTCGTGGTGCGGCAATCTGGTGAGGTGAACCTCCACGAGCCCGCCGACGACGTCCGAACCCCCCGGGCCCAGGCCGGGTCCAGCCCGCAGCACCTTCTGACGACCCTGCTCGGCGAGTACCTCGACTCCGCGGAGGCCGACCTGCCGTCGACGGCGGTCATCGCGATGCTGGGCGAGTTCGGGGTCAGCGAGTCCAGTGCCCGTGCCGCGCTGTCCCGGCTGGTCAAGCGTGGTCTCATCGCCGTGCGGGGGAACCGCCGGCCGCCGGTCTACCACCTCACGCCGCAGGCGATCGCCAAGCACCGCTCCCGGATGCAGCACTTCCTGAACTTCGGCTCCCACCCGGCGTCCTGGACCGGCGAGTGGCTGCTGGCGTCCTTCTCCCTTCCGAGTTCCGGCCAGGCGGCCCGTCACGCGCTGCGCAGGTCGTTGAGCGCACTGGGCTTCGTGGGCCTGTACGACAGCGTGTGGATCCGGCCGGGGTCCGACGCCGCGCCGGTGCGGGAGGCGCTGCGTGCGTTGCTGCGGCACGTGGAGGGCGCCCGGTGGTCGGTCCTGCACGCCCGGTTCGACGAGGAGACCGGGCCACACGGCCCGGCCGCCGCGTACGACCTGACCGCTCTCGCCTCGGCGTACGCGAGCTTCGTCGCGCGGTACGCGCAGCTGCGGGCGGCCGCGCGCAACGGGGAGGTGGACGGGGCCCGGGCGTTGGTGGCGCGCACCTCGGCCATGGACTCCTGGCGGAAGTTCGCCGACGTCGACCCGGACCTGCCCGCGCATCTGCTACCGCAGCCCTGGCCCCGTCCCGAGGCGCGGGAGACCTTCCTGGACATCCACACCATGCTCGGCTCGCTCGCCCAGGCGCGTCTGATCGAGGTGATGACGCCGCACTGGCCGGAGGCCTCGTCGTGGATCACCCATTTCCGGGCGTCGAGGAACCCCTCGCGCCCGGAGCCGATCGGTGGCACAGCACGCGTCGGCTGACCGGTCGCGGCCGGTCAGAGCAGCCCAGACATTGACACTTTTCGTTACGAGAGTGATAGTAACTGCACACAGCTCCCATCAGATCGCCTGTGGGGACCGCGGCCGGGCGGTCGCCGGCGCTGGACGAGCGGGCAGTGGTGGCCGAGGGCACGGCCACCGCCCAGGCCGCGACGCGCCCCTGTCGACCAGACCCGTGGCCAGCGCCGACCACCTTCGTCGGGGTGCGGATGACACCACCCCAGGGAGCGCCACCGTGACTGTTTCTGGAGGGTTCAATGAGAAGGCGATCGAAGATCTACGCGGGCCTGGCGGCCGCCATCGTCCCGGTCACCTCCGTGATCATGGCGCTGAGCGGGACACCGGCGTCCGCCGCCGTCGGCGGCTCCGGCCCCTACCCGGCCGACTACGAAACCTCGACCACCCTTGCCAACCACACCATCTTCCGGCCCCAGACACTCCCGTCCGAACGCCTGCCCATCGTGGTGTGGGGCAACGGCGGCTGCTCGGCCAACGGCCTCTCCCAGGGCAACTTCCTCCGCGAGATCGCCTCCCACGGCTTCCTGGCCATCGCCAACGGCGCCCCGAACGGGTCCGGCTCCACCACCTCCCAGATGCTCACCCAGTCCATCGACTGGGCCGTCGCGGAGAACTCCCGGCAGGGCAGCAAGTACTACAACAAGATCGACACGAGCAAGGTCGCCGTCGCCGGCTTCTCCTGCGGAGGCTTGGAGGCGTACGCCGTCTCGAACGACCCGCGCGTCACCACGACCGGCATCTTCAGCAGCGGACTGCTGAACGACGCCGACGACTACCAGCTCCGGAGGCTGACCAGGCCGATCGCCTACTTCGTCGGCGGGCCCAGCGACATCGCCTACCCGAACGCCATGGATGACTGGGGCAAACTCCCCGCCGGCCTGCCCGCCTTCATGGGCAACCTGAATGTCGGGCACGGCGGCACCTACGACCAGACCAACGGCGGCGAGTTCGGCCGGGTCGCGACCCTCTACTTCACGTGGCGCCTGAAGGGTGACACCACCACCGGTCGCAACTTCGTCGGCGCCGACTGCGGTCTGTGCCGCAGCCAGTGGAGCGTCCAGCAGAAGAACCTGACGCTCGACGACGGCACACCGCCCACCACGCCGCCGCCGACCACCCCACCGCCCACCGGCACCCCCGGCTGCACCGCCGTCTACTCCGTGCAGGACCAGTGGAACGGCGGATTCGTCGCCAACGTCAGCGTCACCGCGGGAACCACCGCGCTGACCGGCTGGCGGGTCACCCTCACCCTGCCCGGCGGCGCGTCGGTCAGCTCGCTCTGGAACGGGGTCAGCAGCGGCACCAGCGGGACCATCACCGTCGCGAACCAGAGCTACAACGGGCGCCTGGCCGCGGGACAGGCCACCAGTTTCGGATTCCAGGGCACCGGCACCGGCAGCGGAGCCACCGCGAGTTGCACCGCAAGCTGACCACGTCGCTCGGCGGGCCGGCGCCCTGGCACCGGCCCGCCGAGGGTGCGCGACGGTCCGGCGGATAGGGAAGACTCGCCGGCATGGCTGATCTGAGCGACATGAAGGCTGCGCTGCACCTCTACCTTCGAGGGACCCGCGATACCCTCATCTGGAAGCTCGACGGGCTCAGCGAACGCGAGGCCAGGCTGCCCCGCACGGCGACCGGCAACAACCTGCTGGGCGTCCTCAAGCATTGCCTCAATGTCGAAGCCGGCTACTTCGGGCCCACCTTCGGCCGCGAATTCCCGACCCCTGGCGAGCTGGTCCCGCTGGCGGCGTTCGACGACGACCCCCAGGCCGACTGGTACGCCCGGGAAGACGAGACGAAGGACGGTCTGATCGACCTGTATCGCCGGGTCGGCGCGTTCGCCGACCAAACGATCGACGAGCTGCCACTCGACGCGCCGGGGCACGTGTCGTGGTGGCGGCCCGGTGCGCAGGACGTGACGCTGCACAAGATCATCATTCATGTGACCTGCGATCTCGCCCGTCACGCCGGGCACGCCGACATCATGCGCGAACAGCACGACACAACGATCGGCCTTCGGCGGGACAGCACCATCCTCCCCGACGGCTTCGACTGGCCGGCCTACGTCAGCAAGCTGACGAAGCTGGCCGACCGCTTCGCATGAGCGGGATACCCGTCGACGGCGAGACGACCTCGCCCGGATCGAAGCGGCGTCCGTGGGCACCCCACCGGCCGGCCTGCGCCGCTGGGAGGTCGCCGTCGCCCTATCGGCCGGTGACGTGTCGTTCGTCCACAACCGGCCCGGCAGGACGAGCCGTGACCGGCCACCTAGGATCGGCTGACCGTCGCCGGACACGAGGAGCATCCCGGAGATGACCCTGCTGGAGCGGCTGCACCGAGCCGGCATGCGTGAGGTGGTGACGGTGCAGCCGGTGACGGGCGGCCGCCCGTGACGGGATCGACGTCCGTCGAGATACCCCGCGAGCGGAGCTGAGGTCGGGGGCTCCACTACGGTGCCCCCTGGAACGGGGGTGGACCATGGCACCGGAGGTGTCGCCGCGAAGGGCCGGGGCGGTGCTCGTCACGCTCTCCCTCGCCGCGTTCGCGTTCATCACGACCGAGCTGCTGCCGGTCGGTCTGCTCACCCACATCGCACCCGACCTCGGCCGGTCCCGCTCACAGGTGGGACTGCTGGTCAGCGGGTACGCCGTGGTGGTGGTGCTGGCGTCCGTGCCGCTGACCCGGTTGACCCAGCGGATCCCCCGGCGGCAGCTGCTCGGCGTCACGATGCTGCTGTTCGCCGCCGCCAACGCCGCCGCCGCGCTCGCCTCGACGTACACCGTGCTGGCGGGTGCCCGTCTGGTCACCGGCCTCGCCCAGGCGCTGTTCTGGTCCGTCGCCACGGCGACGGTGATCGGGCCGTTTCCGGTCGCGGTGCGCGGCCGGGCGGTGGCCCTGTTCGCGACCGGGGCGACGCTCGCCCCGGTGCTCGGCGTACCCCTCGGCACCTGGCTCGGGCAGCAGGCCGGCTGGCGCGCCGCGTTCGCGGTGCTGGCCGGGGTCGGTCTCGCGATCGCCGCCGCAGTGGTGGTCCTCCTTCCGTCCTATCCCCCGGCCGCTGGTGGCGCCGCCCGGGGCTCCGCGCCGGACGGGCGTCGCTTCGCGGTGTTGTTGATCGCCACTGCCCTCGGCATCGGCGGCTTCATGACCCTGCAGACCTACGTGACACCGTTCCTGCTCGACGTCAGCGGCTTCGCCGACGCGGTGCTGGCACCGCTGCTGTTCGTCTCCGGCGCGGCCGGGGTCGTCGGCACCCTGGTCGCGGCGCGGACTCTGGACAGCCGACCGATCGCCTCGCTGCTGACGCCGCTGAGCATCGGCATGGTGTCGCTGCTGGGGCTGTACGCGCTCGGCGCGCTCAAGCCGGGTGTGGTCGCGTTCCTCGCCGGGATCGGCCTCGCGTACGCGGCGTTCGGCTCCGCCGTGCAGAACCGGATGCTGCACCTGGCCCCGGGCAGCACCGACATCGCGTCGGCCGGGGTCAGCATCGCCTTCAACACCGGCATCGCCGGCGGGTCACTGCTCGGCGGTGCCCTGCTGCCCACCTCGGGGGCCCGCCCGCTGGCGCTCGTCGGCGGGCTGCTGGCGCTGGCCGCGCTCACCCTGCTCGCCGTGGACACGCGTCGCGGTCGCGCCGTCGGACCAGCGCCGACCGATCCCACCGCGTCGCGTCGCACGCTCCGCCGTCGAACGGTCAGCCACCGGCCCCGCTGACCACCGCCATCATGATCAGGGTGCGCCGCCGCCGCCGGCTCATCAGCGCGAAACAGGCGGTGAGCACCACCAGCTCCAGCTCGGCCCACTCGCCGGTGACGTCGACGCGGATCGGCCCACCCCGTCGGCCGGGAAGCCGCACCGCCAGGCGGTGCCCGTCGCGGACCAGCTCGCCACCGCAGTGGCCGGGCGTCCAGCGCGCCACCCCGCCCGGCCCCGGCACGTGCGAGCGGCCCGGGTCGAGCCGTACCGGCACGCCGTGCTCGCCCCGGGCGGCGAATCCGATCCGTCGGCGGCCGGTCGGTTCGACCGTCCAGCGGCCGGTGCCGGTGCGGATCTCGCCGCACCGCCAGGTCCAGCCGGTACGCAGCGAGGCGCGCGACCCGGGGTCGAGGACGAACGCCCCGTCCTGCTTGCGGACGGTCAGCGCGGTCACCGGTCCGCCCCTACCGGTCGGGGCCGGGGCAGGCCGAGGATGAGGACGAGGCCGACGCTCAGGTGCAGCAGCGCGAGGGTCGCCTTCGCTGCCCCGCCGACGCCACTGGGTGGCCCGACCACGAGCGACAGCAGCAGGACCGCGACCGCGGTCGAGGTCCACCAGACACGGGAGCGGTCGATGCGACGTTCCAGCACCGCGAGCAGCGCCCAGCCGGCCAGCGCCGCGACCGTCGCGGCGACGATGACCGCGCCCACAGTGACCTGTCGGGTCGAGCCGCCGGACCTGACCGACAGGTCGACGCCGGCAGCCGAGTGCAGCAGCGCGAACTCGGCCACCGCCACCACGATCGCGCCGGCCGCCACGATGGCCCGTACCAGGGGAAGGTTCTTCGTCATGGCCTGAGTCTGCGGACCGGGCCGGCCCGGACGCGTCGGTCCGGACGCCGCGACGGGTACGTCCGCCGGCGGCTCGGCGTACTACCAAAGGAGGTGGTCCGGCCCGCCACCAGCGCAGTAGCGTGCGCGATGTGGATGCGGCGGCGTGCGAGGTCGAACCGCCCGGGGCGTGGCGATTCGCTCAGGTGGGCGTGACGACAGCGGCGGTCGGTGTCCTCGTCGCGACCATGCTGTGGTCCGCCACCCGGTCCAGCTCCCCCGGACTGGTCGGCGTCGACGTCGCGCTGGCGGTGGCCGCCCTGATCCTCGTTCCGGTGGTCATCCTCCGCCCACGAACCGGTGGTGTGCTGGCCGGCGTGCTCGTCGCGCTGTCCCCGGTGGCCACGCCGGTGGCCAGCTTCGCGGTGCTGTTCCTCGCCCGCAACCGGCCGTTTCGGCAGGCGGCGGCGGTGGCGGCGATCAGCGTGGCGGGTGAGGCGGTGCAGGCGTTCTGGCGGCCGGTGCCGAGCCTGCCGTACGGGTGGCGGCTGGTGCTGATGACGATCGCGTACGCGGCCCTGTTCGGCTGGGGCACCTGGGCGCAGGCCCGCAACGCCCTGTTGGCGGAGCTGCGGGACCGGGCCCGGCGGGCCGAGCAGGAGCAGGAACGGCGGGTCGACGAGGCGCGGGCGGCGGAGCGCGGCCGGATCGCACGGGAGATGCACGACGTGCTGGCCCACCGGCTGTCACTGCTGGCGGCGGCGGCCGGCGCGATGGAGTACCGGCCGGACGCGCCGCCCGAGCGGCTCAGCGCCGCCGCCGGGGTGATCCGGGCCAGCGCCCATCACGCCCTCGACGAGCTGCGCGAGGTCATCACCCTGCTGCGCAGCGACGACGCCGAGTCGCCGACTGACGCGCCACCCGGGCAGACACTCGCCGACCTGCCGCGCCTGCTCGACGAGGCGCGGGCCGCCGGGCAACGGATCGAGGTGAACGACCCGCTCGGCCCGCCGGTCGAGATTCCCGCCGCGGTGGGCCGCACCGCGTACCGGATCGCGCAGGAGGCGCTGACCAACGCCCGTAAGCACGCCGCCGGGCAGCCGGTCCGGCTGGTGCTCGGCGGCGCGCCCGGCACCGGCCTGCGCATCGCGGTGAGCAACCCGACCACGCCTGACGGCGGCGCCACCGGCAGCGCCGGTACGGGTCTGATCGGCCTCGCCGAACGGGCCGCGCTCACCGGTGGTCGGGTCACCCACCACGTCGACGCCACGGGCCGGTTCCACCTCACCGCGTGGCTGCCGTGGCCGACGTGACGGGACCGGTCCGGGTCGTGATCGTCGACGACGACCCCCTCGTGCGGGGGATGCTCACGCTGATGCTCGACGGGGCGGACGGGATCGTCGTCGTGGGCGAGGCCGCCGACGGTGCCACGGCGATCACCGCGGTGGACCGGCACCTGCCCGACGTGGTGCTGATGGACATCAGGATGCCCGGCGTCAACGGCATCACCGCCACCGAACGCCTGCGCCGCCGCCACCGTCCCCCCGAGATCATCGTGCTCACCACCTTCGACACCGACGAGCACGTGGTACGGGCCCTGCGAGCCGGCGCGAGCGGCTTCCTGCTCAAGGACACTCCACCCGAGCAGATCAGCCAGGCGGTCCGCGCGGTGGCGGCCGGCAACCCGATGCTGTCGCCGGGGGTGACGCGCCGGCTCATGCAGCGGGTCGCGTCGGGAGCCGAGACCTACGAGCAGGCGCGGGCGCGGTTGGCGGTGCTCACGCCCCGGGAACGCGACGTCGTGCTGGCCATCGCGCACGGGCGTTCCAACGCCGAGATCGCCGGCGAACTGCTGATGAGCGTGACGACGGTGAAGGCCCACGTCTCGCACATCCTGACCAAGCTGGATCTCGACAACCGTACCCAGATCGCCCTGCTCGCCCACGACGGCCGGCTCCTCTGACGCGAACCGGTGGTCAGGCCAGCGCCGCCGGCAGGACGAGGACTGCGAACCGGAGCAGCCGACCGGACAGGCACACGACGACGAACTCCCAGCGTCGAAGGCCTGCGGTGCCGGCGGCGAGGCTGACGACGGCCAGCGGCGGAACCCCCACCGTGGCGGAGACGAGCACGGTCGGCAGGGCGGTGCGGCGGCGGGAGAGCCAGCGCCGGATCGGCGCAGCCCACCGTGCCGTCCGGGCCACCGCCCGACCTGATTCGCCGCGCCGCGCGAGCGTCCGGGCCAACCACCCCGATCCGCGTCGCGCCGATTCGAACAGGAGCAGCTTGCCGACGGTCTGCCCGAGCGCCAGGGCGAGCACGGCGAGGAGGGCGTGCCCGCCACGGTGCCCGGCGACCACCGCGTACGCCTCGGCGTTGACGACCGGGACGAGCGCCGAGGCGAGACCGTAGCCGAGCGCCACCGCGGCCTCGGCGAGGCTGTTCACGCCCGGCCGTCCCGGTGGAGCAGCCGGACCACCGCCGCGACCGACCACAGCTTCACCGCGACGACGGCGACGGCGACGCCCAGCGCGAGCCGGTACTGCCCGAACGCGATGGCGCCGATCACCCCGGCGGTGTTGGCGACCTTGGCCAGCGGCGACCAGTTCCACGCCCACACCCGCCGGTCGACGAGGTGGAAGTAGTTGGGGCTGAGCACCGGCCAGCACAGGAACGCCAGCGACAGCATGGTGTCCAGCACCAGGAACGAGAGCAGAAAGACCACCGCCACGACCGCGACCTCAGGCACGAGGGCGACCAGACCCCCGCAGAGTACGGCGGTGCAGGCGCGGTCGCTCACGATGTCGAAGACGGCACCGGCTCGGGTTTCCTGGCCGAGTCGACGGGCGGCCCAGCCGTCGAGCACGTCGCCGACCCAGTAGATACCGTACGATACCGCCATCAATGCCACCGAACCGGAGACGAGGGCGACAACACCGACGGCGACAGCGGCGACCGTACGAACGGCGGTGATGTAGTTGGGAACCGTACGGAAAGGGCCGACGGTGAGGGCGGCGCGGGAGTCAACGAGAGTCACCCCCGCAGGTTCGTCCGGTGAGCGGTCGCGCGGAACGTGCCGCGGTGCCGATCTGGGCGCGCGGGCGGCACCGAGGTGCCGGCCGATCCGGTACCTGGGTACTGGTCGGCGTTCCGGCTGGTCGCGGAGACTGTGCGGGTGAGCACTGGAATCCGCGAACTGTTGCGTGACCCCGCGCGGGCGCGCCGGCTCGCGTACGGCGTGGTTGGCGTGATCATCGTCGCCGTGGTCACCACCGTCGAGGGGGGCGTGTCGGTTCCGGCGGGCTGGGCGTGGCTGGTGCTGCCGGTCGGCCTCGGGGCCACCGCGTTGCACCCACGCCACCGAACCCTGATCTTCGCGGTCTGCGCGGGGTTCGTGGCGATCGTGAGCACCGGGGAATCGGTGCAGCTGGGCCTCGCGGCTGCCGGCCTGGTGTTCGTCTCCACCTGCGAGGATCCGGCCCGACACCCGTGGCTGGGCTGGGTGGGTGGCTTGACCGGTGCGACCGGCGCACTCGGCATCGCACTGCTCAACGAGCGAGGGCTGTACGAGCAGCCGTTCTTCTTCGTGACGGCCGGCTACCTCCTGGCGATCCTGCTGCGCTCGTGGTCACGCGGTTACGCCCTCACCCGGGAGACAGCCGACCTGCGCGGCCAGGCCGCCTGGCTCGAACAGCGCACCAACCTGGCCCGGGAGCTGCATGACGTGGTCGGCCACCACGTCACCGCGATGGTGGTGCAGGCCGAGGCGGGCCAACTCAGCGACGACCCGGGGGCGGCGCTGCGGGCGATAGCGGGCAGTGGCCGTACCGCGCTGAGTGAACTCGACACTCTCGTCGTGCACCTGCGCGACCCGAACGCGTCGATAGCGGTGAGCGCGCCGCCGCGCCTGTCCGACATCGACGAACTGCTCGCGCAGCCGTTGCGCCAGCAGGGCGTGACGGTGCGGGTCCAACTGGATCCCGAGCCGGGCCTGGACGAGATCGGGGTGTTGACCGTCTACCGCATCGCCCAGGAGGCCCTCACCAACATCGCCCGGCACGCGAAAGCCACGGCGGCCTGGGTCGACCTGGTCCGGGTCGGCGACCATGCCCGCCTGCGGGTCAGCGACGACGGCGTCGGGCCGCCCCGCACGCCCACGAGCGGGTCGGGCCTGCTCGGCATCGGGGAACGCGTCTCCGCCTGCGGTGGCAGCTGGGAGCTGGGCCGACGCCCCGGCGGCGGCACCGTCGTGCAGGCCAACCTGCCGGTGGTGGACCGGTGATCCGCGTCGCGATCGCCGACGACCAGGAGTTGGTCCGGGACGGCTTCAGCCTGATCCTGCGATCCCAACCCGACATCCAGGTCGCGGCCGAGGCGGCCGACGGCCGGCAGTTCCTCGACGCGGTACGCCGCGACTCCCGCATCGACGTCGCCCTCGTCGACATCCGCATGCCGGTACTCGACGGTCTGCAAGCCACCCGTGAGCTGGCCACGATCCCGCACGCACCGGCCGTCATCGTCGTCACCACCTTCGACGACGACGCCTACGTGCTGGACGCCATTGCCTCCGGGGCCCGCGGGTTCCTGCTGAAACGGTCCAGCGCCCGCGACCTGATCGCCGCGGTGCGCACCGTCGCGGCCGGCGAGGCGGTCCTCTCCGCCGAGGTCACCGGTGCCGTCCTCGACCGGGTCCGGGCGACCGGCCCGGCCACCCGGGTGGACCTGTCGGCCTACCAGTTGACCGCCCGGGAGGTCGACGTGCTGGCCCTGATCGGCGCCGGGCTCAACAACAACGAGATCGCCGAACGCCTCTACCTGTCGATGAGCACCGTCAAGTCCCACGTGACGAACGTGCTGGCCAAGACCAACAGCCGGGACCGGGTACGCGCGGCCATCCTGGCGATCCAGGCCGGCCTGGCACCGTGAGAGATTCAGGCCGGCCTGGCGACGAAGCAGGCCGACACCGTCACTGTCCACAGCAGACTGGTGGTGGAGGCCGGCGGCACCGACTACCGCAGGCCGTACTCAAGAATGGTGGACTACCTGGACGGCCTCGACGCGGCCGGGCTTGCGCCCGAGCGGCGCATCCTGGCCGCCCTGGGCCCGCGGATGCTGGAACTCTCCCGCGACCGTTCCGCCGGGGCCCACCCGTACTTCACCCCGGCCGAGCACACCGCCGAGGCCCGGGCGGCGATCGGGCCCGACCGCCTGCTCGCCCCGGAGGTCGCGGTGGTCCTCGACGCGGACTCCACCACCGCGCGTGCCACCGCCCGCCAGTACACGAGCGGATACCTCGCGCTACCGAACTACACCAACAACCTGCGGCGCTTCGGCTGGACCGATGAGGACTTCGCCGACGGCGGCAGCGACCGGCTCGTCGACGCCCTGATCCCCTGGGGGACGGTCGAGAAGGTGGCGGCCGGCCTGGAGCAGCACTACCAGGCCGGCGCGGACGAGGTGGCGATCCAGGTGCTCAACGGCGGCGACGACACGACCTTCCCCGCCGACGCGTTCCGCACCCTGGCCGCGGCCCTGATCTGACCGCCGCGACCGGCACGGCTCAGGCCCGCTCGCCGAGATCGAGGCCGGTCAGGTCGGCTGACAACGCCCAGAGTCGGGCTGCCTCGGCACTGTCCGTCGGGTCGCTGTCGGTGAGGTGGCAGTCCACGCAGTAGTCGCCGCCGTTCGCGTCGAGCTGGGGTGACGTGGCGGCCCAGACCTGGGTGGCCGCGCCCTGCTCGACGGTCTTGAACAGGCCCGGCGCGGAGTTCCCGTCCGCGTCGATCCAGCCGGCGGCGACCATCTCCTCGGCCGCGAGGTGCCGTTGCAGGGGCGTGCGGATCCAGCCGGGGTTCACGGAGAAGGCGCGGACGCGGTGTGCCCTGCCGAGCAGGTCGAGGTGGCGGGCGAACAGGATGTTCGCGAGCTTCGACTGGGTGTACGCCTCCCACTTGTCGTAGCGGCGCTCGAACTGCACGTCGTCCCACCGGATACGCCACGCCGGATCCCGCCCGGAGGCGACCGAGACGACCCGAGCCGTGTCGGCGGCGGTCAGGGCGGGCCACAGCAGGTTCGTCAGCGCATGGTGGCCGAGGTGGTTGACCGCGAAGTGCGCTTCCCAGCCGGGTCCGACGCGTGTCTCCGGGCAGGCCATGATGCCGGCGCTCGCGACCAGGATGTCGAGGGCGGGATGGTTGCGGAGGAACCGTTCGGCGAACGCGCGGACGGAGGTGAGGTCGGCCAGATCGAGTCGGTCGACCTCGACCCCGGCGGTGTCGGCGAGTGCCTGTCGCGCCGCGTCCGGCCGGAGAGCGGGGACGATGACCCGGGCGCCGGCCCGGGTGAGGGCGCGGGTGGTGGCGAGACCGAGGCCGGAGTAGCCGCCCGTGACGAGGGCGGTAGTGCCGGTGAGGTCGACTCCGGCGAGGACGTCGTCGGTCGTACTGTGCGCGCCGAGTGTGGTGTGCGTCATGCGGCGGACGCTAGGTGCTAGACCGGGGTCTAGGTCAACGGGCTACGGTCGGTGCCATGGCGGACGGCGGGCTGAGCATCGGGCAGGTGGCACAGCGCACCGGGTTGAGTGTGCACACCCTGCGCCTCTACGAGCGTGCGGGTCTGTTGGCCAGCGAGGTGCAGCGGGACAGGTCCGGCAGGCGCGTCTACAGCGCCTGGGACGTCGAGTGGCTGGCGAACTGTGTCAAGTTCCGGGCCTCCGGGATGCCGCTCACGACCATCGGCCGCCTGGCCCAGCTCGTTCGCGAGGGCAGCGGCAACGAGGCCGAACGGCTCGAACTGCTCCGCGAACACCGGCGCCACATCACCGAGCAGCTCACGCGGCTGCGTGACTGCCTCGACCTCGTCGACGGCAAGGTGGACAGCTACGAGCGACACCTCGCCGCCGGCGCCCGCGGTGATCCGTGGCAACAGCAACCCCGGCCCACCACGGCGGAGCCCTCACACCGGACGGGCTGACGAACCCCGCGTGCCGGGTGTCGTGGCTGCTCGGGCGACGGGTTGCGACGCCTGGTTGGTGGGTAGGACCTCGGTGCCGGACCCGTGAGTACGCTGGACCGGCGACAGCCGCAGACGAGAGGCGAGACCACACGATGACCGCAGTGCCAGGCCAACGGTCTCCTGCCGCTGCGGCTCCGGCTGCTGCCGAGCAGGCAGCGGAGGAGGACCTGCGGGGGTTGTTCGGGCAGTCCATCGCCGTCTTCGCATCGCTCACGGGGCCTGAGCACGTGCTGGAGACGGCCAACCCGGCGTTCTTCGCCACCATCGGTGAGGAACGCGCCCGCGTCGGGCTCCCGCTCGCCGAGCTGATGCCCGAACTGGCCGATCAGGGCTTCATCGCGCTACTGGACCAGGTCTTCCGCACGGGTGAGCCCTACACCGGCCGGGACATCCAGGTGATGCTGGGCAGCGGCCCGCAGGAGCGGGAGGCGTTCTTCGACTTCACCTACGAGCCGCGCCGGGACGCCGACGGCAACGTCACCGGGATTCGGGTGCTCGGTGTGGAGACCACACAGGTCAGACATGCCCAGCGGCTGATGGCGGAACACCGGGCCCTGCTGGAGCAGATCGCCCGCCAGGCACCACTGACCGAGGTGCTCGACGGGATGGCCCGCTGCATCGAGAACCTCGCACCGGGGGTGCTCGTCTCCGTCCTGCTCGCCGACGCAGACGCCCGACACCTGCGCCACGGCGCCGCGCCGAGCCTGCCCGACTTCTACAACAAGGCCATCGACGGCATCGCGACCGGCGAAGGTGTCGGCTCCTGCGGCACCGCCGCCCACCGGCGGGCGCCGGTCATCGTCACCGACATCGCCACCGACCCGTTCTGGGACGACTTCCGGGACCTGGCCGACCAGGCCGGACTGGCGGCGTGCTGGTCGACGCCGATCCTGGCCCGCGACGGCGGCCTGTTGGGCACCTTCGCGATGTACCACCGCACCCCGCGCGTCCCGCAGGACACCGACCTCGCCCTCGCCCGGCTCTTCGCCGGCACCGCAGCCCTGGCCATCGAACGCCACCACATCGAGCAGGCGAAGCTCGCCGCCGAGGCACACGCCAGGTCGGCCAATGACGAGCTGGCCAGGGTGGTGCTCGTGGAGCGGGAGCTCCGCGCCGAGGCTGAGCAGCGTGCGGCCGCCGCCGCGGAACTCGCCACCCAGATGCGAGCCGCCGCGGCGGCGCAGGCCGCCGCGCCGCACCCTGAGCACTGCCAGCTCGGTGGCGCCGCCGGGTGCACCGCGCCGGCCGAGATCAAGATCGCCGATTCGTGGGGCGACGCGGCGTGGGGCTGTCCCACGCACGTCGAGGAGGCCATCCTCAACGTGCGGTCGGTGTTCATCGCCAGTGAGGAACTCGGCGGCCTGGCCGCCTACCTCAACCGCTGACGGTTCACGGGAGCCTCCTGGGCACCTGTTGCGCAGTGTAGGCCGCGCTCCACTCCGGGTCGATGCCAAGTGCTTGACCATTCAAATTTCCACCGGTAACCTATCGATATTCATCGAAGACCATCGATTTAGGTAGGTGAACCGTGCTGGTGAAATCCCTCGCCCTCGTCGCGTCTGTCGTCGGGGTGCTGGCCACCGCCCCCGCCGCCTCGGCGGCACCCCCCGCAGCATCCAACGACGTCTGGCCGCCCGGAAACTGCCCGCAGGGCACGTTCTGCATCTGGGCCAACTGGGATCACCCAGCGGAGGGTCCTACCGCGACTCCGTCCCTGGTGACCAGCAGCGAATGGTCCGGCAGCGTCCCGGCCTTCAACTTCTACAACCGCACCTCACGCAACGCCGAGATCAGCTGGTCCTACAACTATCTCGGGACGGAGCACACCGGCGTCGAGTGCGTTCGCCCCGGCGGGGGAAACTTCTACGTGCCGCTGGTCGCGACGAAGGTGAGTTGGCAGACGCGCACCTGCTGACCCTCCCCCGACGCCTGATCGCGGACGTTCGGCGACGGAAAGTGGTCGCCGCTCCGGGTGGCAGTGGCATACGCCGGGAGCCGCCGCCGGACGCCCGACCCAGCCGGGTCAGGGTGTCCAGCGCACGCCCGGGTTCACCTGGCCGGACCAGTTGAAGACGGCCATGTTGTCCCACTGGTTTCCGGTGCCGTTGATGTTGGCCGGGTCCCAGCCGTTGCCGCGGACGGCGTACCAGGTCGGCTCCCAGTAGAAGACACCGATGGCTCCCGCGTTGCGCGCCGTGTTCTGGACCCAGTCGAACTCCTGGGCCTGCCCGGACCAGGTCGCGCTGATGCCGTCGCAGGTCGCGTCGCCGATGGCGTTCGGCTCGCTGTCCGCGTTGTCGCGGGTGAAGGGGTACGCGGTCTCCACGATCACCACCGGCTTGCCGTAGCGACCACGCAGGTCGACGATGTTGTTGTAGAGGTTCGCCAGGCTGCCGTGCCACATGCAGTAGTACGACTGGGCGGTGATGTCCCACTGCACACCCTGGGCGCGGATGCCGTCGTAGAACCATCGGGCGTTGGCGTTGCTGTCGGCGTTGGCGGTATGGATCATCACCGGGATGCCGCCGCCGCACGCCTTCGTCGCGTGGTAGCCCTGCTTCAGCAGGCTGGCCAGCGGCGCGAAGTCGTTGTTGACGACCCTGCCCTCGTTCCACAGCATCCCGACGTTGATCTCGTTGCCGATCTGGACGCTGTCCGGTGGGGTGCCCTGCCCGCTGAGGCTGGCGCAGACGTCGTAGGTGAAGGCGTACACGTCGGTACGCAGCTGGCTCAGGTTGTGGGTGGCCCAGGCGGCGGGTTTGTACTGCTTACCAGGGTCGGCCCAGGTGTCCGAGTAGTGAAAGTCGACGAGCACCTTGAGGCCCTTCGCCCTGGCCGCCCTCGCCTGGGCCAACACCCTGCTCTTGTTGTTGTAGCCGCTGATCGGGTTGTTCCAGACGCGCAGCCGGACGTAGTTGACGCCGACGGACCTCAGGATGTCCAGCGGGTCGCGGGCGACGCCGCCGGCGTCGTAGTACGCGGCCCCCAGATCCAGGCTGCGCTGCAACGAGGAGACGTCGGCGCCCCTCATGGTGAGCGTGTTCGCGGCCCGGGCGGGTGCGGGCGCGCCGACGAGCGTGGCGGCGACGAGGACACCGGCGGTGACAGCGGCGACCAGGGCCCTGGTGCGGGGACGGGTGTTCACGAGACTCCTTCAGCCCACCGCGCAGGGAGCGCCGTTCAGCGAGAAACCGGTTGGCGGCGCGTCGCTGACGCCCCACCGGCCCTGGATGCCGAAGGTCGCCGAGCCGTCCGGCGGGAGGACCCGGTTCCAGTCGACGTTGCGGGCAGTCACGGTGGCGCCGGTCTGGCCGATCGTGGCGTTCCACCCCGAGGTGACCTGCTGGTCCCCCGGATAGCTGAAGGTCACGGTCCAGCCGTCGACCGGCGCTGCCCCAAGGTTGTGGACCGTCGCGGTGGCCACGAAACCGCCCGCCCACTCGGACTGGTTGCGGTAGGTCACCCGGCAGGTGGAGGGCGGCGGCGGTGGCGGCGTCGTGGGCGTCGTGGGCATCTCGACCGTGTTGGACGCGATCGAGACGTTGCCCACCGCGTCCCGGGCCCGCACGTAGTACAGGTCGCGCAGCGGCGTCGACGTCGGTAGCGACGCCGTGTACGTCGTACCCGGCACGGTGGCGATCAACCTGGAGGTGAACCAGCCGTCGAACCGGTAGACGTTGTATCCGAGCACGCCGACGTTGTCCGTCGACGGCGACCAGGACAACGCGACGGTCGAGGCGGTCACCTCGCCGACGGTCAGGCTCTGCGGCGCGCTCGGCGGGGTGGTGTCCGGTCCGGTGTCCGTCACCGGCGTGACCACGGTCAGCCTGTCCGACCAGTTCGAACGTTGCCCGAGGCTGTCCCGGGCGATCATCCGGAACGAGAGCTGCATGCCCGGCCCGACGTGGGCGGTGATCGTGGTGGTGGTGACCGCGCCGGCGGTGGCGCTGAGGATGACGTCGCCAAACTCCTGGTAGTACGTGATGTCGTAGCCGGTAATGGCGCAGCAGCTGGACGTGGCGGCCGTCCAGGTGAGGGTGATCGACCCGGTCCGGACCTCGCTGGCGGTCAGGTTCGTGGGCGGGCTCGGCGGGACGGGCGTGGTGCTCGGCGTACTCACCGGCGCCGGCGGCGCGGTTCCGGCCGGCGCCGCGGCGGACACCGCTGCCGCACCGGCTGCCGGGGCGACTCCCGGATGGGCGGCGGGCGCGGCGGTGGCGGCATCGGCCGCCGGTGCGGCGCTCAGGGCGGTGCCGAGGACCGCCGTCGACAGCAGGACGGCGGCCAGCAGGGCCGGCCGCGGACGGCAGAACAGCGAGGACCGGGAGACGCCTGTCATACACCGACCATGCAGTGACACATCGATGATCGCCAACGTATCTCACGCCTCGGTCGGCGGCGGCCCGGCTCACACCGGGCGCTCGCCGCACCCTTCCTCCCAGGTCGGCACCATTCACGCCCCTCGCTGGGCTGGGAGCGATACCAGTAGGGCAAAATCCAACAGTTCCGATCGCTACACTCGCCGCAACACCGGCACCACCCGCAGACCTCTGCCTGCGCCAACCCCGATCGAATGGAGACGCCTATGACCCGCGACAAGGCGGCACCCGCCGGCATCGACCCCACCATTCCCAGCGTGGCCCGGGTCTACGACTTCTTCCTGGGCGGCAAGGACAACTTCGAGGCCGACCGGAAGGTCGCCGAGCACGCCCTGCGGATCACACCGGACGGGCCGGCTGCCGGCCAGGCGAACCGGGCCTTCCTGCGTCGGGTGATCCGCTACCTCGTCACCGAGGCGGGCATCAACCAGTTCCTCGACATCGGCTCCGGGCTGCCCACCCAGGGCAACGTGCACGAGGTCGCCACCGAGCACAACCCGAAGGCTCAGGTCGTCTATGTGGACAACGACCCCATCGTCCTGACGCACGGACGCGCCCTGCTCGCCGCGGAGGGCACCGCGACGGTGATCCAGGCGGACATCCGCGAACCGCAGAAGATCCTCAACCACCCCGACGCACGCCGGTTCCTCGACTTCGACCGGCCGATCGGGTTGCTGCTCTTCGCGATCCTGCACCACCTCGGTGACGACGAAGACCCGAAGGCGGTGGCGGCGGCGCTGATCGACGCGCTGCCCTCCGGCAGCTACGTGGCGATCTCACACTTCCGCGACCCGGGCGAGCGGGACCCAGAGGGCTCCCGCAAGGCCCGCGAGGTCGAACGGGTCTTCAACGAGTCGCTGGGCACCGGCCGCTGGCGTACCGACGAGGAGATCCTCTCGTTCGCCGAAGGGCTGACGGTGCTGGAACCGGGGCTGGTGCCGTTGGCCGAGTGGCGCCCGGAGCCGGACGCTCCCGCCACGGTGCAGACCGACACCTACCACACCTTCGTCGGGATGCTCGCCCGCAAACCGTAGGCCCGCCCTGCGTGAGGTCCGTCGGCGGGGCATGCTCCCGCCGACGGACACGCGTCGCCCCACTCGCCGGCGGTGGGTCGACTGCGCACCACCAGCTCGTCGATCTCCAAACGGCCGACGCGCAACTCCCGCACCACTGCCCTGCGGACAGCCAGCCGCCCGATGGCCAGCGCCCCGACGGCCACGGCCCCGACGGCCATGGCTCCCACGGCCAGCGCACCGAGCGACACAGCCCCCGCAGGCTGAGCCGCCGGACCCGATCAACCGGTTCGGGGGAGCAGCAGTCAGCCCGGCCGTCCACCGTAATCGAACCGTTGCTGTGGGCAACTGTAACCGCCCGCCCGGTCCTGCTGTCACATCGCTGACACCAATCTTCTTCCCTCTATGGCCGGCCGTAAGGGTGTAGAGCCCAACGTGAATTTCATTGAGTCCTAGCGGCGATCCCGGAGGTGGATGTGGTCTCCTCGCTCAAACACGCACCGGCCGCGCAGGAAGCAGAGCCGGCGGGTAAATCGTCGTCGGCCCGTGTCGCCGCAGAGCGAAAAGTGGTATCGCCGCCATCGGCCCTATCCGTTTTCGTCACCTGCATCCTCATGGCGTTGCTGTTTGTCTTCGTGATCGTCGGCACGCCGGACAGTTGGGGCGCCGACCTGAGATGGGCGCTACGGGCACTGGCGGCGTTGACACTCGGTCTGCTCCTCGTCATACACACCCGACGCCGTTACGTTCTTCCGCAACGGACATCACATCGATCCACGAAGGTATGGGGGCTACCCGAATACCAGGTCAACGTCCTGCAGCGAACGGCTGGCCAAGCTCAGATCAGCAACACCTCGGACAACGCCGGGCCCGCGCAGGCACGCATTTTCGCCTCTGCCGTCATCTACCCCGCACACGTTCGTCAGCGGCTCACCGAGCGATACGATCCGGGCCAGCGGACACTGACCCAGTTGGTCACCATCGATGCGCAGTTGCCGTCACGGGACGTCCAACGGCTGCTGAACTCCGCTGATACCGCGACACTTCCGGGGCCAGGGATTCCGGTCCAGCGGACGACAACAGGCAACGAGGGCTCCGAAGGTGGGCGGAGCGACGCCGCCGACGCCACCCAGCATCCGGCCGTCATCCTCTTCCCCGTGCTCGTGCCCCGCAAGGGCGAAATGGTGGACAACCTGCGGGTCCTGGCGGCCGACGGCAGCGCGGTACCGGTGCTCTCCTACCGGCAGTACCTGCAACTTGTCGCCAAAGTGCTCCGGACCCTCCTCGACATCGCCTACGGCGAGGACATCTCCAACGGCAGACACCCGGACGCTCTCGAAGCGGAACGGACCGCCCTCCAGGCGGTGATGCGTCGGGCCACGACCACGAGCGATGAGCCTGATGACAGCGAAGGCAGCATCGCGCTGTACCGGGCAGGACACGCGAACGGCCGGGCGAAGCTCGCGAACCCCGCAGCGCTGAAGCTTGCGGCGCAACTGATCAAGAAGCTGTCATCCCACTACGCGGTGGTGGCGGCCGTGCCCTGTCCCGTGGACGGTCGATTCGTCGTCTCGTACGAGCGGATGATGACGCCCACCCTCGCCCTTGCGCCCTTGTCCGAGGGCATCCTGAGCTGGTTGAAGGCGCGCGCACGACTGCTGCTGGGCTCCCGACCTGTCGACTTCTCCATATCGCTGGACAACGCGTGGACCACGCAGAGCTATCACCTCATCATCGACTGCCAGGACGGGGTGTTCGTCGGCGTCCAGGAGGCGCAGGAACTGGTGGGATACCTGAACGCCCACTGGAACGATCGCCAGTCACGACTTGAGCAGAGCTTCGCACAGGAGAAGTCGGGGCCGCTGCTGGAACTGACCACGCCCCCGCCCTACTACCGTTTCCGCCGCCGCGCCGGTCAACGCTACGCCCACTTCTACACACGGTTCTTTCCCGAACCCAGAGAAAAACTGCCCAACGGCGATCGCATCCCGGATGTGCGGTTCCGCTTCTACGAGGTGCCACCGGGTTCGGTCTTCCGCGCGCTCATCGCTTCCACAGCGGCAGCCCTCCTCATCTGGCTGATCGGTTTCGTCACCTCGCGCGACCCCGACCCGGGCACCGACGTGCCGGCGTTCCTTCTGGTTTTTCCCGCCGTCGCCGCAGCCTGGCTCGGCTTTGACAGCCAACCGCGACGTCTGCTTGAGGGAACACTCGCGGCGCGGATCTCCCTGCTGGCCACTGTGCTGTGTTCGATCGCCGCCAGCGGCCTGTTCATGGTTTACAAAGCAGAGCTCCCCCTCCTGCAATGGAAGGTCCCGGCCGATATGCAGATCCTCGGCATCACGTCGATGGCATGGAGCGCGCTGATGTTGCTGGCCCTGTTGAACGCGAGCACCACCGGTTACGCGTACCTCGCGAGGACGTGGGAATTCATCCATCTATCGGGCAGAACCGACGGATTCGGTGGCCCCAAAGAGCACCTTCACTAGGGTGGAGCCCTGTTACACTCGGCCCACTACATCGAGCGATCACGATACATCGACGCACCCGCCTGTGAACCAGAACGGCACCGCGTACGTTTTCACTGAGGTGAGCCCCGTACGCCCCGGCAGATCGGATCGGTTCAGGTGATGTCCATGGACTCCGAGTACCACGTCTCATCGCATGACTGGCCAGCCGGCACCGGCGCCGACGACCTCACCCTTGACCAGGCCAACGAGGTGTTCGACCTCTTCGACTCGTACTACTCCATGGCGATCCAAGGCCTGTCAACGGTCCCGATCCTGCTACCCAAGCCTCCGCAGCTCAGCGACGGCACGGTTGACGGCAGCTGAGTCGTCCCTCATCAGTCCCGACCGCAGCCGGTAATTCAGAGGCGCGGAGAATCGGGCGGTGGCTACAGAGGTTGAAAGGCTGACGTCCGTCGGCGTGTCGGCGTGATCTCGGTCGATTGATTCGGTAGGCCGGAGGTATGAGGTATCCGGCTGGTGGTGGCATGAACGCGGCAGCCCGGGTCCGGCGTG
>NZ_JARVKT010000021.1:0-111204 GCF_029809455.1 Micromonospora sp. DH14 | reverse complement strand
CCGCACCTCCCCCGCCGTCGTCGTTTCGGGCCACGGGTGTCAGACCGTGGTCGATCCCGACGGTTCAGGCACCGAACACCTCCGCGTGGGTCAGTCGGGCGTCACCGGGCCGCCAGTCGGCTACCGCGACCGCCAGGTACCGCGCGGACGAGTTGGTCGAGATGGTCGTCTCGGGTTTCGGCTTCGCAACCGAGGCGACCGTCACGTAGCCGAGCCCGTCGGCCGAGGTGGCCACGGTGACCGGCCGCCGCCGACCGGGGGTCCAGGTGAGGCGGACCGAGGCCAGATCCCGCAGCGATCCGAGGTCGATCACCATTCGGCCGTTCGGGCCGGGTTGCCAGGCGGTCCCCGGGTCACCGTCGACGGCGGCCGACGGGTCGGTCATGCCGGCCGGGAGCGGTGACGTCGGGTAGGTCGTCCGGGACCGGGCCAGGTCGTTGGTCGGCGTCACCGTCGCACCCGCGAACGTGACGTCCTTGCGGTGTCCGGCGGGGACCGTCACCCGCTGTCGGGCGCCGCCAGCCGCGGACTCCACCTGCACCTTCACGACGTGCCCGGCGGGCGCGGTGACCCGCAGGTGGTGCGAGTCGGTGACCTCGAACCGGGTACCGGCGGGGATCGCCTTCTCCGGCTGTGCCGCGGTCACGGTGAACCGGGGCGGCTCGACGCGTGCGCTCGCGGCGGCAAGGTCGACCTGGTAGGTGCTGGTCCCCGATCCGGTGACCTGGCTTCCGTGGTACAGCCGCAGCGTGGCGGGCTGCGGAAGCGTGACGGCCGCCCCCGTGATGTCGTCGCCGGACAGGTTGAACAGGCTCAGGTATCCGTCCGCGTCACTCACCCGCAACGCCGCCGAACCACCGCTGGGCAGGGTTCGAGACGCCGCGGCGGCCAGGGCCGACCTGCTCGCGCCCGCGTACCCCTCGATGACCAGCCGGGTGCTGCCGGTGGCCGGTCCGCTGGACAGGGTGACCGTGGTGGCGGTCACGGTGATCGGATTCTGGGCGTTGTGGACCACCAGCCCCGCTCGTCCGTCGACGTCCAGCCAGGAGCCGGCGATGGTCGGGCTGTCCGGCACCACCGCCGCGTCGCTCCAGTCGGTGCCGTCGAGCGAGGTCTGGATGACGTAGCGGGTGCCGTACGCGGCCTCCCAGTCCAGGCGCACGCCGCTGATGTCGATCGGCTCGCCGAGGTCGACGGCGAGCCAACTGTCCGCGCGTGCGCGTTCCTCCCGGGCGACCGCCCAACGGGTGGAGGGGTTGCCGTCGGTCGCGCGCGCCGCCGGGTAGGCGGGGTCGGCGGACGAGGCCGTGGTGGGCCGGCCGGTGGCGCGGTCGACCCCACCGGCGTCGAGCACGGCGAAGGCGAACAGCGAGTAGCCGTACTGGGTGGCGGGGGTTCGGCCGAGCATCCGCACGTACCGGGCGGGGCGAGGCGCGAAGCTGATCTGGTCGGTGCCGCCGTCGCCGACGCCCGATTGCCCGGCCAGGGTGACCGACCCCTGTTCACCGGTGAAGGTACGGGTGCCGGTGAGCCCGGGTACGCCGGGCATGTCCAGATTGAACAGGGTGAGCGTGCCCTCGTCGGCACCGGTGCCGGTGGTGGCGTACACGACCGTGCCGGTGGGCAGCGTGACGTATCCGGCGGTGCCGCCGGCGACGCGGAGCACGGTCGCCGTGGCGTCGACACCGTCCCGGGCCACTGTGTACGCGGCGGAGGTGCGGCCGAGGACCGGCGCGGACTGCCTCGGCAGCAGCGAGGCGGCCCGGGTGTCGAACAACCAGTTGTCGTGGGCGGGCGCCCACTGGAACGAGACGAATCCGGTCTTGCTGACCGCCGCGGCGAAGGCGGTCGCGCTCTGGTGGGCGGTCAGCCCGGCCTGCCCCCCGAAGTCCCTGGTGCCCGCCGCCGCCGCGAAGAACGCGGTGCTGGCGACCGGCTCGACCACGCCGCCGTTGGCCGCCCGCCAGGAGTGGAAGAGGTAACTGATGGCGACTTCGGCCCGGGCTTCGGGCTCGTACTTCGGCTCGCCGCTGAACTTGGTGAGCCGATTCTCCGGCGGGTAGTTCAGGTAGGGCATGAGCCGGTCGGCGAGGTCCGCCTCGGCCCGGGCGGCGTGCCGGTCACCCTGGACCTGCGCGAGGAAGGCGAGCGGCAGGACGTCACGGCCGTACAGGTGGTAGCGGTCCGCGACCATCGGCATGAAGGGTTCGCCGGCGTCGCTGGCCAGCAGCCGCATGGTCCGCCACAGCTGGTCGCCGTTGGGCTGCCGGGAAAGTGCCTCGGGGAGCGGTTGGCCGGCGGTCAGGAAGTGCGCCGCCGTACGACCCGCGGTGCGCCACAGTTCCTCCTGGTAGTGCGGGCCGAAGGAGCCGTGGTTCTCCACGAGGAACGTGTCGTGGATGTTGTGGGCGGTGTTCCAGTCGGCGACCGCCCGCCCGTCGACGACGGTGGGGTTGGCCCGGTCGGCGGCCGGTAGTCCACTCGCGTTCAGCGTCCACATCGAGAACCGCTCGCGCCACGCCGCGGCTGCGGGGTCGTCCGGCGCCCAGGCCAGGCCGGGCGCGATCGCCTGGGCGTAGACCCCCATCTCCTCGAGCTTGGTGTCACCGATCCAGCCACCGGTGAGGCCGTTCGGCGTCCAACTGCCACTGAGCGGGTCGTTACCGGTGCCGAGGGAGTGGGCGTACGCGGCCTGCCCGCGTGCGATGCGGTCGACGTTGGTGCGGGTCACCTCGTCCAGGTCGGACCAGAGCAGTCGGGCGGCCAGGACGAAGTACAGCTCGAAGGTGCTGTCCCAGAACAGCTGTCGGCCCCACTCGGTGCCGCCGGTGAGCCGGTTGGTGGCCGCGAAGCGGCGGATGGTGGCGACGGTACGGGCGTGCAGCGTGTCCCGGTCGACGCCTGCCGCCGCCGCATCGTACCCGGGCGAGGTGAGCAGGACCGCGTTACCGAGGACGACCGCGAACCTGAAGTCCGCGAGGCGGTACGCGTTGATCGCCGGATCCCACTGCTCCTCGGCCCATCGGGTGTGGGCGAGCAGCAGCGCGTGGTAGGTCTTGGCAACCGGGCCGATGGCGGCGGCCGGTGACGTGGTGGCGGATGGCGCGGCCTGGGCGGCGGCGGGTCGGGCGATGGCGAGTCCAGCGCCGATGGCGCTGCCAAGGAGGAGCAACCGCCGCCTGCTCAACTCGAGTTCGGATATGCGCATGGTGGTCCTTCGGTGTGACAACGTTGTCAGACAGCCTCCGGTGATCGTTTCCGGATGTCAAGACCGACGCGTTACCTCAGATCCCCACCGCGCCCTCATCGTTGATCATGAAGTTGTTGCCCCTCGCCTCGGCGTGTCGGGGCAATAACTTCATGATCAACGGGGGCTGGGGTCGGGCGGCGCTTCAGGAGGAGCGCGGTTAGGAGGAGCAGGGCCAGGGCGGCCAGCAGGACCGTTGGGCCGATCCGGTCGAGGGCGTCGGCGAGGGCTCGCTGGGCCTGGGCGGCCGTTCGGATGACCGGGTCGTGCAGGGCGTCGCGGCGACCGGCGGCGAGCCGTAGCTCGTACCAGCCGTACCAGGCGACGTAACCGCCGGCGAGCAGCAGCACCAGGCCGCTGAGGCGGGGCACCAGCGCCCCGGCGACGCGCAGCCGGGCCACCAGACCGTCGCGCAGCAACGCCACCCCGAGCGCGGCCACAGCGACCACCAGACCCATCCCGAGGGCGTACGCGCCGAACAACGCCAACCCCTGGCCGGTCGAGCCGGCCTGGAGGCTGGTCACCACGATGGCCAGGAACGGTGCGATGGCGCAGCCGAGCGACGCCAGCGCGTACGCCGCGCCGAACAGCGCCATCGACGGCCAGGACCGGGTCAGCCGGGGCGCCCGGGCGGACCAGCCGGGGGTGGGCAGCCGCCGACCGGCGAGCAACCAGCAGCCGGCCACCAGCAACAGCACACCGAGCGCCACTGTCAGCCACGGCAGCCGGGGCCGCAACCAGCCGGCCAGCGGCGCGAGCGCGAGGCCGAACGCGCCGAACACCAGCACGTACCCCACTGTCAGCCCGGCCGCCGCGGTGAGCGCGCGGCCGACCGCGCCGCGGGTGTCCGACGTCCCGGCGACCAACAGCGAGAGGTACGCGGGCAGCAACGCGAAGCCGCACGGGTTGACCGCGCCGAGCATGCCGGCGGTCAGCGCGAGCAGCAGTGCGCCGGTCACGCCCCGGCCAGTGCGGCTACCTTGGCGGTGAGCGCCTCACCGTCCAGGAATCCCTGGTGGACGACCGCGCCGCTGCGGTCGATGACCACGAAGATGCTCTGCTCGGTCACCTTGAACCGCTTCCAGAGCACTCCCTTGCTGTCCTCGATCTGCGGTGTGCCGTCGAGCTCGAACTCGGTGACGAACTCCTTCATGGCCTTGCGCTCACCCAGCCCGGCGACGCCGACGATCGGCACGGTGTCCCGGTACTTCGGGGCGATCTCGGCCACCGTCCAGGCCTGACTGGCGCAGGTGGCGCACCACGGCGCCCAGAACCACAACACCACCGGTCTGCCGGCGAGCTGCGCCGCGTCGAACGCGGCCCCGCCGAGCGTGGTCCCGGTGAAGCGCAGCACGTCCGGGACCTGCGCCGGCGCGGCCGGCGGTCCGCCGGTCGGCGCGGCGGTCGGCGAGGGCGGTGTCCCGGTCGGCGCGACGGCGGGCGGGGCCGATCCGGCGGCGGTGGGTCCGCCCGGCGCGACGCCGGTGCAGGCGGCGACGCCGGACAGGGCCACCGCGAGCGCCCCAGCGGTGACGCCACGGCGTACCGGTCCGGCCGCTGTCCAGCGGCGCAGCTGCCCGGCCGCTGTCCAGCGGCGTACCTGCCCGGCCGCTGTCCACGTCCTGCTGATCCGCATCCGCTGCTCCGTCTCCGGTCCGGAAGGGACCCTTGCTGGACCTGAGGCTTACCTACTCGGCCTTGGCGAGTCGGAGGGCCAACTCGGGGCAGACCTTGACCGCCTTCAGCGCCCCCTCCCGCAGCCAGGTCGGCACGGGGGTGGCCGGGAAGGCGGGATATCCGTTCGCGTCGAGGCGGATGAAGTCCGGGACGACGTGCGCGCACAGGCCGTGCCCGTCACAGCGCGACCAGTCCAGGGTGAGCTTCTGCGGGTTCGCGTCGGGTGCGCCCGGCAGCCCCATCACGCCCTTGACCCGCCGGCCGCAGCCGTCGCCGGTGCTGTGCAGCCGCAGGTCCTCGGCGAAGACCTCGATCGCGGAGAGCGCGAACCGGGCGGTGCCGTCGGGGTGGCTGCACGCGCCCCGGCCCTTCACCTCGCCGGCGGCGGCCCGCACCACGTCGGCCGGTTGGCTGCCGGCGACGGCCAGGTCCACCGCGCGGGCCAGGTCCGGCAGGCCCATCTTGCACGGTCCGCACTGCCCGGCGGACTCACCGGCCAGGTAACGCACCACCTGGGCGGCCTCCCCGAGCGGGCAGGTGTCCACACCGAGCGGGACGATGATGCCCGCGCCGAGTGTGCCGCCGACCGCCGCCAGGCCCTTGCGGGAGACCTCGGCCTTCTCCGCCGCCTCCGGGGTGATCCACTTGCCGTGGTAGCCGCCCATCAGGATGCCCTGGACGTCCGGCACCTCGCACAGGTCGAGGACGTCGCGCAGCGGCATGCCGGCGGTGCACTCCACAACGGCCGGTCGGCCGGCCGCCCCGGTCACGGTGAGCAGCACGGTGCCCGGCTCGTCGTCGGTGCCGAGCGCCGCGTACTCGTACGGGCCCAGTCTGGCGCCGATAGCGAGCTGGGCGTACGTCTCGGCGTTGGACAGCAGGGTGGGCAGGCCGCTGACCCCGGAGTCGCTGGAGCGCTTCTTGGTGCCCGGCGGGATGTGCGGCAACCCGTTGATCCCGTTGACGAGTGCGCCGCCCTCGCCGGAGATGAACCGGTGCGGCACTGTGACGATCGTTGTCTGCACCGGCATCCGGCGCTCGTCGAGGGCGTCCATCAGCGACTCCCGGCCGACCCCGTCGTCCGCCACGCCGATCACGATCTCGTCGGCGTCCAGGGCGTACGCGGCCAGCGCCGCGCCGTCCAGGATCAGGTGCGGGGCACGGGTCAGCAGCACCTTGTCCTTCCAGCTGGCCGGCTCCCCCTCGGTGGCGTTGACCACCACCACGGCGGCGAGGTCCTGCCGCTCGCAGGACTCCAGCACCGCGCGCAGTTTGCGGGCGAACGGGAACCCTGCCCCGCCCTTGCCCTTGAGCTGCATGCCCTCGGCGAGTCGGAGCAGCTGCGCCGGCTCCATCGGGCCGATCGGGCCGTGCACCTCCTCGTGCGCGATCAGGTCGAGTCGGCCGTACTCGGCGAAGCCGGCGGTGAGCCGGGGCTCGCCCACACAGGCGACCGGTGGCACGGCGGTGCGCATCACTTCGCCTCACCCCGCAGCCCGGCCCAGTACGCCCCGTCCACCGCGTCGGCGCTGGCCTTGCGCCGCTTGGACCGGCCCTCGCCGGCTGCCCGCTTGGCCCGCCGTGACGCCAGGTCGACCAGGGTGGGGGTGTCGTCGACGGGCACCTCGTCCGGCACGTACCGGGCCGGCGGGCGCCAGTAGTCCGGCTCCTCGGGCAGGTCGTCCTCGGCGCTGTGCCGGCCGCTGCCGCTGCGCGGCGCCGACGAGATCGGGCTGCTGGAGACCGGGCCGGCGGAGATCGGCTCGGCGGAGACCGGGCCGGCGGAGATCGGCTCGGTGCCCTGCCAGCGGCGCGGGCTGTCCCACGGCTCCTCGGGCTCGGAGAGCGCCGGCTGCGGCGGCGCGGAGTAGCGGCTGCCGTCGTCCTCGCTGCGGGAGCGGCGCCGGGGCCGTTCGGCCGCCGGCTCTTCGGCCCGTCGCCGCCCGGACGGTGCCACCTCGTCACGGGTACGCGAGGCGCGCCGCCGGGTCACCGGCTCGACCTCCTCCTCGTCGCGTCGACGGGTGTCGGTGTCGTCCACGCCGCGGCGGGCCGACCGGCGGGGCGTCGGCTCCTCCTCGGCGCGCCGGCCGCGCGAGGACCGTTCGGTGTCGCGGTAGGCCGCCGGTTCCTCCTCCCGTCGGCGTCGGCTGGGCCGGGTCGGCTCGACGAGCGAGCCGGGCTCGGGCACCACCGGGACGGTGAACCGTTCCGGGTCGCGGCGGGCGGGCGGGGCGGTCCAGGTGGCGGTGGTGGTGTCCGCCCAGGCGGGACGCTTGTCGACGGCCTTGCTGCGCCGACCCAACCCGGCCAGCAGCGATCGGGCGGTCTTCGCCTCCTCGGCCCGGCCGGCCATCACCGCGTTGCGCACCGCTGCCTGGTGCTGCTCGCGACTGCGCCGACCGATGGTGACCGAGAACCGGACCAGCAGGGCCAGCACCACCAGCAGAACGCAGCCGGCGTAGCTGAACATCACCCAGGGCGCTGCGGCCCGACCGGCGTTGAGGCCGTGCACGATGGCGAACGGCCAGGCCAGGTACGCGGTCGAGTGCAGCGCGCGCCAGAGCCACCTCGGACCGACGCCGGCGAAGCGGGCGCGGATGATGCCGGTCCAGATCACGCTGACCATCAGCAGCGCGGCGACGGTGCCGAGCCCGACGTAGAGGCCCCGGCCGCCGACGAACGGCACCAGCGCGTCGGTCGCCGCCGCCCGCCCCGTGCCGATCTTGGTGAGGACGTGGAAGCCGAGCCCGGCCACCCCCAGCACACCGGTGGCCCGGTGCGCCGACTGCATCAGCACCCGGTGCGGGATACGCAGCACCAGCCGGTCGGTGGCGAGCAGACCGAGCATGACGGTGAGACTCAACGACACCAGGGAGACCACCCCGGCGAAGAACTCGGTGAAGAAGAAGCCGTACGCGTACGCCGTCTGACCGGTGCCGGTCAGCATGATCGCCGCCCAGAGCGCGGCGAGCATCGACGCGATCAGCAGGGCGCTCGCCGACCGGGACGGGGTACGCACCCCCCGACTGCTGGCGGTGGTCCGGACGGTCGTCGCCTGCTTGTCCTGCTGTGCCCGGGCCATCTGCTCCTCGATCGTCTCGCGGCGGCGTACCACCGGCCGACCCCTGCTCCCCCATCCAGTACGGACCGACGGGGCGTGCGGATCACCCGTCACGAAAAATTTCTGGGCCGGGATCGAACCGAGGGGCACGGCCGTGCGTTGCACCCCGCTCCCACCCACCAGATCGGACAGTGACGAACGTGCATGCATTGACACTCCCTGCAACACGCTTGTAACCTTTCAGCAAATTTCAGCCCGGGTTGCAAGATTCCGGCAACCCGGCGTTCCCCCACCGCACCACCACCCCCGCTCCCGCTCCCGTCAGGAGTCCCCATGCACCGACGTCGACGCGGCTCGGCGCTCCTCGCCCTCGGCCTGATCGCCAGCCTGCTCGTGCCCACCACAGTGACGGCACCCCCGGCCGTCGCCGCCCCGTCCGGCGCCAAGAAGGTCATCGTCCAGCTCTTCGAGTGGAACTGGCCCTCGGTGGCCAGCGAGTGCCAGAGCACCCTCGGCCCGAAGGGCTACGGCTACGTGCAGGTCTCACCCCCGCAGGAGCACGTGCGGGGCAACCAGTGGTGGCTGGCGTACCAACCGGTCAGCTACCGGATCGAGTCCCGCAAGGGCACCCGGGCCCAGTTCCAGTCGATGGTGAACACCTGCCACGCGGCCGGGGTCAAGGTGATCGTCGACGCGGTGATCAACCACATGTCCGGTCAGGACAACGGCGGCACCGGCTGGGCCGGCTCGTCCTACTCGCACTACGACTACCCGGGCATCTACCAGACCCAGGACTTCCACCACTGCGGGCGCAACGGCGGCGACGACATCGCCAACTACAACGACCGGTACGAGGTGCAGAACTGCGAACTGGTCAACCTCTCGGACCTGAAGACCGAGTCGGACTACGTCCGCACGAAGATCGCCTCATACCTCAACGACCTGCTCTCCCTCGGCGTCGACGGCTTCCGGATGGACGCCAGCAAGCACATGCCGGCCGCCGACATCGCCGCGATCAGGGGCAAGCTGTCCCGCTCCGCGTACATCGTGCAGGAGGTCATCCACGGTGCCGGCGAGCCGGTCCAGCCGACCGAGTACACCGGCAACGGTGACGTGCACGAGTTCCGCTACGGCAAGGACCTGGCCCGGGTGTTCCGCTCCGAGCGGCTGGCGTACCTGCGCAACTTCGGCGAGGGCTGGGGACACCTGCCCACCGGCCCGGCCTCGGTGTTCGTCGACAACCACGACACCCAGCGCGACTCCGGCGGGGTGTTGACCTACAAGGACCGGGGGATCTACGCCCTGGCGAATGCCTTCATGCTGGCCTGGCCGTACGGCTCCCCCACCGTCATGTCCAGCTACACCTTCAGCAGCCGCGACGCCGGCCCGCCGTCCGACGGGGCCAACAAGACGCTCAACACCACCTGCTACTCCGGCTGGGAGTGCGAGCACCGTTGGCCGGTGATCGCCAACATGGTCGGCTTCCGCAACGCCACCGAGGGCGCCGGGGTGGCCAACTGGTACGACAACGGCGACAACCACATCGCGTTCAGCCGCAGCGGCAAGGGCTTCATCACCGTGAACGACGAGGACGCCGCGGTGAACGGCCGCTCCTACTACACGGGGTTGCCCGCCGGCCGGTACTGCGACGTCATCCACGGCACGTACGCGGGCGGCACGTGCAGCGGACCAGTGATCACGGTGGACGGTAACGGCTGGTTCGCGGCCAACGTGCCCGCGCACGACGCCGTGGCCATCCACATCGGCGCGCGAATCTGATTCGACCGGGGCCTCCGGACGGCGGGTTTCGCCGAACCGGAGGTCCCGGCGCAATCGCCACCATAGAGTGATTTCGTGTCGTTTGACCGAAAGACTCCGTCCCGCCGTCGCGGCGTCTGGGTGACCGCCGCCATCGGCGTACCCGCGCTGCTGGTGACCGCGCTGCTGGTCGGCCAGGCCCTCACCCCCAGCTCGACGGCCCCCGACGACAGCAACGTGGTGGTGGCCGACCCGACTCCGAGCAGTGTGGAGCAGAGCCCGGACGAGTCGGTCCTCCCGGCCGCTCCCGCCCCGGACGGTCTGCCGGTGGTCGACTACGACCCGGCACCCGGCGGGTTCCCCGCCGATCCGGCCACCATGGACGTCACGCCGCTGACCGACGGCGCGCACCCGACCAGACGGATCGCCGCGTACGACGCGCCCGGCGGTCGACCGCGCGCCTTCCTCGAACCGACGATCCGGGGCGTGGAGCTGACCATGCCGATCGCCGACCGGCAGGCCGGGTGGACGGCGGTCCTGCTGCCCTCGGCCAACCGGCGGCTCGCCTGGCTGCCCCCGGGCGGGTTCGAGACGGTGCCGCTGCGCGACCAGATCGTCGTCGAACGCAAGGCGCACCGGCTCACCTGGTACCGGGCCGGCAAGGCGGTGCGCTCCTGGGAGGTCAGCCTCGGCCAGTCCGGCCAGGAGACTCCACTCGGGCGGACCTTCATCCTGGGCCGCACCCCACCACCGGAGTCGGTCTACGGCGGGGTGGACATCTACGCCCTCGGTTCGGTGCCGGACGACCCGGAGTCGGTGCCGGCCGGGCTGCGCGGTGCGCACATCGGCGTGCACACCTGGCACAACGACGACGAGCTGGGCGAGGACACCACGAACGGCTGCATCCGGCTGACCCGCTCCGGGCAGCGGGAGCTGCTCGCCGAGGTCCGCCCCGGCAGCAGCGTGGTGGTGGTCGACCAACTGCCCGCGCCGCCGCCGACCGCCTGAGCGGCGGCACACCCGGTCACTCGCCGAGCAGCCAGCCGTTGCGCTCGGCGACCCGGATCGCGTCGGCCCGGTTGCGGGCGCCGGTCTTCCCGATCGCCGCCGACAGGTGGTTGCGGACCGTCCCCTCGGACAGGTGCAGGGCCCGGGCCAGGTCGGCGACGGTGCCGCCGCCCCGAGCGGTCCGCAGCACCTCGGTCTCCCGCTCGGTCAGTGGGCTCGCGCCGGTGGCCAGGGTCTCCGCGGCCAGCGTCGGGTCGACCACCCGCAGGCCGGCGTGCACCCGGCGGACCGCGTCGGCGAGCTGCCGGGCCGGGGTGTCCTTGACCACGAACCCGCTCGCACCGGCCTCCATCGCCCGACGCAGGTAGCCGGGTCGACCGAAGGTGGTCACCACCAGCACGCGGCAGGTCGGCAGCGCCACCCGCAACGCGGAGGTGGCGGCGATCCCGTCCAGGCCGGGCATCTCCACGTCGAGCAGGGCGACGTCCGGGGCGCTGCGTCGCGCCTCGGGCACCACCTCGTCGCCGCGACCGACCTCGGCGACCACCGTCAGGTCCTCCTCCAGCGAGAGCAGGGCAGCCAGCGCACCCCGGACCAGCGCCTGGTCGTCGGCGAGCAACAGCCGGATCGGCGTCGGACCGCCGCTCACCGGGCCGCCTCCTGGCTGTGCACCCGCAGCAGAAAGCCGTCGCCCGACGGCCGGCGACCGACGGTCACCACGGCGTCCAGCCGCCGCGCCCGCTCCCGCAGGCCGACCAGCCCGTGCCCGCTCGCGTCGGGAGTGGACGGACCGCGGCCGTCGTCACTGACCTCGACCCGGTCCGGGTGCACCCGGATCACGCAGCACCGCGCCCCGCTGTGCCGGACCACGTTGGTCACCCCTTCCCGTACCGCCCAGCCGAACAACCGGTCCCACTCCTCCGGCAGCTCCGGCAGCTCGACCGGCAGGTCCGCCGCGATGCCCGCCGCGGCCAACGCGGACCGGGCGCCGGCCAGCTCCGCGCCGAGACTGACCTCGCGGTACGCCCCGACCGTCTGTCGCACGTCGGCGAGCGCGGCCCGGGCCAACGCCTCCACCTCGGCGATCTCGGCGGCAGCCCGGTCCCGGTCGACCTCGATCAGACGGCCGGCCAACTCGGCCTTGATCGCCACCACTGTCAGCGAATGCCCGAGGATGTCGTGCAGGTCGCGGGCGGCGCGGGCCCGCTCCTCGGCGACCGCGAGGCGGCCGATCTCCTGCTGGGCGGCCCGGAGTTCGCTGTTGCGCTGAGCCAACTGGGAGAACCCGAACATGGCGAACGAGGCGAGCAGCACGGCGAAGACGATGCCCTTCTCCGCCTCCCACCCCGGCACCAGCCAGGACGTCAGCACCGGGGTCACCGCGCAGAGCAGCACGGTGGCCAACGCCTCCCACCGGGGCAGCAGGAACACCGCCGCCGCGGCCACATAGACCACGGTGGCCAGCCAGTCCCCGCCGGTGCCCGGAAGACTGGCCAGGCCCACCGCGAGCAGCAACGCCAACCCGGCCCGCGCCCGACCCACCGGGATTGGCAGCAGCGACTGGCGCAGCCTGCGGGCCCACTGGAACAGCAGCACGTAGCCGATGCTGAACACGACCAGGGCGGCCACACCGAGGATCCGCCGCCACAGCTCCGGCTGGCGCAGCGCGGTGGCGAGCGGCACGTTGAGGAAGAACAGCCAGACCGCGGCCAGCAGCCAACCGGTGAACCGCCAGTGGCGGTTCACCGGCCAGGGCTGCCCCGTCGAGAGGTCCATCGGGTCCACGCTATCGGCCCGGCCGGTCAGACCCGCGCGGTGTCCCGGCGGAACAGCCGGGCCGCGCCGACGCCGAAGACCAGTGCCCAGACGACGAGGTTGACCACCGCCGCCATGCTCACCCCGTCGCCGGTGAGGGGAGCGCGAGCCAGCACACCCATGCCGTACACCGGGGTGAACGTCGCGACCTGCTGGAGCACGTCCGGCAGCACCTCGACCGGGACGAACAGCCCGCCGAACATGGCCAGCACCGCCAGCACCGGGCCGATGATCTGCATGACGTTCTCGGCCGGCGCCAGGTACCCGATGAACAGACCGAACGCGGCGAAGACCAGCGAGCCGACCCAGGCGGCGAGCCCGGACAGCAGCCAGACGTACGCCGGGACGCGGACGCCGGCCACGGCACCCACCAGGAACTCGATGACGACCGCGAGCAGGCCCAGGCTCATCGCGGTGATCAGCTTGGTCGCCACGTACGCCGCCGGGCGCAGCGGGGTGAGCCGCAGCTGTCGGCTCCAGCCCAGCGCCCGCTCGGTGGCCACCGCACCACCGACGCTGGTGGTCGCCACCATGGCCGCGTACACGGCCAGGCTGATCATGACGTACGCCGTCACCGGGCGACCGTTGTCCAGTGACTGCCCGCCCTGCGGCAGACCGAAGATGAGGAAGAAGACGCCCGGCATGATCAGCGTGAAGGCGAGGGTGCGGCGGTTGCGCAGCACCCGGCGCAGCTCGATACCCAGGGCACCCGGGGCGAAGCCGCCCAGTGCGGGCAGCCGACGGTCCGGCGCCGGGACAGCGGTGCGGGTGGAGGTGGAGGTGGTCATCTCAGGCTCCCGTCTGCGTGGTGGTCAGGGCGAGGAAGGCGTCCTCGAGGTTGCGGGAGGTGATCTCGACATCCCGGGCGGCGGTCCGCGTCAGCAGGTGCCGGGCGACCGCGTCCGACTCGCCGGTCCGCACCAGCACGCTGTCGCCGCGCACCTCCACGGCGTCCACGCCGGGCAGTGCGGCGAGCGCGGCCTGGTCGGCGCCGGGCAGGGTGGCCCGCACCGTACGGCCGGCGGCCAGGTTCTTGATCTCGGCGGTGGTGCCGTCGGCGACGATGCGCCCCTGCCGGACCAGCACGATCCGGTCGGCGTACGCGTCCGCCTCGTCCAGGTAGTGGGTGGCGAAGATGACGGTCCGTCCACGTCGGGCGTCGCGGCGCAGGGCCTGCCAGAAGTCCCGCCGACCCTCGACGTCCATGCCGGTGGTCGGCTCGTCGAGCACCATCAGGTCCGGGTCGGGCAGCAGGGCCAACGCGAAACGCAGTCGCTGCTGCTGACCACCCGAGCAGCGCCCGACCACCCGGTCGGCGATGTCGGTGATACCGGCCCGTTCCAGCACCTCCGCCGCCGGGCGGGTGTGCCGGTAGAAGTGGGCGGTCATCCGCACCGTCTCGCCCACCGTGAGGTCCTTGAGCAGCCCGCCGGTCTGCAGGACGGCGGCGACCCGACCCCGGGCCACCGCGTCGTCCGGGGTGCCGCCGAGGACGCGGACGGTGCCGGCGTCCGGGCGGGACAGCCCGAGCAGCATGTCGATGGTGGTGGTCTTGCCCGCCCCGTTCGGGCCGAGGAACGCCACCACCTCGCCGGGCTGCACCCGCAGGCTCAACCCGTCGACAGCGGTGACCGCGCCGAAGCTCTTGCTGAGGCCGTCCAACTCGACAGCCGGATGCGTACTGGTCATGGCACTGATACTCCGGCGGGGCGTACCCCGATGCCCGGAGCGGCCGTCACCTCCCGGCCGTGACATTTGTCAGGGGCCGGACGCCACGGAGAGTGACCCCCGTGCGAGCAAACACCGCGACGAGCGTGATGCCCCTGCGTCATCACGCCCACTGTCACGTCCGCCCCCGAACGCGACCCGTCGAGGCGAGCAACCGGCGGAGGAATTCCCGGCACGGCAGCGGGTAACCGCTGCCCCGGATGCCGCGACACCGGGGGGACGAGATGGGTGCCACGCCGCAGGGCCAGGTCGACACGGTCGTGCTGATCCACGGGCTCTGGATGACGCCGCGCAGCTGGGAGGGGTGGGCGCAGCGGTACACCGAGCGTGGCATGCGGGTCATCGCCCCCGCCTGGCCCGGGATGGACCGGTCCGTGGAGCAGTTGCGGGACGATCCCAGCCCGATCGCCGAGCAGAGCATCGCCACGATCGTCGCGCACTACGACAAGATCATCCGGGCGCTGCCCCGACCACCGATCATCATGGGGCACTCGTTCGGCGGCCTGTTCACCCAGATCCTCGTCGACCGGGGCCTCGGCGCCGCGGCGGTCGGGGTGCACCCCGCGCAGGTGAAGGGCGTGCTCAAGGTGCCGCTGAGTCAGCTGCGCTCGGGCTTCCCGATCCTGCGCAGCCCCGCCAACCGGAACAAGGCCGTCCCGTTCACCCCGGACGACTTCGCCTACACCTTCGGCAACGCCATGAGCAGGGAGGACTCCGACCGGGCCTGGCAACGCTACGCCGTCCCCGGCGCCGGGCGGGTCTACTTCGAGGGCGCGTTCGCCAACCTCGACCCGCGCTCGCCAGCCCGGGTCGACGTCGGGCGCAACGACCGGGCGCCGCTGCTGCTGATGGCCGGCGAGGTCGACCACGTGGTGCCGGCGTCGGTGGTCCGCGCCAACGCCGGGCTCTACCAGAAGTCGCGGGCGCTCACCGCGTACGAGCAGTTCGCCGGCCGCTCGCACTTCACCGTCGGGCAGGACGGCTGGGAGAAGATCGCCGACTACGCGCTGGACTGGGCGCTGCGCGCGGCGGCCCTGCCCCGGGAGGCCACCATCGCCAGCGAGACCCCCCGCCGCTGACAGGCCGCCAGCTCACAGGTGCGGCATCCCCGTTGGGGGATCAGCGCGAGGGCGCCCGGCCGGCCCGCTGCACCGCTGGCGAGACCTGGCGCAGTAGTGGCGCGTGCGGTTGTCCGGTCAGCTTCCGCCACAGGAACTCTTCGCCTCCGGCCATGGCGACTCAGTAGGCATTGATATCAAGAAGGCGTCAGATTGATATCATCGGCCAGTATCGCCTACTAGAGGAGGCACCCGTGAGCCGGACAATCCTGGATGTCGATGACGAACTACTTGCCGAGGCCGGCCAGATTCTCGGCACCACAACGAAGAAGGCCACCGTCAACGCTGCCCTCAAGGCTGTAGTCGACCGCGAGAAGCGGCGGCAGTTCGCCGACTGGCTCAAGAGCGGAGGGCTGCCCGATCTGACGGGTCCCGTCGAGGCGGCCAAGCCGGACGCAGCGTGAACCACGAGCACTACCTGCTGGACAAGTCAGCCCTCGCTCGCTGGCCCAAGCCACGCGTGTCCCCGGTGCTCGGCGAGCTTTCCGATCGCGGGCTGCTCGCGGTGTGCGGGGCGGTCGAGATCGAGGTCATCCACAGCGCCCGCACCGCCAAGGACGCACAGCGCGCCAGATGGCTGATGAGCGGCTTCCGGTGGCTGGCCATGCCCGACGAAATCTGGGATCGGGCGATCGACATTCAGGTGCAGGCGTTGCACAAGGGCAACCACCGGGCGCTGTCGATGGCGGATCTACTGATCGCCGCCACCGCCGAGCGGCACGGAGTCACCGTCCTTCACTACGACGGCGACTTCGACCTGATCACCGCGATCACCGGCCAGCCCACCGCCTGGGTGGTCCCGGCCGGGACGGCTGATTAGCCGCTACCTCGTCGACTGGCATGGGCGGGCTGAGTAGGGGTATGGGGCCGGAATGAGGGCCAGTTTCCGGCTTGGCCGGGTCGCGGGAGTGCCGGTCGGCGTCAACTGGAGCGTGCTGGTCATCTTCGCGTTGATCGCGTGGGGATTGGCCGCGAACCAGTTCCCCCGCTCGTACCCCGATCATTCGCCGGTGGCGTACACACTGGCCGGGCTGGCCGCGGCTGTGGTCTTCTTCGTCGGCCTGCTCGCCCACGAGGTGTCGCACGCGGTGGTGGCCAAGCGCAACGGGCTGACTGTCGACGGCATCACGCTGTGGCTGTTCGGCGGCGTCGCCGAGTTGCGGGGCGAGCCGCGTGACCCGGGCGCGGAGTTGCGGATCGCGGGCGTCGGCCCGCTGGTCAGCCTGCTGATCGGGGCGTTCTTCGGTGCCATCGCGGCGCTGCTCGCACTGGCCGGACAGAGCGGGCTGCTGTTCGGGGCGGTGGCCTGGCTGGCGGGCATCAACGTGCTGCTGGCCATCTTCAACGTGCTGCCGGCCGCGCCCCTGGACGGTGGACGACTGCTGCGCGCGGCGGTCTGGAGGGCCACCGGCGACCGGACCCGCGCGTCGGTGGTCGCCGCCCGGGCCGGCTGGGTGCTGGGGGTGCTGCTGATCGGCCTGGGGCTGTGGCAGTTCCTGTCCGGGGTCGGTTTCGGTGGGCTGTGGCTGGCGCTGATCGGCTGGTTCCTGATCGGCGCGGCCGGGATGGAGGAACGGCAGGCCCGCACCGGCACCGCGCTGCGCGGGATCCGGGTGGGTGATGTGATGACGCCGCAGCCGCAGACCGCCTCGGCGGAGATGACGGTCGCGGACTTCGTCGACCACTACCTGTTCGCCTACCGGCATTCGGCGCTGCCGTTGACCGAGGACGGCCGGCCGACCGGCCTGGTCACCGTCGACCGGGTGCGCGGCGTACCGCCGGAGCGGCGGACATCGACCACGCTGGCCGAGGTGGCCTGCCGCGCCGACCAGTTGGTGCTGGCGAAGCCCGATGAACAGCTCAACGACCTGCTCCCCCGCCTCACCGAGTGCGCCGACGGCCGAGCCCTGGTGATAACCGGAGACGGCCGCCTGACAGGGATCATCTCCCCCAGCGACATCAGCAGAGCCGTCCAACGCAGCACCCTCCGCACCCCCACCCCATCGCGTTGATCATGAAGTTATTGCGCCGACACGCCGCGCCGAGTGGCAATAACTTCATGATCAACGCGGGAGAAGCGGGGCCAACCGAGGTCAGCGGGGGAAGTGGCGGTCCAGGGCGTCGGTGTGGAACTTGGCTTTGGGGTCCAGGTCGGTGAGGAGTGCGGCGAAGTCTGCGTGGCGGGGGTAGCGGGCGGCCAGCTCGGCCGGGTCGGTGACGAAGACCTTGCCCCAGTGCGGGCGGGGCGCGAAGGGCGCCAGGCGCTCCTCCACGGCGGCCACCACCGGCAGCACCGCCGCGGTGTCGTCGACCCAGGTGAAGTGGAGCACGAAGCTGTCCCGCCGGTAGTTCGGGCTGAGCCACAGCTCGTCGGCCGCCACGGTGCGCAGCTCGGACACCAGCAGCACCGGGGCGATCAGCTCCGCCACGTCGTCCAGCGCGGCGAGCGCGTCAGCCGCCGCCGCCCGTGCGACGTGGTACTCGGACTGCAGTTCGTCGCCGCTGCTGGGGGTGAAGCCGAGCTTGAAGTGCGGCAGCCGCTCGTGCCACGGGCCCGGCTCGCCGAGCTGCGGGGTGCAGTTCTCCGGCGGCATCCCGAGCACCGGGTGCCGGGGCTGGTCGGCCGCCGTGGTGCCGAGCCAGTCCGCCGGGGGTGGCGGCTGGTCCGCCAACTGTTTGCGCCACACCTCGCGCAGCCGGGGCGTCCGGAAGTCGGTGAAGACACTCACGCTGTACGCCGAGCCGAGCGCCTCGTCGAGCGCCGCCCGGTCGAGGTCGAGGCGTACGTACTGGCGCAGCGCGAAGGTTGGCACCACGTCCAGCGTGACCCGGGTGACCAGGCCGAGCGCGCCGAGCCCGACCACCATGCCGGCGAACCTGTCGGTGTCGCGGTCGACCCGCAGCAGGTCGCCGTCGGCGGTGACCAGCTCCAGGCCGGCGACGGCGCTGGCCAGGTTGCCGTGGCTCTGACCGGAGCCGTGGGTGGCGGTGGCCACCGCGCCGGCCACCGAGATGTGCGGCAGCGAGGCGAGGTTCGCCAGCGCGTACCCCTGGGTGTGCAGCTGTCGGGCGAGGTCGCCGTAGCGCATCGCGCCGCTCACGGTGACCTGCCCGCGCTCGTGGTCCACCTCGACGACCGGGGGCAGCCCGGCGAGGCTGACCAGGTCACCGTCGGTGTCGCCGAGACTGTTGAAGGAGTGCCCGCTGCCCACCGCCCGGATCCGGCTGCTGCCGGCGACGAGCCGGCGCAGGTCGTCGACGGAGGTGGGCCGGTGGAACGCCTTCGCGGCGTACCGTACGTTGCCGGCCCAGTTGCGGCGCGGAACGTCGGTGCTCGACGCGGCGTGCGGTCCCTGCGCGGTCATGTGGCGGTCTCCCGATCGGTGCTCTGCTGGTCGGCCAACGCGGCGACGAGGGCGTCCAGAACGGTATCCGTCTGGAGCGTGTGGTAGCCACGCTGGGCGATCGGCAGCCCGGCCGCGCTGGCGCGTTCGATCTCGCCCCGGGCCGCCTGCCGGGTCGCCGCGTCCCCGGACATCAGGGCGTCCTGGCCGCGTCGGATCAACCGGTCGACCCGGTCCATGTGGTACCCACGCAGGCCGACCGGGAGGTCCGGGGTGTCGAAGGCGGCGCGCCGCAGCGCGAGCAGGTCGACGAAACGACCTCCGGCGTAGCGGGTGAGCGCGGCGGACACCTGGTCGGGCTGCTCCCGGACCTGGTCGAGAACGAGCAGTTCGATGGCGGGTCGGCCGTCGATCGGGTGACGGGCGGTCACCGGTTCGAGCCGCACTCCCGGCGCGGGAACCAGCAGCAGTCGCGGCGGTTCGGGATGACCGTCGCGTCGGGGCGGCTCGTCGAGGACCAGCGCGCCGACGTCGGCCCACCGGATGTCCCGGCGCAGGCCGGGCCGTCGGATGGTGAGCCCGTCCGCGTGGATCCCGAAACGGAACGGGCGCAACGCGCTGACCAGCGCCACCGCGCCGAGCGCGATCGCCCCCACCGCGATGATCGTCCGTAGCAGGGCGCCGTCGCTGGGATAGACCAACAAGAGCACCCCGCCGAGTACGCAGACCAGGGCGAGCACCCGGGCGCCCCGACTCCGGCGCAGTTCCACGCTCGGACCCCCGTTCATGACCGTGGCGTCGGTCCCCGCATCTTCCGCCAAACCGGGCACCGGGGACACCGGACGATCGGGCACGGTTGTTCTCGTCATCGTCGGGGAACCCTACGCTCATGAGCAGCTACCGTGATCCGGCCCCACGGGGCGACGTCTTCCCGTCCGAGGAGGAGCTGGACCCCACCGGCACCGGGGTCGAGCAGGCCAGCGCACCGCCGGCCGACGGGTTGCCGAGTCACCCGTCGCCCACACCCGGTCCCCGGCCCACTCCGGCGCCCGCGCCCGCCCCGACACCGGTGCCGGCGCCCGGTCCGCCACCGCGCGCCCCCGGCGCCCAGACGATCGTGACCCGTCACCTGGACGGCTCGGTGGAGGTGGTGACCGACCTCGACGGTGACGGCGTCGCCGACGTCGTCCAGATCGACGTGGACGGTGACGGTGTCCCGGACATCACCTACGTCGACAGTGACCGTGACGGGCGGCTGGACACCGTGCTGGGCGACCCGGACGCGGTCGGGAGCGGCGCCCACCGGGCCTGACCGGCGGCGTCGCTCCCCACCACCCGCCCGGCTCAGAGCTTCGCCATCACCTCGCTGGCGACCAGCTCCAGGTGCTCCAGGTCGCTGAGGTCCAACACCTGGAGGTAGAGCCGCTCACTGCCGATCTCCGCGTACCGGCCGATGGTGTCCAGCACCTCGGCGGGCGTCCCGGCCAGACCGTTGGCCCGCAGCTCGTCCGGTTCGCGGCCGATGGCGGCGGCACGGCGGGCCACCTCGGCGTCGTCACGCCCACAGCAGAGCACCAGCGCGTTGGACCAGACCATCCCGGCCGGGTCCCGGCCGATCTCGGCGCAGGCCGCGCGGACCCGGTCGAACTGCGCCGCCGTGTCCGGCACCGAGGCGAACGGCAGGTTGAACTCGTCGGCGTAGCGGGCGGCCAGCCGAGGGGTGCGCTTCGGACCCGTCCCGCCGAGCAGGATCGGTGGGCGCGGCTGCTGCACCGGCTTGGGCAGGGCCGGCGAGTCCCGGACCGGGTAGTACCGGCCGTCATGGTGGAACCGCTCCCCCGCCGGGGTGGACCACAGCCCGGTGATGACGGCAAGCTGCTCCTCCAGCCGGTCGAACCGCTCGGCGAGCGGCGGGAACGGCATGCCGTACGCGCTGTGTTCCTCGGCGTACCAGCCGGTGCCGATGCCCAGCTCCACCCGGCCGCCGCTCATCTGGTCGACCTGCGCCACGGTGATCGCCAGCGGGCCGGGCAGCCGGAAGGTGGCGGCGGTCATCAACGTGCCGAGCCGGATGCGGCTGGTCTCCCGGGCCAGGCCGGCGAGCGTGGTCCACGCGTCGGTGGGGCCGGGTTCGCCGCTCACGTCACCCATCATCAGGTAGTGGTCGGAGCGGAAGAACGCGCCGTAGCCAGCGTCCTCGGCGCACCGGGCGACGGCGAGCAACTGGTCGTAGGTGGCGCCCTGCTGGGGCTCGGTGAAGATCCGAAGTTCCATGATCCGAGCATAGGGTTCCCCGGTCGGCCCGGCCGGCGCTATGCCGACCGGACCGTCGGCGTCAGCTCAGACGTACGGCCGTTTGGCGTACGCCTCGCGAAGCGCCGCCAACCCGGGCGCCTTCGGCGTCAGGGTGCCCCAACCGGAGTTGAAGTAGTTGGTCCGCACGATCCGTGGTCCACGCTCGGCGTTGAGCTGGGCGATCGCCGCCGGCACGGTGGCGATCCAGGCGGCCTGGTTCGGGATCTCGGCCACCCGCACCCCCCACTCGGCGATGATCACCGGTCGGGACAGCGCCACCGGGCCGAGATCGGCCACCGCCCAGTCCTTGGTGCGACGAAACCGGGCCAGCGCGGTGTGGCTGGCGTTGGTGGCGTACGCGTTCCACTGGAGATAGTCGAGGCGGGACATCAGCGACTCCGGGTGGGTGCGCTGGAAGCAGGCCCTGTCGAAACCGCCCAGCCCCACCGAGAAGGTAGTGCCGGCCGGCAGCGTCCGTGCCTTGAACCAGGTCAGGATGTAGTTCATCGCCTGCACCGCCCGCGCGTCCGACTCGGCCCAGCTGTACGCCTTGCCGTCCTCGGTGGTGCCGAACTCATGGTCGGTGTCCAGTTCCGAGGCGAGCTGGATGTTCACCCCGAAGCCGAGCGTGCGGTACTGCGACAGCGCGCGGGCCAGCAACCCGTCGCACTGCCCCTTGATCACCTGCCCGTACCCGTACGCCCTCGGCCAGGTCGTGCCGGGTCGCTGCTGGATGGTCATCGCCGGTGCCGGCACCGTGTAGCTGGTGCCGTCCACCGAGAAGCTCTGGGTTCCGTAGTTCGAGGCGCCGTAGTGCTTCAACTCCAGGACCATGTTCATCTGCACCCCGGCCTTGCCCAGATTGACCAGCCACGGCCGGTTGTAGCCGGGGAAGATGTAGCCGTCGGCGAGGCTGCGGTACTGGGTGAGTGACCGGAAGTTGCCGCCGGCCATGTCGGCGGTCGGATCGGCACCCCCGGAGAGGTAGTAGCCGCCGAGCACGGGTTGGCCCAGGCTGTAGTCGGCGGCGGCCGTCGCGGTGTTGCCGGCGGCGTCACGGACCTGGACGGTGACCCGGGGCATCACGCCACCGACCGGTACACGGCCACGGAGCCGTTGTCGGAAACCCGGGTCCAGGTACGCCCGGAGTTGTCGGAGACGGTCACGGTGAGCGGGTCGATGACCGCCGTGACCTTGACCGGCGCGCTGCTGTTGCCCTGCGCGTCGGTAACCACGATGGTGACGGTCAGCGGTTTGGTGTCGGCGTCCGAGTAGGTCACGGTCAGCAGCATCTGGTCACCCGGTGTGAAGACGGATGCGTTCAAGGCTGCGGTCGCGGTGGGAGCGGCCATGTCGGGCCCTTTCTGGCTCGGTCGCCAGGGCTCGGCGCGCGGTCGAGCGACGCCGGACCCCGGCGGGGTCCACGGTGCGAAAGGCCGGCGGGGCACGGGGACGGCGGGCACGGCCGGCGGACGGCGTTGCCTGACAGCCGACGGTGCTGACGTCCCTGTCCCGGTGGGCGGGGGCACCGCTGCGGGCGCCCGCAGGGGTGTCGGTGGCAGCCTCGGCCTGTCGTACGCGCGATCGGAGCGGCAGCTGTGCCGTGACCGTCGCGGCTTCGAGGCCGGGCTGGGTGAGGGCGGCACCGGTACGGACGATCTTGTTCGAACCGGGCCGGAGGATCGGGATGTGGCCCGCCACCCGTCTACCTCCACCTGCCCCAAGAGTGCTCTACCAGGGGCTTTACCGTCTTGTCCGAATTGCGACAAGGCTCCGGTGGGGCTCGGCGCGACGGTTACTCGGGCGGCGTGCCGCGTACGGCCCAGGCCCGCGCGGTGAGCCGGATCGACCCGTCCGGCTCGACCGGCAGCCGGGTGGCCAGCAACTCCCGCAGCGCGGCCCGGTCGGATTCGGCCAACGTCGCGACGTACCCCGGCGCCGACCCCTGGCCGCCGAGGAGCGGTGTCCAATAGTCGGCGAAGTCGGTGAAGGTCGTCGGCACGTCGACCGGCCAGACCGACACGTCCCGCAACCCGGCCCGCTCCCACAGCGTGCGGAGCGCGTCGGGCTGGCACACCGTGGTGCGGTTCCCCTCGTTCAGCCTTGCCGAGGCCGGATCGAGCTGTGCGGCGGCGGCCCAGAAGTGCCGCATCATCGCCATGCCCTCGGCGTAATCCCAGACGTAGGCGGCCACCACCCCGGCCGGCCGGACCACCCGGGCGAACTCCGCCACCGCCCGTGCGGGCTCCGGCACGAAGTTGAGCGTCAATCCGCTGACCACCACGTCCGCGACACGATCAGGCAGCGGCAGGGCCCGCGCGTCACCGACCTGGAAGGCCGCCCGAGGGTCGGTGACCCGGGTGCGCGCGACCGCGACGAAACCCTCCGACGGGTCGATGCCGCTTATCTCGACAGGGTCGTTGTGGCTGAGGATCGTCGAGGTCAGCGCTCCGGTGCCGCAGCCCACGTCGAGCCAGCGCCGCCCCGGCGCAACGGCCAACCCGCGCAGGAATTCCACAGCGACCAGGCGGCTCCACCGACCCACGTACGCCTCGTACGCGTCACCGTTCGCCCACACCGGCTGCACCATCCCGGAACGATACGACAGGCCAGGGGCCGTCGGTGCTGGCGTTCAGTCGAGATGGTCGGCGGGGGCGGGACCAACGGCGCCGGTCACCGCACCCGTTGGCTCAGCGACGCCGCCGCGCCGGGTCGAGCAGGGCGGGCGGGGTGTCGAACTTCTCGGCTGCGGCGAGGTCGACCCCGGGTGCGACGATCGCGTCGATCGCGTCGAGCACGTCGGCCGGGAGCACGGTGTCCGCGGCGGCGAGTTGGGCGTGCAGGTGGTCGATGGTGCGGGGGCCGATGATCGCGCTGGTCACGGCCGGGTGCGCGGTGACGAACCCGAGTGCGAGCTGGATCAGGGTGAGCCCCGCCTCGTCGGCCACGGTGGCCAGTTGCTCGACGGCGTGGAGCCGGGCCTGGTTGGCCGGGACGCTGAGGTCGAAGCGGGCGGGCAGGAGCGCCGAGCGGCTGGTGGTGATCTCCTGGCCGGCGCGGATCGCGCCGGAGAGCCAGCCCGAGGCGAGCGGGCTCCAGGCGAGCACGCCGAGCCCGTACTGCTCGGTCACGGGCAGAACGTGGGCCTCGATCCCCCGTTGCAGGATCGAGTAGCTGGGCTGCTCCGTGACGTACCGGCCCAGGTGGTGCTCCCGCGCGGCCCACTCGGCCTGCACGATGCGGTACGCGGGGAAGGTCGAGGAGCCGAAGTAGCGGATCTTTCCCGCCCGTTGCAGGTCGGTCAGCGCCGACAGGGTTTCCTCGTCGCTGGTGGTCGGGTCCCACCGGTGGATCTGGTAGAGGTCGACGTGGTCGACGCCGAGGCGGCGCAGGCTGTTGTCCAACTCGGTGACCAGCCAGCGGCGCGAGCTGCCCCGCTGATTGCGCTCGTCACCCATCGGCATGCCGGCCTTCGTGGCCAGCACGATGTCGTCGCGACGGCCGGCGATGGCCTTGCCGACCAACTGCTCCGACTCGCCCTGGCTGTACATGTCGGCGGTGTCGATCAGGTTGATCCCGGCCTCCAACGCGGCGTCGACGATCGCCGTCACCTCGCCCTGGGTGGTGTGCCCCAGTTTGCCGAAGTTCATCGCGCCGAGCACGAGGGTGCTGACCTGGACGCCGGTGCGCCCCAGAGTGCGGTACTGCATGGCTGTTCCTCCACGGAAGGGTGAGGTGACACTGGCCCACCCGCTCCGACATCCCGAGCAAGTGGAACCACGTTCCGCTAAGAACGATACGGAACACCGTTCCGTTTGACAAGTGACGGAGGCAACGGCCCGGATGCTGTACGAGCGGCACGGTTTCACCGTCGACGCCGAGGATCCGGTGGACGTCTTCCTGGTCCGCGCGCCCAGGGTGATCAACGACGAGGGCCTGTCAATGTAACGTTGACAGATGACGTCGGTGCTGGCGCGATTGGCGGAGGTGCGTGCCGCCCGCGCCCTCCTGGACGAGCAGGAGCTGGAGATCATCGATCGGGCGCGCCATGACGGCGCGACCTGGGCGCAGATCGCGACGACCCTCGGCCTCGGCAGTCGACAGGCCGCCGAGCAGCGGCGACAGCGGCTGGTGGCGGCGCGGTGGTCGCGGCGGCAACAGCTCGACCTGCGGCTGCCTCCGCAGGTGGCGGCACTGCGGGCTGCGGTCGCCGACCTCGCCCGGTGGATCGGCGCCGATCAGCGGTGGGACAGCCGGTTTCGCCGCGCGGCTCTGGTCCGGAGCACTGTGGAGGCCGCGTTGGACGCCGCCCCGGGCTCGCTGTACGCGCTGACAGTGCACCTCGCCACCGATCTCGCCGAAGCGGGCGAGCGACTGCCCGCGCCCGCCCGAGCCGCCGCAACCAAGATCAACGCCGCACTGTCAACGGAGCATTGACAGCGTCGAACAGCATTGCGCGCACCCAGCTCACGCTTGAGGATGTGAGTCACCTCGACTCAACTCGGAGCGCTCATGCGTCGCAACGCGAGCCTGTTCGTGGCGATCTCCCTGCTGTCCGGCTTCGGCAGCAGCGCGATGTCACTGGTCAACGGCATCTGGATCCTGGACCTCACCGGCTCCACCGGCCTCGCCGCCCTCGCCGGGCTCTGCGTGTACGCCCCGGTGCTCGCTGGGCCCTGGCTGGGCGGCCTGCTCGACCGGGTGCCCCGGCGACCGCTGGTCATCGCCGTCAACCTCCTGTTGGCAGCCGCCCTGCTGACCCTGCTCACCGTGCGGGGGCCGGGGCAGACCTGGCTCATCTTCACCGTCTCGTGCGCGTACGGCGTCAGCTACGTGCTGATCGACGCCGGCGAGACGGCGCTGCTGCCGTCGGCCCTCGCCGCCACGAAACTCGGCGACGTCAACGGGTGGCGCTCCAGCGCGCAGGAGGGCATGAAGCTCGTCGCTCCCCTCGCCGGGGCCGGCCTCTACGCGTGGCGGGGCGGTCACGTCGTCGCCGTGCTCAGCGCCGCGATGCCGATCCTGGTCGCCGTCCTGTACGCGGTGCTCCGGCTGCGCCGGACGCCCGCCGACCAGCGGATCGAAGCCGGCGGCGGCTTGCGTACCGGATTGGTGGTCCTGTTCGGAGCACGGGCGACACGTCTGCCGGTCGTGCTCGCCGCGGTGTCCATCGCCATGTCCGGTTTCACCACGGCGGGGACCTACGCGATCGTCGTGACCGAGCTGCGGCTGCCGACGACGTTCCTCGGTGTGCTGGCCAGCGCGCAGGGGGCCGGTTCGATTCTCGGTGGCCTGATCGTCGGCCGGCTCGTCGCGGCCCGGGGTGCCGTTGCCGTCGGTGTCGCCGGCACGGCGCTGTTCGCGCTCGGCTGCCTGGCACGTTGCCTGCCGTGGTGGCCGGCGACCGTCCTCGGTGCGGTGGTGGCCGCCACCGTCACCCGTCGGTCGACGGCGCGCGGCCAGACGCCGACAGTGCCCGCGCCGCCGCACCGGACGGCCGGAACGAGCCCGGCGAGCCGCTGACCGGGGTCACCCGCGTACCGGACCTTGCCGATGTCGTGGGTGGCGGCACCGAAGAGCACCGCCTCCCGGTCGAAGGGGAGCTGCGGGAACCGGGCCGCCACCGCGTCGGTGAGCTGCGCGGCGACCTCGTGCACGGCCCGCAGGTGCGCGGCGAGACGCGGCAGCGCGTGCAGGGTCTCCAGCAGGGCGACGACCTGCTCGGGCAGGGGCCGCAGCGGCGGGTCCGCGGGGGCGGTGAGGGCACGGCGCAGCGCATCGGACGTCACCACCGAAAGGGTACGACCACCGCGCCGCCCCGCCCCGCCCCGGGTGAACCGTGTCGACGTACGCCGTCGATCGGTCAGCGGGGTCGCGGGCGTGGTTGACTATCGAACCATGCCGCTCAGTCCGGACGAGGTGGAGCTGTTCGAGCGCTCCAGGGCCCGCCTGGAGGCGATCGCCTATCGCCTGCTGGGCTCGGCCAGCGACGCGGAGGACGCCGTCCAGGACACGTTCCTGCGCTGGCAGGCCGCCGACCGGGAGCACGTCGAGACGCCCGAGGCGTGGCTGACGAAGGTCCTCACCAACGTGTGCCTCAACCAGCTCACCTCGGCGCGGGCCCGGCGGGAGACCTACGTGGGCACCTGGCTGCCCGAACCGGTCCTCGCCGGGGACCGGATGCTCGGCCCCCTCGACACCGCCGAGCAACGCGAATCGGTCTCGATGGCGGTGCTCACCCTGTTGGAACGGTTGTCGCCCAACGAGCGCGCGGTGTACGTGCTGCGGGAGGCGTTCGGCTACTCGCACGGTGAGATCGCCGAGATCCTCGCCATCACCGAGTCGAACTGCCAACAGACCTACCGGCGGGCCAAGCAACACGTCAGCGCCGAGCGGGCCCGCGCGGAGGTCGACCGGGCCACCGCCCGGAAGATCGTCGCGGAGTTCCTCACGGCGGCGAACAACGGCGAGATCCAGCGGCTGGTCGAGTTGCTGACCGACAACGTGACGAGCACCGCCGACGGCGGCGGCAAGATCCCGGCCCGGTCCGCGCCGATCGTCGGCGCACTGGCGGTGGCGAAGTTCCTGCGCGGCCTGTTCAAGCCCGCCGACGTCAAACGGGACCTGGTCGGCGGCAGCCCCGCCCTGCACGTCGCCACCGCCAACGGCGCTCCGGCGGTGGTGGTCGTTGTCGACGACCGGGTCATCGGCGTGATGTCGCTGCAGGTGACGCCCGAGGGGGTCACTGCCATCCACAGCCAGGTCAACCCCGACAAGCTCGGCCGCGCCAGCCGGCGGTGGTCCGAATCCGAGCACGAGGATCCCGCCCTGCACGTCTGGTGATCCAGCTCATAGCCCGCTCCTGTCAGGAATCGGGGCGCTGTCCGGTTCAGGAAGCGACCACAACCGAGACAGGAGTGCCACCATGAAGCACCGCATCGTCGTCCTCGGAGCGGGCTACGCCGGAGCCATGGCCGCTGGGCGCCTCGCCAAGCGGTTGCACCCCGGCGACACCGAGATCACCGTCGTCAACGCCGACGCGGATTTCGTCGAGCGGGTCCGCATGCACCAACTCGCGATCGGGCAGGACCTCAAACCCCGCCCGTTGAGCGAGATCTACGCCGGCACCGGCGTCACCCTCCGGTTGGCGCGGGTCACCGCCGTCGACGCCGACCGCAGGACCGTCGCGCTCACCGACGACCACGGCACCGACGAGATCACCTACGACACGCTCGTCTACGCCCTCGGCAGCACCGCCGCCGACCATGGCGTCCCCGGGGTCGCCGAGCACGCGTACGACATCGCCGGCAGGCCCTCGGCGCTGCGGTTGCGCGACCGCCTCGCCCACCTCGCGGCCGGCGGGACCGTGCTCGTCGTCGGCGGCGGCCTCACCGGCCTCGAAGCGGTCACCGAGATCGCGGAGGCCCGCCCGGATCTCCGTGTCGCGCTCGCCGCCCGCGGCGGTCTCGGTGACTGGCTCAACGGCAAGGCGCAGCAGCACCTGCGCGGCGTCTGCGACCGGCTCGGCATCACCGTGCACGAGCACGCCGACATCGCGCGGGTCGAGGCGACCGGCGCGCTCACCCGCGACGGTCGGGAGATCCCGGCCCAGGTGACGGTCTGGACGGCCGGCTTCGCCGTGCACCCGATCGCCGCCGCCACGACCCTGGCGGTCGCGGAGACCGGGCAGATCATCGTCGACGACAGCATGCGGTCGGTCTCCCACCCAGAGGTGTACGCGGTGGGCGACGCCGCGATCGCCGCGGGACCGGGCGGCAAGCCGCTGCGGATGTCGTGCGCCTCGGGCGTCCCGATGGCCTGGCAGGCCGCCGACGCCATCGCCGCGCGGCTCACCGGTCGGGCGAAGTTCGCCAAGGCCCCGCTGCGCTACTTCAACCAGTGCATCAGTCTCGGCCGCCGCGACGGCCTCATCCAGTACGTCACCGCCGACGACCGGGCCAAGCCGGCTCTGCTCACCGGGAAGCTGGCGGCCCGCTACAAGGAGATCGTCTGCGCGGGCGCCGCCTGGAGCATCTCCCACCCGATCATGTACCCGGTGCGCCGCCACCGCATGGTCACGACCCGATCGGAGATCCGCACCGGCGTGTCCTGACCTGACGGCGGACTGCGGGTCGGCCGGTCACCGTCGGTCATCCTCGTCGGGGCGGATGCGGTGGTGAGCGGTATACCTCAGAGGCATATTCATACCTCTGAGGTATACGGCTGTCCGGCAGATTGAGGTGCCAGCAGCCGGGTCCAGCGTCAGGGGCTGGCCGAGCGCGCGGTCCTGCGGAGATACCGCGCCAACGGCCGCCGACCCAACTGCAACGGCGCGTTGGTGACCGCCTGGTCGCGTTGCAGGGAGAGCTCGGCGAACCGGGCGCGCACATCGGCCAGCGGTTGGTGTGGCGCCCAGATCGTCCGGAAGGCCCTGGCCTGGTCGGCCAGGGCCTGGTTGGTCGCAGCGGAGACGAATGCCACCTCGCTGCGGTGCGCCGCGCCGGAACTACTCGCGATCGAGGCCAGGCCGGCGGCCACCAGGGCGGCGATCGCGGCTACCGTGCCCAGCTCAGCCGAGGCCAGCCCGACAGCCCCCGAAGCACCCGCGATCACCGCCGACGAGACAGTGGTCAGGGTGTTCCAGCGTTGCCACCATGCGGCCTGTTTCCGCTGCAGCACAGCCCAGCCGTCGTGCCGCTGTTCGAGCAACTCGGCTTCAGCGATGAAGACGGCGCGCTCCCGCTGCTCCCCATCCAGGTGCGACATTCTGTCAGCGTCCGACATCGTCGGGATCCTGTCCCCAGCAGTGTCGATCTCCGGACATTGACCGGAGCTTCTGGCCCACCGGCCCGAGCCGGCGACTCACTCCTCCGGCTGTTGGTCCGAGGCTGGCCCACCGGATTCAGCCTGGCGCCCGGCCAGCCAGACGGCGTGCTCCTTGAGCAGGTATCCGATCCAGTAGACCGCGAAGAGAATCAGGAAACACGCGAAGAACACCCCCGAGACGATGCTCGCGATGATGAGTGCTTCCCGGCCGTCGCCGGCCCCGTGCGCGGCGAAGGCAATCAGGCCCAGCACGAAGAAGAGGACCATGTAGAGCGGCATTGTCGAACTGTCCGCCGGGTGGGACGAGCGGGACGGCCACGGGCCGCGAGGGTCGCTGCTGATCACCTGAGGAGTATCGGGGAACGCCCGGCTCCCGGCTGTCCCTGTCGGACATGCGCTGGCACTGTCGCCCGGTGACCAGCTGCCGCAGGCGTGCGGTCCCGCTCCGCCTCGACCGGTGGGGCGGAGCGGGACCGTCCGGCGGCCTACACCTCAGAACCCGCCCCATTGCCGGGCCGAGCATTTCCAGGTCTTCCCGCCATCCTGCGAAACGCAGAACACCAGGATCTTGCCGAGGATCGGCAGGTTGAGGGTGAAGAGGTGTCCCTTGGTCTTCGCGTACACGACACCGGACTTCTCGGCGATGTCGGCGAGCGCCCACCCGGGGTCCGGCCCGTCCACTGTCGCCACCCGCCGCAACGACTCGACGTCCCTGCCGTCGAGGAGCGTCTTGATCTCGTCCGCCGACGGCTCATCCTCACCGACCAGTGTCTCCACGCTGTACGGGCCGTCGACGGCGACGCCGTTGGCCTTCTCGAAGGCGACCTTCGTCTCGCCGATCGTGGTGCCGCCGGCCAGGTCGAGGGTGAGGATCAGGTCGCCCGTCCGGCGCGACAGCAGGCATTCCCAGATGGACTTGCCCGACGCGACGCACATGGTCAGGCACCACTCCCGGCCGCCGGGGGCGGACGACGCGAAGAGCAGTGAGGTCGCCGTCGGGCTGTCGCCGGTGCCGTCGTGCGTCCCGTCGGCGAGGTCGGCCATGGTCGTGCCGAGGACGTCCCGGCTGCCCGCGATCGTGCCGACGACGGTGACACCGTCGACCTTTTTGCCGGTGGCGAGCGCTTCGAGCTCGTCGCCGGTGAGGTTCCGCCCGCCGGTGTCGACGGCCAGCACCTTGTCCAGGTCGCCGACGGGCCGGCCGGTCAGCTCCTCGAACCGTTGCAGCATCGTCCCCGGCGCACCGGGATGGTCGGTGATCGTCGTCCGGGCCGCATCGTCGGCGGCCTGCGACGGGGCGTACGAGGCGGTCAGCCCGACGATCAGGGCGGTCGTGACGACGGCGACGCGCCTGGTGATGTCCCGCAGAGTTGTCATCTTCTTCCCCTCACTGTCTCGATGAGCACTGTCGGTCGGGCTACCAGCGGCACGTGACGATGTCGCCGACGTCGTTGGGGGATCCCCAGTCGCAGTGGTCGTCGATCCACTCACCGATCTCGCCGATCGTGTCGACGATCCAGGCGAACACCGACTTGATCGCTCCCCAGAGGCTGAAGTAGACGACTGTCGTCTCGGGTGTGCCGCCGGCCTCGTCGATGATCTCCTTCGTCGACATGGCGGCGTCCGGCTTCTCGACGATGTCCAGCACCCGTACCCCGGTGTCGTCCTTGCCCGCCAGCAGCGCCGCGACCTGCTCCGGGGTCCGCTGCTTGCCGTCGTCGACCGCCACGATCGCGCGGTCGACGAACACCTCCCGGCTGCCGCTGACGGCCTGGGCGATGCCGGCGATCTCGCCCACCGTGAGGTCGTTGCCGAGCGCCGGCCCGGTGAACCGCCGCACCGACACGGCACCGGCCGGGTCGACCTGGACCTCACCGACCGTGATCAGGTCGTCGGCCGCGAAGGGCGCCCAGCCGAACGTCCACTGCCCGCCGACGCAGCGGAACGCGCCGTACTCCTTGCCTTCGGGCGCTGTCTCGGTACGGACGGTTCCGCCGCGTTCGTCGACGTGCTGGACCACGCAGTCGGCGCCCTTGCGCGGCGGCTTGACGGTCTGGGCCACGGCGGCGGAGGACATGGCCAGCACCGTCGCGCTGGCCACCCCGATCACCGCGAGGCGGTGTGCCAAAAGACTCATCGAACGCTCCATTCCTGGTGCGGAAGAAACTGGTGTCCGAAGAGTGCCGGGCCGCGCTGAAGCGGCCCGGAAACGGCGCTGAAAGCGGGGTACGTCAGCGCAGTCGACTCGCGTCGAGCTGGTCGAGGTTGACGCGGATCGAGTCGGCGTCGGCATCGCCGAGTTCGTCGAGGATGGTCAGGGCCCGTCGCCAGGCGGCACGGGTGGCAACGAGGTCACCGAGCGCCTGGTGGCTGCCGCCGAGATTGACGTACGTGCTCGCCTCGGCGTACCGGTCGTGGACCTGTGTGAAGAGTTCGAGGGCGTGCTCGTAGCAGGCGATCGCCCGCCGGTCGTCGCCGAGCTGGTGGTGGGCGTGGCCGAGGCTGTCCCAGGTGTCGGCCTGCCCCTGGACGTCGTCCACCTCCTGCAACATCCGCAGCGCCTCACCGCACGAGGCAAGGGCGCTGTAGTAGTTGCCGAGCAGCGCCTCCTGCCAACCGACCGCGTTGAGGGTGTAGCCCTGACCGGCCCGGTTCCCCGCCGACCGGAACAGGGCCAGCGCCCGCCGGGAGTGGTTGAGCGCCTGCTGGTGCTGGCCCTGCCGCTCCGCCAGCTGACCCAGGTTCAGGCAGGTGTGCGCTCGTCCGGCGTCGTCGCCGACGTCGGTGAACAGGTCGAGCGCCCGCCGCAGGTGGTCGTCGGCCTCGTCGTACCGTCGGAGCCGGGAGCAGGCGAGACCAAGGCTGCGGTGCGCGTGGCCCTGCCCGGCCTGATCCCCGATGCGGGACGCGGCGGCCAGCGCGATCCGTTGCGTGCCCAGCCAGTCCTGCCAGTGCCCCTGCCGGTGCAGGAAGCCGGCCATGGTCCAGGCGAGTCGCCAGGCGTGCCCCTCGAACCCGGACCGCGCCGCGAGCGGCACCGCGGCGAGCAGGACGGGAACCTCGGTGCTGAACCACGCCGCGGCGGCCGACCGGTTCCGGGGTCGTTCCGGCAGCACGCCCGCGCGGGGCGGCGGGAGGCTGATCGCGCTGAAGTGCGGGTGCAGTGCGAGGTCGGCGGCGTGCGCGGTGTGCAGGCAGTGGTCGAGCAGCCGGTGCACGGCGGCCCGCCGCTCGGCCGGCGGCTCCGCCTCGTCGGCGAGGCTGGCCGCGTACGCGCGCAGCAGGTCGTGGAACGCGTAGCGCCCGTACGAGTGCTCGGTGAAGAGGTTCGCCCGGGTCAGCTCGGTGAGCAGCGGACCGATCGCCGGCCCGTCAGCGCCGGCCAGGCTTGCCACGGCCGGGGCGGACACGTCCGGGCCGGGATGCAGGCTCAGCAGCCGGAACAGTCGGGCCGCGGGCGGACTGAGCGTCCGGCACGACCAGGAGAAGACCGCCCGGACGTCGGTGGCCTCGTCACCCGCGTGGAAGGCGTTCAGGTCGCCCAGCTCACCGGCGACGGCCGCCAACGAGAACTGCCGGTTGGTGGCAGCTCTGGCCGCCACGATGGCCAGGGCGATGGGTAGCCGCGCGCAGCGGTCGGCGATGTCGTCGGCCGCCGCGGGTTCGGCGGCCACCTGACGCTCGCCGAGCCGGCGGACCAGCATGTCGCGGGCCTCGCCAGGGCTCAGCAGGTCGAGGGGCACCGGCTGGGCGCTCTCGGTGACGACCAACGGGATGAGCTGGTCGCGGCTGGTGACGATCGCGAGGCAGTGCGGTGAGCCGGGCAGCAGCGGCCGGACCTGTTCCGCGTCGCGCGCGTTGTCCAGCACCACCAACAGGCGCCTGCCCGCCAGCGTGGTGCGGTACAAACTCACCATCGCGTCCGGGTCGCCGGGCATCCGGGCCACCGGAACACCGAGCGCCTCCAGGAAGCCGTGCAACGCCCGCGCCGGGTCGGTCGGTGTGGCCGCCGGGTCGAAGCCCCGCAGATTGACGTAGAGCTGCCCGTCGGGGAACTGTGCGGCCGCGCGGTGCGCCCAGTGCACGGCGAGCGCGGTCTTGCCGACGCCGGCGGTCCCGGAGACCACGACGGCGCCGCCCCGCTCGACGAGCGCGTCGAGGGCGGCCAGCTCCGCGGCGCGCCCGGTGAAAGTGGGTACGGGAGGAGGCAGCTGCGCCGCCACCGGTGCCGCGGCCGGGGCGGGCGCGGCGATGGCGGTGTCCTGGCGCAGGATGGCGCACTCCAGGTCCCGCAGTCGCGGACCCGGGTCGATGCCGAGGTTCTCCCGCAGGTTGTCGCGCAGCCGTCGGTACGCGGCGACCGCTTCGCCCTGTCGGCCGTCGCGGTACAGGGCGAGCATCAGCTGGGCGTGCAGGTGCTCGTCGAAGGGGTGCTGTCGGACCAGCCGTTCCAACCCGGGCAGGAGCCCCGCGTGCTCACCGACGGACAACCGGGCCTCGACGAGCGACCGTTCGGCCTCCAACCGCAGCCGTGCCAGGTGTTCCGCCTGCTCCTCAAGCCACGCCGACCCGGCCACGTCGGCCAACGGTGGACCCCGCCACAACGCCACCGCCGCCGTCAGGTGCTTCACCTGCTCGTGGCCGTCCGTCGACCGCCGGGCCAGCTCGATGAGACGTTCGGCGACCTGCACGTCAGTGGAGTCCGGCCCGGTGTCGAGCAGGTAACCGGGCTGGCGCGCCACGATCGATCCCGGCTCGCCGAGCACCCCGCGCAGGTAGGAGACGTGGCGCTGCAACGTGTTCGCCGCGGTGGCCGGCAGGTGGTCGCCCCAGACCACATCGAGGAGCCGGTCGACACTGACCACCCGGCCCACGTGCAGCGCCAACGTCGCCAGCACCGCCTTGCGGCGCAGGCCGTTCACCGCCTGCGGACTGCCGGCGACGACCACCTCCACCGGCCCGAGCAACCTGACACGCACGCCGGTGCCAGCCATTGAGATCACCAGGTCAGGCTATTCCTGAGCCCAGCGAGCTCGGTCTGTTCGTCGCGCACTGGACACGATCCGCTGTCGAGCCGGGCAGCACGCGCGGCCGGAGCCGGGGGTCGGTCGTAGGCTGACCTCCCGCCCCCTGACTCGTCGATGGAGAGCGCAGTGACCACACGTAGCGGCAAGGTGATCGTCGACCAGACCATCTCCGCCGACGGGTACTCGGCCGGGCACAACCAGACCGAGGAACGCCCGTTCGGCGACGACGGCGGTGACGGCTGGGGCGCGGGGCTGCACTCCTGGATGTTCGACGCCGCCGACGAGAACCGGGCCGAACTCGACCAGACCAGAGCCGCCTCGGCGGTCATCATGGGGCGAAACATGTTCGGCCCGGTGCGCGGCGCGTGGGACCGGCAGTGGAACGGCTGGTGGGGTGACGATCCGCCGTTCCACAAGCCGGTGTTCGTGCTCACCCATCACGCGCGTGAGCCGCAGCCGATGGAGGGCGGCACCACCTTCCACTTCGTCACGGACGGGATCGAGTCGGCGCTCGCGCAGGCGCGCACCGCGGCCGGCGACGGCGACGTCCTGATCCACGGCGGCTCGACCACCATCAACCAGTACCTCGCCGCCGGTCTGGTCGACGAGCTTCGGCTGCACATCGTGCCGCTCACCCTCGGTGCCGGCGTGCGGCTGTTCGAGGGTGTGCCGCCCCTGAACCTCGAACAGCTGACGGCGCGGGCGGCGAGTTCGGTGCTGCACGTGACCTACCGCGTGCTGCAGTGAGGCGGTGCGCCACCGCGTGAATGGGTCAGGGAGTGGTGACGGTGGCAGGCGTCAGCCGCATCGGCGGCAGCGAACGCCTGCGGCGTGGTGCACATCGACCGTTGTAGGGTGCCGCCGTGGGATACACCGTGGCACCGTCAGGCCGTCTGCACCTTCCGGAGTCGGAGGACACCGCTGCGGCCATCGCCGTCCAGGCCGCGCTGGCTGAACGAGGTGACTGGTACGGGCCGGACGGGTTTCCGTCGGATGGCACGCTGGTCGACCTCGCGGAGGCGGCCCGCGCCTCCATCGTCCGCGACGCGGACTGGATCGAGTTCGGGCACGACGACGAGGGCGATCCCAAGTGGTCGGACCGGGCGACCGCCTTCTACGTCGCGATTGCGCCGTTCGTGCGCGAGGGCACCGTGGAGATCGAGGGTGAGGACGGGGCCCGCTGGTCGTACACCTACGCGGACGGGCGGGTGACCCAGCGGGGTTGGAACGGGTGGGATGGATCCGTCGAACCGTTTGGCGACTACGTGGAGCACCCTGCCCCGGACCATCCGTAGCCGCGGCTCTCTCACCGGCCGCCCGGGGTTTCGGTGAACGGATCTTCTCGGCGGGCGGTTTCCCAGACCGGTCGCTGCGGCTCGTCGTTGTGCACGACGATGTCGGCGTGCCGCAAAGGGTTGGCCGTGGCGAGGTAGAGCTGTTGCGACGGGATGTAACGCTCGCGCCACCGTCGTTCGACGTCGGCCCGGGGTGACACCAGCCGCTCCCGGAACACGGCACGATCCACTGTCTTCTCCAGTGCCATCGTCACGACGATGCGCAGGTCCCACCGGTCGACCAACTCCGGGCGCAGGAGGAAGACGCCGTCGAAGAGGAGCACGGCGTCGGGTGGGGCGGTCGTGACCGGCGGGGACAGCACAGCGTCCGCGGCGCGGTCGTAGACCGCGTGTTGGAAGCGCCGATCTCCGCCCGGCCCGAGCGGGTCGAGCAGGACCCGTTTCAGCGCGTCGTTGTCGTGGGTGTCGTGGTAGCAGCCTTCGGCCGAGTACTCGCCGCGCGGATAACGCCGCGCCCGGGGAAAGAGGAAGTCGTCGATCGTGGCGCGGATGACGTCGCGGCCCTGGTCGCGCAGGACGACGGCCAGTTCGTCGGCGAGGGTGGTCTTGCCGGCGGCGGGTGGTCCGTCGACGGCGACCCGCGTCGGGTGGGTGACGGTCACGGACCCGACCGCCTCAGCCAGGCGGTGGAGCAGGTCGTCGCGGGTGCCGTGGGTCAGGTCTGCCGGTTCTCGTCTCACATCGCTCCCCCACCGGTCCGTCGACGGGCCGCGAACTGGATGCGAAACCCTGTCACAGTGGGTCACATCACGTATGGTCGCACGATTGCTGGCGCACCTCCGCCCCCGCTTGTCGTCTGCGGACACGTGGTGGCACTGGTGTTGCTCGCCCTGGACGCGCGCCGTGAGTGGAGTGCGTACGGGCTGGTCGTGCTTCTCCTGCTGCCGAGGGTCTCCTCTGTCAGCCGGACACGCTGACACTGGGGCGGGCAGGGCTCGGACCCCACACCGCTCCCGACGCGCGGGGAATCACGGGTCTAACATCCCCGGCCATGCGTAGGTTCTTCACCGTTGGGAGTCGGACTCTTTCCTATCTGGACTTCGGTGGCCCGGGTGCTCCCCTCCTGGTTCTTCACGGGCACTACAACGAGGCGTCGGCATTCGCGCCGCTGGCTGAGGCGTTGGCACCGGAGTGGCGGGTGATCGCGCTCGATCAGCGCGGGCATGGAGCGTCGGACCGTGCCGAGAGCTATACGCGTGACGACTATGTGGCGGAGTGAACGCCTACCAGTACGCCGGGCGGTACGCGGACCGGGTCACCGCGCTGATCGTCGAGGACATCGGCGCGGTCGTGGACGTTGATTGGTCGTTCACGACCAGCCTCCCCCGCCACGCGCCATCGCGTGATGCGCTGACCTCGGCACTGGGCGCGGCGGCACCCTACCTGGAGTGTTCCTTCCGCCAGTTCAAGGACGGATGGGGCTTCTCATTCGACATCGGCGACACGGTCGCGTCCCAGCAGGCCCTCAGCGGTGACCACTGGAAGGACTGGGTTTCGGTGAGCTGCCCTACGCTCCTGATTCGTGGAACGCGCAGCGATGAACTGGCGGCGGACCACGCTCGCGAGATGATCGCCCGTCGCGCCGACCAGGCCCGTCTTGCCGAACTGCCCGCCGGTCACGTGGTGCATCACGACGCTCAGGCACAGTTCGCCGCCGTTCGCGCCTTTCTGTCCGAACTCGGAACCCCGACGCGATCGGTCCAGGCCGTCGGCGGCATGGCTGAACAGGGGGAACGACCGTCGGGGCGGGCGGGACTCGAACCCGCGACCCGTCCATAACGCCGCCCGGTTGCTCGCCCGCGTTAGTGTGCCCCGTGATCGTATGGATCAACGGCACCCACGGCGCGGGCAAGACGACGACCAGCGCGCTCGTGCAACAACTGATCCCGAATTCACGGGTGTTCGACGCCGAGAAGGTCGGCGAGACACTCATGGACATCACGCCGGGGCTGCCCGAGACGGACAACTTCCAGCACTGGCCGCCGTGGCGGCAACTCGTCTTCGAGACCGCCCACCGCGTGCTCGACTACACCGGCGGCACTCTGGTGATGCCCATGACCGTCCTGGTCGAGCAGTACTGGCGCGAAATCAGCGGAGGCCTCGCCCAGCACGCCATACCGGTGAGGCACTTCGTCCTCCACGCTGACCAGGACACCCTCCGCAGGCGTATCGAGGGGGAACACCCCGTTCCCTCCCCGTTCCGCCTCAAATACCTTGAGCCCTACGCCGAGGCGGCCCGCACCTGGCTGCATGCCGAAGCCGAGGTCGTTGACACCACGCACCTCACGCCCGCCCAAGCAGCCCAGCAGATCGTTCTCAGGGCCACCGGGAATACCCCGGGCACGCTCCTGGCGAGACCTGAAGATCGGTACTAACGGTCGTTGTCCGGCTCGCCGGCAGCATGGCTGGCCGGGCGGGGCGGGGCGGGCGGACTCGAACCCGCGACCGAGGGATCTTGCGGACTGGATGCGGACTGCCCGGCCTCGGACCCGGACCGTAATCGAGTGGTCAGTCAGTCTCGTGGCACAGGGCTGCCACTGACAGCATCCAGCACCTGCCGGTCACCGATTGGCTTGTCAAGCCTCACCCGCACCCATCTCACCTCCGCGTGATCGTCGCCCGACCACCACAAGGTCGGCTGCCGCGCGACCACGTGCAAGGTCACATGATCACCCTGATCGTCAGCGTTCGTGCGCACGATCTCAAAGTCGGGATGCATCTCGACGCGTGCATCGAGGACCTTGGGGTCACTGCTTGCCCTGTAGGAGGCCACCGAAGTCTCAAACTCCTGCGCACGATGCATCGCGCTCACCGTGGCGTAGGCGCTGACCAGGAGGACCATAGCGACCGCGACTGCGACGAGAATTTTTCTCTTCGGCTTGGTGAGCTGCTCGGCAGACATGCGTCCTCCGCTCCAACCGCATGAGATGGTGACTGAGTCTTCACGCGGAAGGTGATGCAGGCAAGACCGCTGCGGGCAGGAAACTGATCTCCTCGTCGGGCAGTTGTAGACCCTTCTGCGCCCCGCCGCCTGATGTAGGAGTGCGTCGTCTCGGCGTCGCAGTACAGCCATACCTCTGGCTGTTCGGGATAGCCGGCCGACTCGCGACGTCGCGGCCGGTCTGCGCTGGGGCGAGTTGGCCGCGCTTCGGGTGCGGCGGGTGGACCTGGTGAAGCGCCGGCTGCTGGTGGTGGAGTCCGTGACCGAGGTCAAGGTCGAGCGGTGTTTGGCACGCCGAAGACTGGGGGGGACGGCTGGTGGGGCGGGCGGGACTCGAACCCGCGACCGAGGGATTATGAGTCCCCTGCTCTAACCGGCTGAGCTACCGCCCCGAACACCGCGCCGGATCTTATCCCGCTCGGCGGTCAGCAGCCAGCACCGCGCCGGCCGGCGCCCACGCCTGCGCCAGCACGATGGGCAACAGGAATATAACAGCGTGCTCAGGTACGCCTGTCAGCCGGCACGCAGCTCGTCCAGCACCGCGCCGGCGGCGCGCCAGCCGCTGGTGAGAGCGCCCTGGATCGATGGGCTGTCCCGGTGGTCACCGGCCACGAACAGGCCCTCCCTCAACGCCACCGGCTTGCGCAGTTGGCCCTGCGGTGGTGGTGCCGCGGGTAGCGCCTCGGGGATGGCGACGGTGGTGAGGTGTGTCCAGTCGGCGGTGGAGCGGCCGTACAGTCTGGTCAGCTCGGCCCGGATGGTCGGCTCGGGTGGGGCCGTCGGGCCGACCACCGAGGTGGCGATCAGGTGCCGTCCGGCGGGCGCGTATGTGGGGGCGGCGTTGCTGAGCACCACGGTGTTGGCGACGAGTTCGCGCCGGTCGCCGTCGACGAGCAGGATCGGCTCGGTGAGGGGCGGCTCCGGCGCGCTGTGGTAGTAGGTGGTGTAGCTGTGCATGCGTACCCTCGCCAGGGTTGGCAGCAGCGCGGACGCGGCGGGTGGGTCGACGGCGACCACGACGGCCCGGCAGCGGATGTCGCCGGCCTGGGTGCGAACCCGGCCCGGGGTGACCTCCGCGACGGGGGTGTCCAGGTCGAGCAGGTCGGCGGGTAGTGGCGCGGCGATGGCCAGGGGCAACGCGGCCATCCCTTCGGCGGGCAGGCCGATCCGGCCGCGGGCGAAGGAGCGCAGCACCATTGCCAGTACGCGGCTGGAGGTGGACAGCTCCCGGTCGATGAAGACACCGGAGAGGAACGGTCGCAGCAGTTCCTCGATGATGGCGTCGGAGAGGCCGGCGCGGCGTAACGCCGTCTCGGTGCTGGTCTCGGGCGCGGCGAGCAGCCGGGACGTGGGCAGGGTGGCGCAGCCGGTGGCGAGCGCGGCGAAGCGCAGCCGGTCGAGCAGGGAGCCGACCCCGGCGAGCGCGGTGCCGGGCCCGCCGGTCGGTTCGCGCACCGGGTTGACCAGCCGCAGCAGGTTGTCGCCCTTGCGGACCAGCACACCGGAGGTGAAGTAGCCGAGGTTGAGCTGGTCGGTGTCGAGCAGCGTGCCGAGCCGAGGGTAGGCGGTGTTGAGCACCTGGAAACCCCGGTCGATGAGGTGACCGTCGATCACGTCGGTGGCGACTCGGCCACCGAGTCGGTCGCTGGCCTCCACCAGCCGCCAGGGCACGCCGGCGCGGTGCAGTCGGCGGGCGGCGGCGAGGCCGGCCAGGCCGCCGCCGATGATGACGACGTCGACCTCAGCGCCCATGCCCTCATCCTAAGCCGATCAGCCGCGCGACCTCGGTGGTTGCCGCGGGTGGCGAGGAGTACGTGGACGCGAACGAACCCCGGGTTCTCGGCAGTTCCGAGGCCCCGGGGTTCGGGAGGAACGTCAACCGGCGAGCGCCAGATCGGCGGTCGTGGCCTTGATGCCGCGCATGAGTGTGAGGACGGCCTGGACGGACGGCAGCATCAACGCGCCGGAGCGGGTCAGCGTGACGCCGGCGGAAGTACGGACGAACAGCTTCGTGCCGAGGGTCATCTCCAGGCACTTGATCTGGTAACTCACTGCGGGCTGCGAGTAGCCCAGCGCCCGGGCCGCCATGTCCATCCGTCCGTGCTCGGCTACCGCGACGAAGGCCTGTAGTTCGCGCTCGTTCACCTGATACCCCCGAATATCGACCGGCTCCGCCTGGCTTGTCATCACCAGGCAGTCATCAGAGTAATGACTTTCGTCATGCCGGTCAATACCGTCCGGCGGAAGTCCCAGCGACATCGTGCCCGGTCAGAGCACCTTTCAGGAAGTACACAGCCAACTTGTGGTGACTCCATCAGAGTCATGCGCTACAGAAGATTCAGTCATACTCGATGACTGGATCGGAATGAGGGCCACCGTCGGCGGTCGGTCGTCCCGCACGACGACGAGGACCTCCGTCGCAGGTGGCAGTCCCACCTCGACCGGAGGTCCTCGTGATTACCGCTTGTCGGTGCCGCCCGCACCCGACCTCGACCAGGGGGCCGCGGCCCGCCCGGCACTGGTCACCAGAGCGTCGTCGAAGCGCCGCAGGCGGTGCCCGCGCACAGCCGGGCGGTGGCGGAGGGCCGACCGACCAGGAAGGTCTGGAAGGTCGTGACGAACGACTGCGGGCTCTCGCCGGCGCACGTCACCGGCGACTCCCAGGTGGTGCCGCCGTGCTGGATCTGCACGTGGAAGCAGCCGGTGGCGGTGCCGGTCGTGATGATGCCCTTGACCGTACGCTTCTGGCCGATGCCCAGCGGGTCCTGCTGGACGGTCTGGGTGCCGCTCGCCGTGGCACCGTCATAGGTCACCTGCCACGCCAGCGGCAGCACGGACGTGGTGGCGGCCGGGCGGGCGAGCGCGGGCGCGGCGACGGAGACCGCGGCGGCAGTCATCAGGACGGTCGCGGTGACCACCCGGCGGACTTTTCCTGACAGGGACATGAATTGCCTCCGAATACCGATCGATGGTTCGGGAAGCGGCGCGGCGGAAATGATGCGGCAGGTTACCGATCACATTGCCGTGCTCTCGCCGAAGCAATCTCAGCCATCGGGTGACGGGGCGGGCAACGCCATATCGAACTCTTGAAAGAGCCGCCGGCCGCCGGCGGGGCGGCGCGCGATTTTAAGGGCAGCCGGCAGCCCTACGCCACCCCCGATCAGCCTGGCTCCAAAAAATTCGAACCAGACTCCACCGGCGCGACGCGAGCCACTAGACATAGAGGCATGACGAAGCACACCGCAGCCGCCGCCACTGACGACACCCGCCTCGTTCGCCGCCTGGTGATGCCGGCGATCGCGTTCGCCGCGATCGCGTTCGCCGGCTCGGAGGCCACCGACGAGACCGCCACCGACACGTCTCAGACCGGCGTCGTCGCGGTCGCCGAAGCGCCGGAGCTCGCGGCCCCGGCGTCGGCCGACTGGCCCTGGTGAACGACGACGCCCGATCGGCCGGTCGCGGCAGCGAGGGAGCCGCGGCCGGCTTCGCGCCCTCCATCACCTGACGGTGCTGGGGGGCTTCTTCATGTGCCCACCGCTTCCGCGCGGACCCGGCTCAGGACGCCGGGGCGTCATCCACCTCACGCCAGATCTGGACCGCCCGCCGGTACGCCGAAGCCGCCTCGGCGAGCTGAGCCGCCCGGCGCAACGAGCCGGCGGCCTCCTCGGATCGCCCGCACCGGCGCTGGGCACGGCCGACCGCCAGGACGAAACGCACCCGCTCGATGGCCGACAGGTCGGCCTCGTCGACCGTGCTGGCGATCTCCAGCGCCCGCTCCGGTTCGCCGACGGCGACCGCGTACCGGACCTCCAGGCTGGCGGCGGCGGACGGTGAGGAGGCGAGATCGGCGGCGGACATGGCGGCGCGGGCGGCGACCATGTGCGCGGTGATCTCCGACAGGTCGGCTTCGGCGTCCATCAGCGCGGACACCGCCGCGGCGGCGAACCGCGCCCAGTCCCGCAGCGAGGTGGTGGGGTTGGCCAGCATCTCCCGTGCCGAGCGCAGGTGCTCCAGCGACCGCTCGACCTCGCCCATCCGGGCCATCGCGATGCTCGCCACCCAGTGCGCGCGGCCGGTGATGGCGGGGCTGTCCAGCTCCAGCGCCATCGCCATCATCCGCTCGACGATCCGGATCACCTCGGCCCCGCCGCCGGCGTCACTCAGCACCGAGATGTGCACCGCGTACAGGCGAATGTGCTCGCTGCCACGGACGAACGCGGTGCTGGTGATCTCCTGCTCGGCGAGCTCGATGTGGGTGAAGGCCTCGTCGAGGCGGCCCACGTCACGGGCCGCCCCGATCAGCGCGATGCGGGCGCGCACCAGCGCCTCCGGGACGCCGGTCTTCTCGGCGACCTCGACGAGTGCCTCGAGCAGCGCGTGTCGGGCGACCCGGTCGTTGCGCTGCTCCAGGATTCGTTCCAGGGCCAGGCCGTGGCTCAGCATCGACGCCGCCTCACCGGCTTCCCGGGCGGCACGGTAGGCGCTGGTCAGCCCCTGCTCGGCGCGGACCAGATCGCCCTGCTCGATGGCGCTGCTGGTGACCAGTTCCTGGGCGAGCCGGGCGGCCTCCAGGGGCGGTCGCGCACCGTCGTCGGACGGTCGCGGCCCCGACGTCGGCGCGGGCGCCGGGTCCAGGGCGGCGTCGTCGACCAGGGCCGCCATCGGTACGCCGAGGACACCGACCAGGTGGGCGACGACCTCCAGGGTCGGCACCCGGGTGCCGGACTCGAGCAGCGAGATGTAGGACTGGTTGACCGCACCCACGGCAAGGTCCCGTTGGGACATTCCGCGTTCGGTGCGGAGGCGTCGCAGCCGTCGCCCGAAGTCGGGCTGAGCAATCTGCGTGGCCATGCGACTACCTCGTGTGCCTTTCCGTAATCCAATACGACGCGGTCCGACGCTGGACCAGGGAGCAGAATACGCCGAGCACGCCGACGTATCGCCTCCGCCGAATGGCCCGCGCTGAATTCTGCCGGGACCATACCGGGGTACGGGAGCGGGGGCGGTGAACGCCCCCGCGAGCGACCCCGGGGGAAGGTGCTCGCGGGGGCCGGGACCCGTCACGGCCCGGAGGTGATGACTCCCGGCATATGACTGGCCCCGGCTACCCGCCCGACGGTGTCCGACTGGACACCTCCGGGCGGGTCGCGCCTGCTCCCCTCTATCCCACCGAAACCGACGCAGTCCGACAAGTCGCTATTGAAGATTTCGAATCGACACCGGGCGCCGACGCCTGGCGTGGTGCGGCACCGGCAGGTGGGCGGTTCAGCAACCGGTCCAGGACCCCCCGGGCCACCCGGGCGTCGAACCGGGCCGACAGCCCCGCTCCGGCCGTCGCGACGAGGCGTCCGGCCAGCTCGTCGTCCCGGAGCAACCGGACCAACTCGCCGGCCAGTTCCGCGGCGGTCTCCCCGCCCAGGACGTCGACGCCAGCCACCAGGCCCATGCCCTCGAAGGCGATCGGTGTGCCGACCACCGGTACGCCGTGCTCGATCGCCTCGCCCACCTTGCCCTTCACGCCGGCGCCGTAGCGCAGCGGCGCGACCGCCACCCGGGCCTGCCGGTACATCGGTGCCAGATCGGGCACCCAGCCGTGCACGGTGACCCGGTCACCGGCCATGGCCCTGACCGCCGGCGGCGCCGCGTCACCGACCAGATCCACCGTCACCTCCGGCATCTCGGCCCAGACCAGCGGCATGATCTCGGTACACAGCCAGCGGGCCGCGTCGACGTTCGGCTCGTGCAGATAGTTGCCGACGAAGAGCACCCTCGGCGTCGACGCCCGCTGCGCAGTGGTCCGCGCCGGTCGGTGGATGTTCGACAGCACCTCGACCCACGCGTCGGGCACCAACTCCCGCAGCAGGTGACGCTCCTCGTCGGAGACCACCAGCGTCACGTCGCATTCACGGGTCAGCAGCAACTCCACCGCCCGCATGCTGTCGGCTCGGGCCCGCAGCGCGTACCGGTCCGGGCTGCCCTGCGCGGCGGCCAGCTCCGCCTGCCGGTCGAGTCGACGAAAGTGCACATCGACCGTGTCGTACGCGACGAGGCAGCCCGGCGCGGCGTCGCGCACCCGCGCCAGCATCCGCACCGCCGGCTCGGGGCGGCAGAGCAGCGCCAGGCCGATCCGGTGCCCCTGGTCGGCGAGGAACCGGATCTGCTGCCTCCGGTCGGTGATGACACCGACGCCGGCCGCCCGCAACCGGTCCGCGTACTGCCGCTCGGCCGTCCCGTTCTGCGGAAGGAACACCACCTGACGCCCGAGGGCGAGCAGCTCGTCGATGACGCGTTGCAGGCGCAACGAACCGGAGTCGCGGTCCGGTGTCGGCAACTGGTGGTCGACGACGAGGACCAGGTCGGCGGCGGGCGACACGGCGGTCAGCTCGCGGCGAACAGGATCAGGAGCTGTGCCGTGTCCAGCCCGTGGAAGGCGTCCCGCAGCGGGCCGGACGCCCAGGCGGTCCGGGCGATCTCGGCGGCCCGCTGCCGGGTCGCCTCGTCCCGGGCACCGGGGACCGCGCCGATGCCGTGCAGGATCGTGATCAGCACGGCGGTCTCCTCGTCGGGCCGCGCGCCGTTGAGGGCCGCGTCGATCCCGGCCCGGATCTCCCGCTCCCGCGAACCGTCAGCGCTCGGGAAGCTGCGGGTCTTCACCAGGCCGAGCACGCGATTCTCCTCGACCCGGATCGCGCCGTCGGCGGTGAGCAGTTCCAGCAGCGGCTTCCAGCAGTCGTGCCCGAGGTTCTCGGCGGCCCAGCCGACCTTCGTCGGCTTCTCCCCCAGCTTCGCCAGCGCGGTGTCCAGGGCGGCGTCGCCGGTCGGGGTGCCGTCGGAGACCACCACCCGGGCCTCCCGGGCGTCGCCCGACGCGGGGATCGAGATGCGACCGGCCCGCACCAGGTCGAGCAGCACGGCACTGCCGACCGCCCGGTACCGGCGGCCGAGGTCGACGGTGCTGCGCCCGCTCTCGTCGTCGAGCAGCAGCAGGACAAGGTCTTCGGCCAGTCGGGACATGAGCACTCTCCTCGGTGGGATCGGATGAACATCGAACAGCTAACGGGTGGATCAGGGTCAGGCGGCGCGGCGGCTCAGGGCACGGTCACGGCGGGCGGCCATCGTGGAGCCGGACTCGCGGCGGGCCATCAGGCGCAGCACCACCGGCGCGGCCAGCATGCCCAGCACCGCCCAACCGCCGAGCACCGCCACCGTCTCCCAGTGCCGCCACGACTCGCCGATCTCGGCGGCGAGGGCGCTCTCCGGCAGCAGCGCGGACCGGGCCGCCAACCCCAGCCAGTACAGCGGGAACACCTGCGCGACGACCTGCAACCAGGTGGGGAACCCGGCGATCGGGTGGAAGATGCCGGAGATGGTGGCGAGGGCGAAGACCGGCAGCATGATCAGACCGATGCTGCGCGGGCTCTCGATCAGCGAGCCGAAGACCGCCCCGAGGGGCAGCATCGCCAGCAGGCCCAGCGGCAACAGCCAGAGCAGGGTGAGCCACCGCCCGGCCTCGCCGAGGTGCAGACCGTCGACGAGCAGCGCGCCGGTGCCGAGCACCGCGACCCAGGCGACCAGGACCATGCCGGCGACCAGCAGCACCTTGCCGATCAGGTACGACACCATCCCGTGCGGCAGCGCCTTGAGTCGCAGCAGCGTCCCGTCCTCGCGTTCGACGACGAGTTGCTGCGCCAGGTTGAGCAGGCCGTTGAAGCCGATGCACATGCTGAGCAGGCTGGGCAGGACGAAGGCGGCCACCGACACGTCGGTGCCGGCGAGCATGTTGTCGCGCAGGAAGTAGATCGGTGCCAGCAGGCCGATCAGCCACACCAGGTTGCTGCCGAGGTCCTGGCCGTTGCTGAGCACCTGGCGCAGCTCGGTGCCGCCACGACTCAGGCCCTGCCGTACGGCGTTGCCCGTCACGTTCATCGTTTCGCCTCCTCGCCCGCCACCATGGACAGGTAGATCTCCTCCAGACCGGCCCGGTGCACCTGCAGGTCGTCGACCTCGGCGCCATCCTGGATCAGCTGCCGCACGAATGCGGAGACATCGGCGGTACGGGCGCTGTGCGCCCGGCCGCCGCTGGTCCAGGTCACCTCGGCCTCCCCGCCGAACTCGCGGGCCAGCTCGGCGACCGTCCCCCGGGCGGCGATCCGACCGCCGGCCAGGATCAGCACCTGGTCGGCCAGCTTCTCGGCCTCGTGCAGGTCGTGGGTGGTCAGCAGGATCGTCATCCGGGCGTCGGCCAGGGTTCGGAGCAACTCGTGGAACTCCTGCCGAGCCTGCGGGTCGAAGCCGACGGTGGGCTCGTCCAGGAAGAGGACCTCGGGCCGGCCGACGATGCCGACGGCGATGTCGAGTCGTCGGCGCTGCCCGCCGGAGAGCGCGGCGATCGGCTTGTCGGCCTGCTCGGTCAGCCCGACGGCGGCGAGCAGCTCGTCGACATCCCACGGCCGCGTCACGCCGTCGGTCGCGTACGGCCGGTAGAAGGAGCCGAAGTGCGACAGCAGCTCCCGGACCCGCCACTTGCCGTGGTCACGCCAGGACTGCAGGACGATGCCGAGCCGGGCCCGCCACGCCTCGTCGCCACGGGCGGGGTCGACGCCGAGCACGCTGACCTCACCGGCGGACCGGAGCCGGAAGCCCTCCAGGATCTCGATGGTGGTGCTCTTGCCGGCGCCGTTGGGCCCGAGCAGAGCGACGATCTGGCCGCGGGTGATGGTGAAGTCGATGCCACGCAGCACCTGCTGGGTGCCGTAGCTCATCCGCAGCCCGCTCACCCGCACCACGGGCGGCGGCTCCGCGGGGGCGGTCCGGACCGGATCCGGTGCGGTGAGAGTGCTCGTCATGCCGCGCGTCCTTTCTCGACAGGGTTCGCCCCGGCCAGGGGCAGGTGCAGTTCGATGTGGTCGGCGGCGGCGCGGGCACCACCGGCGGCAGCGATCTCGGCGCGCAGATCGTCGAGCCGTACCCGGGTGTCGGGGCTGGTCGTGACGGCCCGCACCGCGTCGCGCACGGCTTCCGCGTCGAAGGCCCGGGGCGGGACGACCCGGCCGACGCCCAGGGCCTCGACGCGGGCGGCGGTCACGAACTGCTCGACGCCCTGCGGGACCACCACCAGCGGCACGCCCTGGGTGAGCCCTTCGAGGACGCTTCCGGTGCCGCCGGCGGTCACGAAGACGCCGGCCTGTTCCAGCACCCGCACCTGCGGCACCCAGCGGTGCACCTCGACGCCGGCCGGCAGGTCGCCCAGCGCGGCCGGATCGACTGTGGTGCCGGTGGCGATCACCACGTGCCAGCCGTCGCCGGCCAACGCCGCGGCGCAGTCGGCGAAGACACCGGGCCGGGTGTTGTACGTGGTGCCGAGCGAGACCAGGGCCACCGGGCGGCCCGGCGGGGCGGTCCAGTCACCGTCGGTGCGTCGACGCCACGGCACCGGGCCGACGAAGAGGTACGAGTCGTCCACCTGCGCGGCGTTGACCTGCAACGATCGCGGCATCGCCACCACGCACGGCTTGACGTCGGGGGCGACCCGCACGGGGGCGCCGATCTGCTCCTCGCTGCCGGAGTAGAAGACGTGGGTCGGTGAGAACTGCACCTCCGGCACCCGCCAGTGCCTCGCCAGCAGCGGTGCGTGGGCGGTGACGGTGTCGTACACGATCAGGTCCGGGCGGTCGCCCTGGTACGCCGCCGCGACCTGCGGAAGCGCGACGTCGCGTTCGCGGGCGAAGACCGTGGCGGCCTGCCGGCCGTCGTCGTCGGTGGCGAGCCATCCGCGCCCGGGGGCGCCGGGCGTCGGGAACGTCGAGGTGTACGGCACCAGCGTGGCGCCCGCCTCCTCGACCAGCGCACCGAAGGCGGGTGCGGTGGCGAAGGTGACGCGGTGCCCCCGGCCGACGAGCTCCGCCACCACGCCGAGCATGGGGTTCACGTGACCGTGCAGCGGCACGGACATGAAGGCGATGTGGGCTCCGGGCGGCGAGTGGGCTGGCGTCACGGTTGTTCCCCCCTCTTGCAGGTTGGCCGCCGCCGGTGCGAACGATCGGGTCGCTACGGACGGGGGCGGTCGTCGGTCACCACGCTGTCGGCGACTCGGCGAAGCTCGGCCATGTGCGCGGTGAAGACAGTTCTACCGAGCGGTGTGAGCGCCACCCAAGCGTGGATTCGAGAATTGAATGACTCCTTGCGTACTGTCACGTAACCGGCTTCCTGCAACACTTTGAGCTGCTTGCTGAGCACCGAGTCGCTGACCGCCAGGGCGTCGCGGATGGTCGAGAACGACAGCGACTCGACGCGGCTGAGCATGGCGCAGATCTGCAGTCGGTTGAGCGGGTGGATGACCTCGTCGAAGCCGGACCTCATGCCTGCCGGCCCAGGTCACGTACGAGCGCCGCGTCGATGCGACGGCCGGCGACGATCGTGATGACGAGCATGACGACACCGCAGACCGCCATGCTGCCGCGCAGGTCGGCACCCCATTCGAGGGCGAGCCCGAGCACGATCAGCACGGGCAGCGCCGCACCGGCGCGGACGCTGATCCGGCGGGCGCCGGGGGTCGCGTGGTAGCGGTCCAGTGAGATGCCGGTGACGTGGTTGGCCGCGAGATTGAACAGCAGTGGCCCGACCAGCAGACCGATGATCACGCCGTACGGGATCCACGCCCAGCCGATGGAGACCGCCGCGAACGCCCACAGCAGTGACAGGCCGATACCCAGGTGGTACCACCAGGGCGCGACGGCCCGGCCGGCGATGATCTCGCGGCCACCGGCGACCTGGACCAGTGCCTGGCGCGCTTCCTGCGGGCCTATCCGGTTCATGATTCCTCCTGTTTCCATGATGGAAAGTCTAGGCTCGACTTTCCATAGCGGCAAGTCGATCCGTCGAAAAGTCGGCGGGCGGATCACCCAGCACGACGGTGTGACTCAGCGCGCCGAAGAGGTCCCGGGCGGCGGCGGACACGTCGACGGGTCGTGGCGTACGCAGCAGCTCGGGCCGTCGCACCACCCAGTCCAGGCCACGCCCCGAGGCCGTGGTGTGCCGCAGCGCGTCCGCCAGCCCCGCCGGTGAGTCGAAGGCCGACAGCAACTGCGCCGAGCAGTACCGGCGCACGGCCGCCAGCTCCTCCTGCGACGGCGGCTCGGCGATCAGCGCGGCAACCTCCGCACGGACCCCCGCCACCGCCTCACCGATCCGCTCCCGCGGCACTGCCAGCCGCACGGACGCCCGCCGATACCCGGCCAGCACGTCGCGGCGCGCCAACATGACATCGGCGTGACCCAGGCGACGACACCGCTCGGCCAGCCGGGCGGCGGTGTGCCCGCCCAGCAGCGCGGTGGTCAGATACCGGGCGGGCTCCGCCGACCCGATCTCGGGCTCACGCCCGGAGAGCGTGAGATGGACGGTGTCGCCGGCCGCCTCCCGCAGGAGCAGCAGCTGCGGTCCGGGATCGTCAGGTGCCGGTCGGGCAACGGGCCCGGCAGGCCAGCCGCCCAGGACGTCGGCGACCGGCGCGAGGAGCACCTCGGCGTCGGCGGCGCCGACGACGACCAGCGTGGCGTGCTGCGGACGGAACACCCGCAGGTGCAGCGCGCTCGGGTCCGCCGGTGCCGGCCCGGTCCGACCGGCCCAGTGCCGGCGCAGCGCCTCGTCCATCCGCTGCTGCGGGGCGACCGGCGCGGGCCGGGCCGGCGGCAGCGGTCGCCACTCGGGCAGCGGCCCGGGAACCAGCACGTCGGCCACCACCCGCAGCAGCACCGGCAACTGCGCGACCGGCGCCCACGCGCTCAGGTCGGCCCACTGGCCGTCCTGCGTCAGCTGCAACTCGCCGCCGATGTCGGCGACCCGCCGGGCCGCGTCGGTGTGCGCGCCGAGGACCCGCAGCAGCTCGGCGGCCCGCCGCGGATCACGCCAGCCGTCCGGCCCGAGCGGTAGCCGCAACCGCAGCTCCACCAGCTCGGCCCGGCGATCGGGAATCGCGATGACCCGCAGCCCGTTGCCGAGGCTGACCTCCCGCGCCCCGGTCAGCGTCGGCGGGACGGCCGCACCCAGCTCGGGCAGCTGGCGCGGGCCGTCCAGGCTGGAACCGAGCTGCGCGGCGGTGCGCCGGGCCCGGCCCGGACGCCGGCCCGGCGCCCCGGCCGCTGCGGAGTCCGGCCGTCGGGTGGGCCGGTCCTCCCCGTCCGGGCCGGCGACGAGCAGCGCGCTCGGCGCGGCGGCCAGCGCCGCAGCGGCCCGGGACACCCGCTCAGCCGGGGTGTCCGCGATCAGGCGGGGGAGGTCGTCGACCAGCTCCGCCCGGCCGAACAGCAGCTCGAAGCGGCCCAGCGCACGGCAGCGCTCCTCCAGCCGGGCATGCCGCCGGCGGTGCTGCCCGGCCAGTTCGGCAACCGCCCGGCGCACTCCGGCCCCGGCCCGCGCCGGATCGCCGAGGCGTGACCACTCGGCCGCCAGGTCGCCGACGAAGCCGTCCGGCGTCACGTCGTCCGGCAGCACGGCGGTCACCACGAAGGCATCCGGCGCCAGCGCGTCCAGCGGCCCGAAGAAGCCGCAGCCGGCGCTGGCGCGTACGCCGGAGCGCGGCGGCCGCCACCGGGTGGTCATCCAGCCCAGCACCATGCACGCCACGTAGTCCGGCAGCTCCCGCAGCGGATCAGGCAGTCGGTAGCCGAGTGCCAGCGCGGTCCGCACCGCGTCGGGGACCCGCTGACGGACCTGCCGGTCGGAGTCCGGCGGTGGCTCGGCGATCCACGGCGGCGGGTCCGCCGGCCGGGCGGGCACCCCCGCGAAGTGCCGCTCCACCAGCGGCCAGACCGCCGCCGCCGGGTGCGGGGTCACGATCGTGAGAACCGCGTTCGCGGGTACGTAGTGCGCGTCGAAGAAGGCGGCGCAGTCGTCCACCGTCAACGTCCGCAGCCTGGCCACGTCGCCGTAACCGTCGTGGGCGTTGGCGAACGACCGGAACATCACCTCGGGCAGGCCCGGCCACGGCAGCCTGCCGTACAGCCGGCTGTCCCGCATGCTCTCGATCTCGCGGCCCACCTCGACGAGCTGGCTGGCCAGCTCGTCGTCGGTGAACCGCGGCGCGCGCATCCGGTCCGCCTCCCGGAACAGCGCCTGTTCCAGCGCCGCGGCCGGCACCACCTGGAAGTAGTCGGTGTAGTCGGCGTGCGTGGTGCCGTTGGCCGTACCGCCGAGCGGGTGCAGGTCGTCGTAGAACCGCCCGTCCGGCAGGCTCTCGCTGCCCCGGAACATCAGGTGCTCGACGAGGTGGGCGATCCCCTCGCTACCCGGCGACTCGGCCCGGAAGCCGGTGCCGTAGTGGACGCTCACCGCGCACCGGGGGGTCGGCCAGTCGGGCAGGAGCACCACGCGCAGGCCGTTCGGCAGCGTGCGCCGGTGCAGCGGATGAGCGGGCCGTGACCCAGCCGGGACAGTCATGGGTTTTCCTCAGGAGGACAGCAGGTGCCGGGCGAACCCGGTGTATTTGTCGAAGACCTTCGGCTCCCAGCCGACGTAGCTGATGTAGTCGTGCACGTGCAGCAGCACCCGGAACGCGACGGTCTCGCGCCACCGGTCGTCGAGTTCGCGGCCGTAACCGTCGAGCAACGCGTTGATCAACAGTTGCCACGCCGGCCGGTCGCCGCCCAGATACCACTGCAACTCGACGAGTTCACCGAGGACCCAGCCGAGGTCGTAGTACCAGGGCGCGGCGCACACGTCCTCGCCGATGAGCGCGTCGGCGCCCGCCGGCTCCCCCTCCGCCGGAATGAGCGAGCCCAGACCGGGCGCACCATGGCACAGGACGCGCTCCTCGTCGGCGGCGATCTGCGCGGTGTGCTCCCGCACCCGCCCCAGGGCCGCGGCGCCGAGCCGGGAGCGCAGCAGGGATTCGGCGTACGCGCCACGCGGGTGCGGTGAGCGCCCGTCGAGCCAGCGGGTGAACCGGACCAGCCCGCGCGGCGCTCCCCCCGCCGCGACACCCGGCGGGACAGGTTGCGCGTGCAGCTCGCGCAGCGCCTGGCCGAGCCCGTGCAACAGCGACGCCAGCGCCGGCTCGGGACCGTCGCCCAACAGGACGGCGGCCACCGAGGTCGCGCCCCGTACCCGGTAGGTGCGGGCGTCGCCGTCGGGCTCACCCACCACCCAGCGCACCGACGTCGCGCCCGGTCCTGCGGCGCCGAGCCGGCGCGGTGCGATGCCGGCCGGCACGAACGGCGCGGGCGCCAGCGGCCCGGGGGCGCGCCGCCACCGGTACCCACCGGCGGGTTCCTGGCGTACCGCGGTGACCAGCAGGCCGGTGCCGAAGTCCCGGCCGGCCGGCGCGGTCACCGTGGCGGTGGTCATCGGGCCGCTCCCCCGGTCAGGACCGGCACGTCCACCTCGGCCAGCTCACGACGGCGGGCCTCCAGCCTGCGCAGCGCCTCCGGCAGTGGTGGACTCACCCAGCCGTCGTCGCGGCCGGTGGTGAGGCTGCGCGCGGGCAGCGGAGGGATCAGGGCCACGTTGCGCCGCTCGGCCAGCGTCGCCCAGTGCCGCTGGAACGCCGGGCTGTCCAGGCCACCGGGCGGCAGCGCGGGTGACAGGCCGACCGGCGCGGAGGTGCACTGCATCGCCAGCAGCGCGGGGCTGTCGGCGAGCCCGAGGGCGAGCCGGGCGACGAAGTGGAACGTCGCCGGGTAGACCAGCATGGCGTCCGCCCACTCGACGTGCTCGACGTGCCGGGCCCGCTCGCAGTCCTCCCAGGTGTCGACGAGCACCTCGTGGTCGGTCCGCAGGCTCAGCGCCTGCCGGGTCACGAACCGCAGGGCGCTGGGGGTGGCGACCACTGCCACCTCCAGCCGGGGGTACGTCTCCCGGAGCCAGTTCAGCCAGGTCGGCACGTTGCTGGCCGCGGCCGAGCCGGTGATCACCAGCAGCAGCCGCCTCAGCTCCAACTCCGGTGTCTCCAGGAACTCCAGCGGTGGCCCGGCACTCATCGCGCCACGTTCCCGAGGATGGTCTCCAGCTCACGCAGCGTGGTCTTGGCCCCGTAGGTCACGCAGACCCCGGCCAGGTTGAACGCCACCTCGTCGGCGCCCGCGGCACTGAACTCCTTGATGCCCTGCGTCAGCTCCTCCTGGTCGCCGTAGAGGAAGGCGCCACCCTCGACGAGGGCCCGACCGCTGGCCCGCGGGTCGTCGGCCATGTCCACGTCGATGCCGGAGCGGCTCAGCATGTCGATGTAGTGCGGCAGGCGCATGTGCCCGGAGTTGCTGTTCAGGGCGAGGTCGACCGGGTCGCGGTCGGACGTGCGCAGCGCCATCGGCACGATCGCGACCACGCGCGGCATCGGCCGCCCGGCCCGCTCCGCACCCCGGCGCAGCGCGGGCACCACCGTGTCCCGCAGGTACGAGGCCGGCGTCAGCCAGGTGATCGCCACGTCCGCGACCTCACCCGCCAGCTCCGCCATCCGGGGCCGCAGCACGCCCAGCCCGATCTCGACGGCCGGGCGGGGGAACGTGCCCAGCTCCATGCCGCAGGAGAAGAACTCGCCCTGGTGGTTGACCTTGCCGGTCTCCAACAGGGACCGGACGATCGTCACGTACTCGCGGACCGCGCCGAGCTGGCTGCGGTACGGGGCACCGAGCGTGCCGCGCTGCAACGACGCGCCACCGGGGCCGAAGCCGGCCACCACGCGGTGCCCGGTGGCCACCGCCAGGGTCTGGGCGCGCAGCGCGGCGTCGTACGGGTGCAGGAACGGCATGAGGTTGACCGAGGTGCCCATCGGGACCCGGAAACCGCTGGCCGCGGCGTACGAGAAGCTGATGTGGGTGTCGCCGACGTTGCCCTGCCCCTGCCAGAGGCAGGATGCCTCGCTCCACTGGGTGAGCGCGGCGAACGGCAGCAGTTGCTCGGGGCGGCGCGGCGCGAACGGCATCATGATCGAGTAGTGCGTCATGCCAGGGCTCCTGTTCCGACCAGCATCTGGCCACGGACCAGATCGGTGTAGTTCGAGCAGTTGCGCAGAAGCTCGTCGTGCGGTCCCTGACCGACGACCTCGCCCGACTGGAGGATGACCACGTGGTCGGCGTGCTGGATCGTGGAGATCCGATGCGCCACCACCAGTACGGCGCGGGTGGCGGCCAGGTCGTCGACCAGGTCACGGAGCTTCTGCTCGTTGATGCTGTCCAGGTGCGACGACGGTTCGTCGAGGAGCACCAGTGGGGCGTCGGTCAGCATGGCCCGGGCGATGGCGAGCCGCTGACGCTGACCGCCGGAGAGGTCCACGTCGCCGGCCAGGACGGTGTCCAGGCCCTGCGGCTTGCGGCGGATCTCGTCGGCCAGGCCGACGCGGTGCAGCACCGCGTACAGCTCCCCGTCGGAGAACGCCGCGTCGCCACGGCCCAGGGTAAGGTTGCGGCGCACGGTGTCCTGCACCGAGCTGGCCGCCTGGTCCACGTAGGCCACCTGGGCGCGCAGGTCGGCTAGTGGCCAGGTGCGGGTGTCCCGGCCCTGCACCCGGATGCTGCCCGAGGTGACGTCGGCGAAGCGCTGGATCAGCTCCACAGCGGTGGTCTTCCCCGCTCCGGAAAGGCCGACGATGGCGGTCAGCCCCCGGGCCGGCACCTCGAAGGAGACGTCCCGCAGCACCGGCGTGCTGCCGTAGCTGAAGTCGACGTGGTCGAACTGCACCGCCGGCACCGGACCGGCCGGGGCGGTGACCGGCTGCGCGTTCTCGCCGCCGGACTCCTGGGGCTTCTCGAAGAGGCCGGTGAAGCGTTCCCGGGCGACGGTGCCCATCTTCAGTGCCGTGACACCTGCCGCGATCATCATGAACGGGCCGGTGAGCTGAAGCAGGTAGAGCAGGAACGCCACGAAGTCGGCCAGCGACAGGGTGCCGGCGACCAACCGCGCGCCGCCCCCGGTGATCACCGCGACCAGTGCGATCTGCTGGCCCAGGTTGACCACCGGGGTCATCAGGGCCTCCATCCGGGCGGCGTCGATCTCGCGGCGGGCGACGGCCTCGGCGTGGGTGGCCAGATCCTCGCTCACCGACTCCTCAGCCCGGTACGCCTTGATCACCTTGACCGCGTCGACGGCCGCGACGAACCGCTGGGCCAGCAGGCCGGTGGACTCCTGCACCGCGACGTAACTGCGCCGCAGTCGCTTGACCACCAGGGTGATCAGGCCGCCGGCGACCGCGAACGCGCCCACCGTCACGGCCAGCAGGAGCCAGTCCAGGAAGCCCATGATCACCAACGTGCCGATGGCGGTGAGCCCGGCGATCGGGAGCTGGATCGGGCCGACGTCGATCAGCTTCTTGACCCGCGAGGTGTCAGCGGTGATCCGGGTGACCAGGTTGCCGCTGCCCTCGCGTCGTACCTCGGCGAGCGGCAGACGCAGCGCGTGGCCCATGGTGCGGACCCGCAGCCGGCAGATCATCCGCTGGCCCAGCCGGGAGAGCAGGAAGGTGGCGAGCGTGTTGGCCAGTGCCGCGCCGAGCCCGAAGACGATCAGCCAGACCGTCCACCGGTCGGCGGCGCCGTCGCCCAGCGTGGCGATGAGCCGACCGACCGCCCAGGGCAGCGCCAGGGTGCCGGCGGTGGACGCCAGGGCGAGCAGGCCGATCAGCAGCATCGTGCCCGGGTGCCCGGTGGCCAGGTCGCGCAGGATGCGCAGCGGCCGGTCCGCTTGTCGCCGCGCCTCCGGCGGATGGTGTCGCATGGGATTCTCCGTTCGGCAGCTGTGCTAGTGGGCGGTGAACTCGATCAGGGTCCGGACCGCCGTCGCGGGGCCGCGCCAGGAGACCCGGAGGCCGGCCTCGGCGCCGAGCCGCTCGATCGCCTCGGCCGTCCGCGTGGGCGCCGGCATCATCGACCGCAGCTGAAGCTCCGAGCCGGGGCCGGAGACCGGCATGGCGATGTCGGCGACCAGCACCCGGCCGGTGGCCCCGGCCGCCTCCCGGCAACGCTTCAGGATCAGGACCGCCTCGTCGTCGGACCAGTCCGCGAGGATGGCGGAGAGCAGGTACACGTCCTTGCCGGGCGGCAGCGGGTCGAAGAAGCTGCCCTGCACCGCCGCCACCCGGTCCGCGACGTCGCTGCGCGCGAAGCGTCGACCGGCCTCCGCCGACACGTTCCGCAGGTCGAGCAGGGTGCCGTGCAGGTGCGGGTGGGCCCGGGCCAGGGCCATGGTCAGGCTGCCCAGGTGACCGCCGACGTCGATGAAACTGTCGACGCCGCTCCAGTCGTACTCGGAAATGATCTTTCCGGCGTCCCAGCGGAGCACCTGCTTGTCCAGCTCGTCGGCGGCCTCGCCCTGCTCGCGCCACTCGGCGGCGAAGGCCGGGTCGGTGTTCACCGCGTCCCAGTAGTCCCGGCCGAACTCGGCGGCGTAGCCCGGCCGGCCGGTACGCACCGTGTGGTCGAGGCGCAGCAGGCTCAGCGTGATGCTGCCGATCATGCCGTCGTTGCGCAGGACCTGACGCACGCTCTGCGGATGGTCGGAGCGCAGCGGGTCGCCCAGCGGGGTCAGCGCGTACTCCCCGTCGGGGCCGCTCTCCAGGATCTTGATCTCGACCAGGTAGCGCAGCAGCGTCCCGGTCACGTCGGGGGCGCTGCCGGCGCGGTGGGCGATCTCGGCAGCGGTGGTGGCGCCGGCCGCGATGTGGTCCGCGATGCCGAGCGTGGCGGCCGCGCGGACGGCGGCCGGGACCAGAAGGTCGGTCATGGTCAACAGTTGCTGGAAGGGCGGGATCTCAGTCATCGCGGTGCACCTCGCTAGGGGTCGTCAGGGTCCGAGCGGCGGGCCGGCGGGATTCCGGCCCGCCGCTCCGGACCTGGTACTCGTTTCAGCAGCCGTCGTCGATGGTCTTCGAGACCACCTGGCCGCTCATCCAGCTGACGCCGGCGCTGACGATGGCGCAGCCGGGAGTCGTGGCGGGAGCGTCCGAGACGGCCGAGAGGTCGATGTCCTCGGCGGTGCTGTACGTCTCGTAGCCCGCCAGCAGCTCCTCGATGTTGTTCGCCTTCTCCTGCATGTACCTCTCCTCTGTGTGCGTGGTGTTACCTGACGTCCGCCCAAGTGCGGACGGGATCGGGGAAGAGCTGGTCAGCAGGTCGCCTCGTAGGTGGCGGCGGTGAGGAAGCTGACCGCGGCGCTCGCGCAGTACCAGGTGGTCGCCGGGGCGTCCGCGACGGCGGAGACACCCAGGTCGTCGTCCGCCTCGAGGTAGGTCTCGTAGCTGGACACGAGCTCCATGATGTTGTCGCTCTTGGTGATGTCCGTGTTCACTTCTCTCTCCTTCGGGGAAGCACTGAGCTCCAAACTGGGAACGCCCCTGTTGACCCTCCCAGCAAGCGAGCTCAGGTCTTGGCGATGTGTTGTCGGTCGGTTTCAGACGGTGGTGTTGCGGGCCGGGTTGGTGGGGTCGATGCCGGCCTCCCGGAAGCGCGAGACGATCAGCGAGTCGACCCGCTGGAGGTCGTCGGCGGCCTCCACCAGTGCCGCGGCCAGGACGGTGGCGCGGTGCTGGCCGAAGCTCAGCCCCTGCCTGCCGGACCTGCCGTCGACCGGCTCCCAGGCCGTGCCGACGCCGGGGGCGATCCGCTCGACGAACACCGACGTCTCGGGGCCGGTGCCGCGCAGACCCTGGGCCAGCTCCGCCAGGTCGGCGGCGACGTGCTGCCAGTCGCTGCCCAGGTAGACCACTATCGCGTCGCGTCGGGGATAGAGCTCCCGGGCCGAGAGCACCTTCGCCCGGTACGGCACCTGGTGCTCCTCGAGGAACGTGAGCACCTCGCGCCAGGCCTCGACCGCGTGATCCACGTCGAGGACGTTGAGGTAGACCCGCAGCACACCCCGGGAGGTGTCCCGTTGCCGGGAACCGTCGACCAGGAAGAAGCCCGGTGACAGCGCGGCCCGCCACGGCGGCACGGCCAACCGCACCGGCTCGCCCGGGGCGTACCCGGTCGTGGTGATCGCTTCGATCGGCGCCCAGATCCGCAGGCCCTCACGTTCGACGAGGATCCGTCCGCGTCCGGCGGCGTCGCGCTGCACGGTGGACCGGACGACCGCCCCGACCTGGATCTGCCGGTGCGGCACAGCCGCGGTGAAGCGTTCCTCGAGTGCGTCCTCCCGCAACCGGGTCGGCACCTTGCCGTCCGGCTGGCCCGAGTGCAGCACGTTGTAGATGGATTCGGCGAGCAACCGGCGAAGCTCGCGGGGGAAGTCGGCGACGACCTCGCGACCACCGATCACGGCAGTGGTCCGGTCCGGGGAGACCCGGATCTGACGGACCGCGTCCCGGATCGCGGGGGCCAGTTCCCCGGCCAGTGGTTGGGCTTGCAACGTCATCGGGCACCTCCAAAGCCGAGGGTGGTGGCGAACTTCTCGGGGTTGACCAGCGCGGCGCGGCCGACGCCGGCGGCGGCGCGCTGGATGGCGGACAGCCGCGACGAGGACAGGGCGCCGGCGACCAGCCGGTCCAGCAGGTGCCAGCCGGCGAAGGCGGTCGCGCGGACCGCGAGGCCCGCATCGATGTCCGGCCGGACGTCGGTGTACGCCCGCCAGAACTCGTGCACCAGCGGCAGCAGTCGGCGCATCTTCTCGACACCGCGTTGCAGGACCAGCTCGTGGGTGAACTCGGTGTCGACGAACGCCTCGTCGCCCCGGTTGGTGACCAGGTCGAGCACCGACCGGTAGACCCACTCCCCGGCGAACGCGCCGACGTCACGGGCCGGGTCGGCCAGTCGGAACTCCTCCCAGTCGGTGAGGAACAACCCGTCCTCGGCGACCAGGAACTGGTCCACCCGCAGGTCGCAGTGCGAGGGAACGCGGGGAGCGTCCCGTTCGGCGTCGCGCAGGCGCTGCACCGCGGCGATCAGCTCGGGGTCGTTCTGCAACAACCGCCAGGCCTCGATCTCGCCGGCACTCGACTTGAGGAACACCGAGAGCGGCAGGCCCTGCAGGAACGTGACCGGCGGAAACCCGGGCGGCGACTCGTCGAGGCGCAGGCCCTCCGGTGGCGGGGTCGCGTGCAGGTGGCCGATCGCCCGGCCGACCTGCTGCGCGTGGGCCAGGCTGAAGGTCTCGTCGACCATCAGCGCGGCACCGTTCACCGCGTCGTTGATTCGTTCAAAAACGACGATCCGATGGTCGGGGTGGCTGCCGATGAATTGCGGCCAGTGCACATTCTTGAAATTCGCCTTCGCGGCGTAGGCTTCGAAGTCGAGCAGCCTGCGCATTCTGTTCTTGGTGTCTTCGACCTGTCCGGTGAGGCGCTTGACGAAAACGTCCCGGCCGCTTTCGGTGACTCCTGACCAGGCGTCGTTACGGCCGATTGGAGCAGAGACAGTGTCCCGTACGAACGGGCCGACACCCAGCTCCACCAGCACTTCGTCAACCTCGGGGACCGAGTCCAAGTCGATCGGCATCACGTGTTTCGTGACCACCGTCGCCACCTCCAACAATTCTCGGACGGGCACGCCAAGGCGCAGCCAACGTTCAGTTGAATGTTCCGGCGAGGGTGCCGGACCCGGTCTTCCGCCTGCCTTTGCGACTGTCTTTCTGTCGTACCGGCGAGCGGCGTGGTTGAAGATAATCACGACCGGGTAGGACCCGGCAAGGCATCGATGTCGGGCCGTATTAAATTCGTTTCTACGGGCCGCGGCATTTTGTCCGATGTACCGGTTGGCCGAACCGAACAGGACGGCCGGGCAGCCGGCGAAACCCCAGGTCAGCGCGGATCGATGGGGGTTCACCCCCGGAATTTCCCGGGTTCCAACTTTCGCAACTGGGCAGTCCGCTGGCCCAGCGGCGGCAAGGCCGCCGCAACGGCCCGCTCGGATGCGCCAAAGTAGCTGGTCAGGGCCCGTCCAGCGGTCCGCGGAACAGTGGCGCTACACCGGTGGCGGGGTCTGCCACGTACCCCCGAAACACTGCTGTAGACATTTATGATCTTCTGATGCAGACGACTGTGGATCGGGCGGGACTCGGCAGACTCATCTCCGCGGCCGGGGGCAGCGCCGACGGCATCACGGCGGTGATCGACGACCTCGGGGCGGACGCCGTCGCCGCCACCGTGGTCGGCGAGCTGCTGCACCGGGCGGACGTGCCGGCGGGCCCAGACGTCGCCGTCCAGGTGGGACTGCGGCACGGCGACGCGACGATCCGGTACGGGCTCCAGGTCGGGTCGACGGGGATCGCGCACCTCCCCGAGCCCGTCGGGACGCCCGACGCGACGCTGACCCAGGACCTCACCGAGGTGGTCCGCAGCCTGTTCGGGCCGCGCGGTGCGCAGTCCAGCGCCAGCCGAATGGTCCACTGGGGGCACCTGGAGGACCCGTCGGCGTTCGACCGCCCACTGCCCGCCTACGACGTGGTCCGCCGACTCGTGGACGCCCTCGACCGGCCGTACGACATCGGCCTGGCCGAACTCTGCGTCCGCTACGGCTCCGACAAGTGGGGCCACCACACCTACCCCCGCCGGTACGAGCAGCACTTCGGCCCGCTACGCGACCAGCCACTGACCATCCTGGAGATCGGGGTGGGCGGGTTCGGTGACCAGCACCGCGGTGGGGCGTCACTGGAGGTCTGGCGGCGCTACTTTCCCCGGGCGCTCGTCTACGGGCTCGACATCGTCGACAAGTCGCACCTCACCGACCAGCGGGTCACAGTGCTGCAGGGCGACCAGTCGTCCCCCGCCGACCTGGCCCGGGTGGTGGAGGTGATGGGCCGGCCGGACATCGTCATCGACGACGGCAGCCACGTCAGCGCCCACCTGCTCGCCTCGTTCGCGTCCCTCTTCCCCGTCCTGCGCCACGGTGGCCTGTACGTCATGGAGGACCTGCAGACGTCGTACTGGCCGACCTTCGGCGGTCGGGCCGGGACCTACGACGACCCGGCGACGAGCCTCGGGTTCCTCAAGACGCTCGTCGACGGCCTGCACCACGAGGAGATCGTCGGACGGACCCCGGCCTTCACCGACCCGGACATCGGGGGCGTGCACTTTTACCACAACCTGGCGTTCGTCGAGAAGGAGCGCAACCTGGACGGCGGAGCGCCGTCCTGGATTCCCCGGGGAGTGCGGCAACGCGCCGGCGTGCCGGACTGACAGCGGCGCGCGAACGTCTCAACCAGCGTCGCGCGCCTCCCGCCCGCCGTTCGCCCGGGACAACCGGCCCGGCCACCAGATCTTCGGCCCGATGTCGTACGCGAGCGCGGGCACCAGCAGCGAGCGGACGACGATGGTGTCGATCAGCACCCCGATCGCGACAGCGGTACCCAACTCGACGAGCACCACGAGCGGCAGGACGGCGAGGGCGGAGAACGTCGCGGCGAGCACGATGCCGGCGGAGGTGATCACGCCACCCGTGACGGCGAGGCCGGAGAGCACCCCGGCGCGGGTGCCGCGCTTCACCGACTCCTCGCGGACCCGGCTCATCAGGAAGATGTTGTAGTCGATGCCGAGCGCGACCAGGAAGACGAACGCGAACAGCGGGAACGACGAGTCCACGCCGGGGAAGTCGAAGACGTGGCGGAACAGCAGCGCGCAGAGGCCGAGGGTCGCCGCGAAGCTGAGCAGCACGGTGGCGATCAGCAGCACCGGGGCGAGCAGCGCGCGCAGCAGCAGGGCCAGGATGACCGCGATGACCACCAGCACCACCGGGATGATGACGTTCTGGTCGCGCTTCGCGGCATCCGAGGTGTCCACGTTGATCGCGGTGAAGCCACCGACCACCGCGTCCGCGCCGGGCACCTGGTGTACGGCGACCCGCAGCTCGCGGATGGTCCGTTCGGCGCCGTCGCTGTCGGGTGGATCGGCCAGGGTGGCTTCCAACTGCACCCGCCCGTCGACGACCTTCGGGGCGGCGTTCGCCTCGGGTGGGCCGGTCTGCGGCCCGGTGGTGAGGGGGCGGACGTCGGCGACGCCGGGCACGTCCTTCGCGACCTGGGCGACCTGCCGGGCGGTCTGCTCGGTGGTGAAGATGATGGCCGGGCTGCCGGTGCCGGCCGGGTAGTGCCGGGAGATCACCTCCTGGCCGTCCACCGAGTCGGTGCGCTGGGTGAAGAGGTCGGACTGGCCGAGGGCGGTGGCGCCGAGCTGGGTGAGGCCGAGCGTCAGCACTGCCAGCACCACGGCGGTGCTCAGCCAGATCGGCCGGGCGTGCCTGGCGACGAAGCCGGCGATGCGACTCCAGATGCCGTGTTCGGCCCGTGGGTCGGCCTGGTCGGCTTCGGGCCGTCGGGGCCAGAACGCCCACCGCCCGCCGAGCACCAGCAGCGCGGGCAGGAAGGTGAGCATCACCAGCAGGGTGGCGCCGATGCCGATGGCGGCGACCGGGCCGAGCGCCCGGTTGGAGTTGAGGCTGGACAGCAGCAGGCAGAGCAGACTGACGATGACGGTGCCGCCGGACGCGATGATGGCCGGTGCGGCACCCTTCCAGGCGGCGCGCATGGCGGCCCACGGCCGGTCGTGCCGGTGCAGCTCCTCCCGGTAGCGGGCGATCAGCAGCAGCGCGTAGTCGGTGCCCGCGCCGAAGACCAGCACGGTGAGGATGCCCTGGGCCTGCCCGTTGAGCTTGAGCACGTCCGCGTCGGCGAGCAGGTAGACGAAGACCGAGGCGAGGGCGTACGACATGCCGGCGGCAAGCAGCGGAAAGATCCAGAGGACCGGGCTGCGGTAGATGACCAGCAGGATGATCAGCACCACGACCAGGGTGACCAGCAGCAGTGGGCCGTCGATCGCCGAGAAGACCTCGATCAGGTCGGCGAGCAGGCCGGCCGGGCCGGAGACGTCGACGGTGAGGCCGTCCCGGTCGCCGCCGGTGATGTCGCGCAGTTGCTCGACGACCGCGCCGATCTCCTCACCCTCGGCGTCGTCCACCGGTACGACGACCTGGAGCGCCTGGCCGTCCTCGCTCGGAATGGGCGGGGGCAGCGGGGTGACCACGCCGGGGATCTGGGCGAACCGGGCGGCGTCGGCGCTGACCCGTTGCCGGTCCGCGTCGGTGATCCCGGAGCGCCGCTCGTAGACGACCAGCGCCGGGGTGGTCTGCCGGTCGACGAACTCGCCGGCGAGATCCTGGGCGCGGGTCGCCTCGGCGTCGGTGGGCAGGAAGGCCGCGTTGTCGTTGGTGGCGACCTCGCTCAGACGTCCCGCGTACGGGCCGGACACACCGCCAATCACCAACCAGGCCAGCACGACCGCCACCGCGATCAGCGTGGCCTTGCCGCCTCGTCCGGACATCCGCACTCACCCTCCAAGGAGATCGGCGCGTCGCTCGACGCAGCGGAGGCTCGACAGCGACCATCCTGCCGGGCACGAGGCCCCCAAGCGGCCGAAACCTCCCGTTCCCCCGCACCGCCGCACCGCCGCACCGCGCCCCGCACCGCCGCACCGCGCCCCGCACCGCCGCACCGCGCCCCGCGCCCCGCGCCCCGCGCCCAAGATCGTGCTCGTTGCGCGGTGAGAAGATCCGCGCAACATCCCGGATGTTGCTGCCTCAAACGGCCTGGTGGCAGCAACATCCCCGATATTGCTGCCACGGGTGGCGCGGCGGCGCGGCGCGGCGGCGCGCGAGAACGCCCGTCGACATCAGGCCGACGGGCGTTGGGTGGAGAAGCTCCCCCGATTGGACTCGAACCAATAACCTGCCGGTTAACAGCCGGCTGCTCTGCCAATTGAGCTACAGGGGATCGTGCACCGCCCGGAATCGGATCTCGCCGACGCCGTGCGACGGGACAAGAGTACAGGACTTTCCCCCGTGGCGGTCCAGTGGGTTCCACCCGGGCGCCTGATGATCGACATGTGCAGGTCAGGTGCCACGACACATCGACATACAGGGTAAATCGCCATCCCGGCCCAGACATGCTTGAGCGGGGAGCAGGATGGGTAGTTAGCTGCGGACAGAGGACGCAGGCGCGAACAGGTCGCCTTCCGACGGGGCAACTCGCCGGGAGGATGACGGCGCGTCAGGTACGGAAGGAGCCGCCATGCGCGGAAAGATCATGTTTCTTGGCGGGCTGGCTGCGGGATTCGTCCTGGGCGCCCGTGCCGGCCGGGAGAAGTACGAAGAGCTCGTGGTCCGGGGCCGCAAGGTGCTCGACCACCCGACCGTCCAGGAGGCGGCCGGGGTCGCGCAGGCCCAGGCCAACAAGCTCTACAGCGAGGGCAAGGACAAGCTCGGCCAGACCAAACTGGCCGAGAAGCTGGGCACCGGCAACGGCAGCACCGGCAAGCAGGAGCTGACCGCCGCCGACGACGCGTTCGCCGGCACGCCCGCCACCGTGGGCGCCAAGGCGGGCACCAGCACGGTCGGCACGACCTCCGGGTCGCCGTCGTCCACCAACCCCCGCACCAAGCCGTCCGGCTCGGGCACGAACGCCAGCACGCTCTGACCACACGCACGTACACGGGCCGGTCGCCGCAGGGCGACCGGCCCGTGGTCGGTCCGGGGTGCGCTCAGTCCTTGCTGCTGAACGCCGCGTCGAAGGCGGCGCTCGGTGCGTCGAAGGCGAGCCGGCGGACGAACTGCAACGCCTCCGGGGCGCCGACCAGCCGGTCCATCCCCGCGTCTTCCCACTCGACCGAGATCGGGCCGGTGTAGCCGATCGCGTTCAACGCGCGGAAGCAGTCCTCCCAGGGCACGTCGCCGTGACCGGTGGAGACGAAGTCCCACCCGCGGCGCAGGTCCGCCCAGGGCAGGTGCGAGGCGAGCCGGCCACGCCGGCCATCCCCGGTACGCACCTTCGCGTCCTTGCAGTCCACGTGGTAGATCCGGTCGGCGAAGTCGAAGATGAAGTTCACCGGGTCCAGCTCCTGCCACACGAAGTGCGACGGGTCCCAGTTCAGACCGAACGCGGGCCGGTTGCCGATCGCCTCCAGCGTCCGCTTCGTCGTCCAGTAGTCGTAAGCGATCTCGCTCGGGTGCACCTCGTGGGCGAACCGCACCCCCACCTCGTCGAACACGTCGAGGATGGGGTTCCACCGGTCGGCGAAGTCCTGGTAGCCGCGCTCGATCATCGCCGGCGGCACCGGCGGGAACATCGCCAGGGTGTGCCAGATCGACGAACCGGTGAAGCCGACAACGGTCTTCACCCCGAGCTTCGCCGCCGCCCGCGCGGTGTCCTTGATCTCCTCGGCGGCCCGCTGACGAACCCCCTCGGGCTCCCCGTCGCCCCAGATGCGGCCGGGCAGGATGTCCTGGTGCCGCTCGTCGATCGGGTGGTCACAGACCGCCTGGCCGACGAGGTGGTTGGAGATCGTGAAGACCTGGAGGTTGTACTTCGCGAGGGTCTCCTTCTTACGCTCGACGTACGAGTCGTCGGCGAGCGCCTTGTCGACCTCGAAGTGGTCGCCCCAGCAGGCGATCTCCAGACCGTCGTAGCCCCACTCGGAGGCGAGCCGGCAGACCTCCTCGAACGGAAGATCGGCCCACTGGCCGGTGAAGAGCGTGATGGGTCGCGCCATTGTCCTTCTCCCCTGTTGTGATGGGGATTCCCTGTGCGGACCGGGGCGAGGGGTGACCGGACGTACGCGGCGTTCGCGCGGTCACCGGTGGGTGCGGAGCACACCTGGGCCCGGCGGGTTGCGCCTCCCACCGGGTCACCGGCCACCAGCACGGTCGCCGCCCTCAGCCTATTTCCGAGGTGCCCGATCGGGGAAGCCCTGGAGTCGACAGTTCATCCGATCATTTCCTCGGGCGCGGGCAGGACCGCCCGTACGGTGAAGCCCCCTCCGGCGCGCGGGCCGGCGGAGAAGGTGCCGCCGAGCCGCTCGGCGCGCCTGCGTACCCCGAGCAGACCTTGCCCGGCGACCTGGCTGCCGCCGCCTGCCGGGGCGGGCCCGGCGCCCTCGTCGCGGATCTCGATGGTGATGCCCGCGGGGTCGTAGCGCAGGCGGACCCCGACCGGAGCGCCCGGGGCGTGCCGGCAGGCGTTGGTCAGCGCCTCCTCGATGATCCGGTACGCCACCACGTCGACCGGGCCGGGCAGCGGCCGGGGTTGCCCGGCCATGCTCCAGCGCACCGGTTGGCCGGCGGTGAAGCCGTCCACCAGCGCGTCGAGACGGTTCAGGCTGGGCGTCGGCTCGGACGGGTCGTCGGGCTCCTCCGCCCGGCCCAGCGCACCGAGCAGCTGATGGCCTCGCGCCAGCACCGTCCCACGCCACTGCGCGAACAACCCCATGCTGGTCAAGGTACGGCAGCCAGCTGTGAACCGGTCGGCGGCGTCCACGCGATGTGCCGCATCCGAATGCCCCGGCAGCGGCCCGGTGAAGCGGTGATGGCGGGCCGGCGGGCGAAGCGGAGGGGCCGACGACGTGGGTCGCAGCCCCTCCGGGATCAGTCGGTCAGGGTAGGGTCCACTTCTGGTTGGCGGCGTTGAGGCAGGTCCAGAGGTGCACGATGGTGCTGTCGGCGGAGTTGTTGCCGGAGACGTCCAGGCACTTGCCCGACGACGGGTTGCGCAGGGTGCCGTCGGACTGCGCCGCCCAGTTCTGCGCGCCGGTGCCGTTGCACGTCCAGAGCTGGATCTTGGTGCCGTCGGCGGTGCCGCTGCCGTTGACGTCCAGGCACTTGCCGAGCGCCTTGATCGTCGAGTTCGGCGTCACCGTCCAGGTCTGCGCCGCGCTGCTGTTGCAGGTGTAGATCTGGATCTGGGTGCCGTCGGCGGTGGCACCGTTGCGCACGTCCAGGCACTTGCCGGCGAGACCCTTGATCGGGCCGACCCCGGTGCTGCCGCCGCTCCCCTTGACCAGTGTGAAGTCGTCCACGTCGAAGAGCCCGGTGCCGCTACCGGTGAAGGTGAGGTACAGGTTCTGGGTGCCGGACGGGACGTTGGACAACGCAGTGGTGACGTTGGCGAAGGTCGTCCAACTGCCGGTGTTGGGCACGGCGACCGAGCCGAGCACCGGGCCGGTGGCCGAACCGGTGCGCACCTGGATGGTGCCGCCCGCGCCGCCGGAGACGACCCGGGCCGTGAACGAGGTGACCCCGGTCAGGTTGACGCCGTTGTAGGCGGCCCAGTCGCCCGGGTCGATGTAGCCGATGGTCTGCCCGCCGTTGGCGCCCGCCTTGGTGAACGCGGAGACGCCGTTGGCCGCGCTGAACGTCTCGGCCTGGATCGTGGTGTTGCCGGTCGGCGGCGGCGTGGTGCCCAGCTCCTTGATCCGGATGTTGCGGAAGAAGACGTCATCACCGTTGCCGTGGTTCTGGATGCCGATGTGACCGGCCAGCGATCGCACCGGGTTGGTGTTGGTGAAGTCGTTGATCTTCACACCGTTCAGGAAGACCTGTAGCCGTTCCCCCTCGACCAGCAGCTCGTAGGTGTTCCACTCCCCCGGCGCGTTCAGCGCCGCGTCCCGGGCGGCGATGTCGGCGGCCTTGTACGAGTAGATCGCGCCGGTGGTGCGGTCGACCGCGTCGGTGGCGTCGATCTGGACCTCGTAGCCGTTGTCGATCGCTGACTGCGGGTCGCTCGACGGCGGGAAGCCGATGAAGATGCCGGAGTTGTCGTCCCCGGCCATCTTCCAGTCCAGTTTCAGCGAGTAGTTGGTGAACTGCTTGGCGTTGTACCAGAACAACCCCATGCCACCGACCGAGGTCAGGGTGGCGTCGGAGTTGGTGAAGCTGCCCGGGCCGGCCTGCGACCAGCCGGTCGTCGAGCCGTTGAACAGCGGGGTGTAGCCGGTCTCCGGTCGGCAGTCGGCCTTGCTCCGACCGGAGGCGTACCGGATGCCGCCGAGCAGGTGGTTGCGGAACGCCGGCTCCGCGTACGACGCCTGGGTGTGGCCGGCGCCGGTGTAGAAGGACCGGCCGCCGCTGTAGCTCTTGCACCAGCTCAGCGGGTGGTCGGCGCCCATGCCGCCGCCGGAGTACGACGACTCGTCGAGGGTGGCCAGCACGTGGGCGCTCGACCGGGCGTTGGTGCGGTAGTTGTACCACTCGTCGGTGCGGGTCCAGGTCTGCGGCAGATGCCCGGTCGCCGCGTGGCCCCGGTCCTCCACCTTCATGTTGGCCTGCTGGATCGCCGGGTGCGAGGCGAACCACGCGCCCACCAGGTTGCCGTAGAACGGCCAGTCGTACTCGGTGTCGGCTGCGGCGTGCACACCCACGTACCCGCGACCGGAGCCGATGTACGACTCGAAGGCGGTCTGCTGGCTGGCGTTGAGCACGTCGCCGGTGGTGTTGAGGAAGACGACCGCCTCGTACTGGTTCAGGTTGCTGGTGGTGAACGCGGCGGCGTCCTCGGTCGCGGTGACGGTGAAGTTGTTCGCCGCGCCCAGGTCGCGGATGGTCTGGATGCCGACCGGGATCGCGTCGTGCCGGAACCCAGCGGTCTTGGAGAAGACCAGCACGTCGTACGGGGCGTCGGCGGCGCTGGCCGGGGTGGCGGGGGTGGTGCAGGCGATGACGGCGAGTGCGGCCATTGCCGCACCGAGGACGGGTCGCAGGCGTCTGCGCATATCGCTCTCCTAATTGCGGTTAGGAGGGGCCCCTCGCACCACACTAGGCGTTGTCGAAGGGCCCCTCCCGCCAGCTCAGGGCAGGGTCCACTTTTGGTTGGCGGCACCGCTGACACAGGTCCAGAGGTGGACCACGGTGCTGTCGGCGGAGCTGTTACCGGAGACATCGAGGCACTTGCCGGACGACGGGTTGCGGAGCGTGCCGTCGGCCTGGGCGGCCCAGTTCTGCGCGGCCGTGCCGTTGCAGGTCCAGAGTTGGATCTTGGTGCCGTCGGCGGTGCCGGCACCCGAGACGTCCAGGCACTTACCCAACGACTTGATCGTCGAGTTCGGGGTGACCGCCCAGGTCTGCGCCGCGCTGCCGTTGCAGGTGTAGATCTGGATCTGCGTGCCGTCGGCGGTGGCGGCGCTCCGCACGTCCAGACACTTGCCGCCCAGGCCCTTGATCGGCCCGGTCCCGCCGGCCGGGGGCGTCCCGGTGACGAAGGTGAAGGCGTCCAGGTCGTAGAGGGCACCGGTGCCCGACCCGGCGAAGGTCAGATAGAGCGTGGTCGTGCCGGTCGGCGGGTTGGTGATCGTCCCGGTGACCGTGGTGAAGGTTTCCCAGCCGCCGGTCACCGGGACCGTGGCCGAGCCGAGCACCGTGCCGGTGGCCGAGCCGGCCCGCACCTGGAGGGTGCCACCGGAACCCGCCGAGGAGACCCGGGCGGTGAACGAGGTCACGTTGCCCAGCCGGTACGGCTGGAACGCGATCCAGTCGCCGTTGTTGATGTCACCGACGGTCTTGCCGCCCTCGGCCGGGGTCTTGCTGAACACGTTGATCCCCGACGAGGTGGCGTAGAACTCGGCCTGACGGTGCCGCGGCGGCAGCGTGTGCTGGGTGTGCGTGGTCAGCCCACCGGCGTCGGTGTACTCGGCGTCGAAGATCGCGAAGATGTTCGCCGCGTCGTCGTGCTCGCCGTCGACCGGGATGGTGATCGATCCCGAGCATCCGGTGTTCGAGGTGATCTGGTGCCCGTGCTGGTCGTGCCCGAGCACGTAGGTCATCTTGACCTTGGTGCAGTCGATGGTGCCGTCCTCCGGGTCGGTCACCGTGATGCTGTACGGCACGGTGTCCCCGAAGCTGAACAGCTGACCGTTCCCCGGGTTGTTGATCGTGACCGTGGGCGCGGTGTTGCCGACGCTGATCTGCACGCTGCTGCTGCCGGTGGCGCCCTGCGGGTCCCGCACCGTCAAGGTGGCGGTGTAGGTGCCGTTGGCGTTGTACGTCTTCGACGGGTTCGCCGAGGTGGAGGTGGTCCCGTCACCGAACGCCCACGAGTAGGTGAGCGCGCCGCCCTCGGGGTCGGACGAGCCGGCCGAGGAGAAGGCCACGGTGAGCGGGGCCGCCCCGGACGTGCGGTTGGCGCTGGCCTTAGCGGTGGGCGCCCGGTTGCCGCCGCCGACGTAGTCGAAGCGGTAGAGCGCCGAGTTGGCGTCACCGTTGAAGTAGCCGGTGCCGTAGTCGAGCACGTAGTACGCGCCGTCCGGGCCGAACGCGGAGTCCATCACCTGCTTGCCGACCCAGGGGAAGGTGTCGATGGCGCCCCGGGAGCCGTCGGAGTTGACGTGGATCGGCTTGATCCAGCCGCGGCCGAACTCGGTGGCGAAGAACTGCCCGTCGAACGACTGCGGGAACTTGGTGGTGGAGGTCGACGAGGCGTTGTACCGGTAGACCGGGCCGCCCATCGGCGACTCGGAGCCGCCGCCGAACTCGGTCGGGGTGCCGGCGTCGCCGGCGTACCGGATCCAGGCCGGCTGGGCCGGCGGCAGGGTGGTCAGGCCGGTGTTGCGGAACGAGTTGTTCGTCGGCCCGCCGGTGCAGTTGTACTTCGCGCCGCTGGTGTTCGTCGCGAAGTCCCACTCGTTGTACGTCTCGGTGGTGGTGTTGGTGCCGGTGCAGTACGGCCAGCCGTAGTTGCCCGGTGCGGCGACCCGGTTGAACTCGACCTGGCCGGACGGCCCCCGGGTGGAGCTGGTGGAGCCGGCGTCCGGCCCGTAGTCACCGACGTAGACCACCCCGGTGGCCTTGTCCACGCTGATCCGGAACGGGTTGCGGAACCCCATCGCGTAGATCTCCGGCCGGGTCCTGGCCGTGCCGGGAGCGAACAGGTTGCCCGACGGGATGGAGTACGTGCCGTTGGCGTTCACCTTGATCCGCAGGATCTTGCCGCGCAGGTCGTTGGTGTTGCCGGCGCTGCGCTGCGCGTCGTACGCGGGGTTGCGGTTGGTCCGCTCGTCCAGCGGCGAGTAGCCGGCGGACTCGAACGGGTTGGTGTCGTCGCCGGTGGACAGGTAGAGGTTGCCGGCGGCGTCGAAGTCGATGTCCCCACCGACGTGGCAGCACAGGCCCCGGTTGGCCGGCACGTCGAGCACGTCGACCTTGCTGGACTGGTTGAGCGTGAAGTCCGCGTTGAGGGTGAACCGGGAGAGCCGGTTGACGCCGTTCCAGGCCGAGAAGTCGGTGCCGGTGGCCGGCGCGTCACCGCCGGGGGTGGAGAGCGGCGGGGCGTAGTAGAGGTAGATGTACCGGTTGCTGGCGAAGCCCGGGTCGACCCCGACGCCCTGCAACCCCTCCTCGTCGTGGGTGTAGACCGACAGGGTGCCGATCACGCTGGTGGTGCCGTTGGCGTCGGTGCGGCGCAGGGTGCCGTTGCGGGCGGTGTGCAGGACGGAGCGGTCCGGCAGCACCGCCAGTGACATCGGCTCACCCATGTCGGTCACGCCGCGGGCCAGCTCGACCTGCTGGAAGTCGCTGGCGACGATGGTGTGCGCCTGTGCGGGGGCCGACCCGGCGGCGAGTGTGACAGTGCCGGCGGCGACCGCGAGCAGCAGTGCCGATCCGGTGGAGAACCATCGTCGGAACCGTTGTCTGAAAACGTCCTTCTTGGACATCTGTGCTGCCCCTTCCTGACGAGTGACTGCCAGGCCGGGCGCGCGCCGTCGCGCCGGATGCCGTAGCGGTGGTGGGGGTCGATGGGTTACCGCGCCGCCGGTTCACCTCGACGAAACATTGTCGTGTTGGCCACGACACTAAGTCCCATGTGTCGATGTGTCTATATCTTCCGGTGGTTCAGCATCAACTTTCGTCGATTTGATCGAAAGTCGCCGGTCAGGCGCGTCGGTCGATCGCCTGTCCGGCCAGCTCGACCAGGGCCGCGCGGGCCTCGTCGGCCACCACCGCGCTCTGCAGGGCGGACAGCGCGGCCGCCGTCCGGACCCGGATCATCTGCTCGATCCGCTCCCGCGCGCCGGTCGCCTCGATGATCTCGCGCAACTCCGCCGCGCCCTCGGCGTCCAACGCCGGGTTGCCGAACAGCTCCCGCAGCCGGACGGTCTGCGACCGGTCGGCGGCGCTGCGGGCCAGCGCCATCATGACCGTCGGCTTGCCCTCACGCAGGTCGTCCAGGATCGACTTCCCGGTGACCGCCGGATCACCGAAGACGCCCAGCACGTCGTCTCGGAGCTGGAACGCGTCACCCAGCGGGTCACCGAACTCGCCCAGCGCGGCGATCAGCTCCGGTCCCGCGCCGGCCAGGGCCGCGCCGATCTGCAAGGGTCGGGTGACCGTGTACCGGGCGGCCTTCATCCGGATCACGGTGAGCGCGCTGGCCACCGAGCCGTCCCCGACGCCCGAGACCAGGTCCAGGTACTCCCCCGCGATCACCTCGGTACGCATCAGCGCGAACACGCCGTAACCCCGGTGCACCTGCTCGGTGCTCAGCCCGCACTCGTGGAACATCTGATCCGACCACGCGGCGCAGAGGTCCCCGCAGAGCAGCGCGGTGTTGCGGCCGTACGCCTCGGGGTCACCCCGCCACGACGAGCGGGCGTGCAGGTCGGCGAAGAGCCGGTGCACCGACGGCTCACCGCGGCGGCGGTCGCTGCCGTCCAGGATGTCGTCGTGGATCAGCGCGAACGCGTGGAACAGCTCCAGCGCCGCCGCGGCCACCACGATCGGGGTGCCGTCGGCCGCCCCCGCGCCACGCCAGCCCCAGTAGCAGAAGAGCGGTCGTAACCGCTTGCCACCTGCCAGGACGAACCGTTGCAGGGCGGTGAACACGCCACGCGGTGCGCCGTCGGGCCAGTCCGGGCCCTGCCGCTCCAGGAACCCGGCCAGTTCCGCGTCGAAGCGTGCCCGCAGCCCGCTGGTGTCGGTGGGCGCGACGGTGACCGTCATGTCCGCTCCCCTGAACCGCTCGCGCCGTCGACGCCTAATCCGGCCAGCTCCAACAGCAGCGCCTTGACCTCGGTGGCCGCGATCTTGTCGCGGGCCGCCGTCGGGTCGGAGCAGAGCAGCACCGGGGCGTCGGCCGGATCGTCCGGCAGCCGCCCGTGCGAACCGCGCACCGCCCGCGCGCCGGCGTCCAGGCCGACCGCGCTCATCAGGTAGCGCATGCCGAGCTTCTTGCGGGCCAGCGCGACCCCGGCCCGGGCCTTCGCGGCACCGGGGTTGGCCGGGTCGAAGAACAGCTCCGCCGGGTCGTAACCCGGCTTGCGGTGAATCTCCACCAGTCGGGCGAAGTCCGGTGCCCGGGCGTCGTCCAACCAGTAGTAGTACGTGAACCAGGCGTCCGGCTCGGCCACCAGCACCAGCTCACCGGCGCGCGGGTGGTCCAGCCCGTGTGCGGCCTTGCCGTCGGCGTCGAGCACCTCGGCCACCCCGGGCAGGTTGGCGCAGAGCTTCGCCACCGCCGCGACGTCGGCCGGGTCCTTGACGTAGACGTGCGCCACCTGGTGGTCGGCGACAGCGAACGCCTTCGACGTCCACGGATCGAGGTACTCCATGCCGGCCTGGGTGTGCACCCGTAACAGCCCCTCGGCGCGCAGCAGCCGGTTGACGTCCACCGGTCGGGACACGTCGGTGATGCCGTACTCCGACAGCACCACGACCGTGGCGTCGCGGGCCCGGGCGGCGTCCAGCAGCGGGCCGAGGACCGCGTCCAGCTCGGCCGCCGCCGCAGCGGCCTCGGCCGACGAGGGGCCGAAGCGTTGCAGATCGTAGTCCAGGTGCGGCACGTAGACCAGCGTCAGGTCGGGTGACACGTCGGCGAGGATCTGCTCGGCCGCCTGGCAGATCCACCGCGACGACGGCAACCCGGCCGTCGGCCCCCAGTAGGTGAACAGCGGGAACGTGCCCAACCGCCCGGTGAGCGCGTCGTGCAGCTCCGGCGGGTCGGTGTAGCAGTCCGGCTCCTTGCGCCCGTCGGCGTAGTAGACCGGCCGGGGCGTGACAGTCCAGTTCACGTCCGCGCCCATGGCGTACCACCAGCAGACGTTGGCCACCGTGTAGCCGGGTTCGGCCCGGCGGGCGGCCTGCCAGAGCTTGTCCCCGCCGACCAGCGCGTTGTGCTGCCGCCACAGCAAAACCTCGCCCAGTTCCCGGAAGTACCACCCGTTGCCGACGATCCCGTGCCCGCTGGGCGGCTCGCCGGTGAGGAAGGTGGACTGCACCGAGCAGGTCACGGCGGGCAGCACGGTGCCCAGCTCGGCCCGGAAGCCGCCGTCGGCGACTCCCCGCAGTCGCGGCATGTGCGCCAGTAGTCGGGGCGTCAACCCCACCACGTCGAGGACCACCAGTCGCCGGCTCATCGCGTCACTCCCATACTCACGGATCGCTCTGCGGTCAGGCCGAGGCCGACCAGTTCGTCGCGGGCGAAAGCCAGTTCCGCGGCGATGCCGGCGGCCAGCTCCGCGTCGGTGCCGGGCCGTCGGGCGGCCGGCAGCACCCCCCAGGTGTACGTCTCGACGTCGAGGTGGTCGCAGCCGGCGCTCGGGCCGTCGAAGAGCGCTCTCAGGGCCGCGCGGAGCACCGGCAGGGTCGAGCCGAGCGGTTCCTCGGGCGGGGCGTGCAGGGGCACGTGGTAGTGCACCCGCCACGGGCCGGGGAGCGCCCGGTCCAGCGCCTCGTCCAGGTCGTCGGCCGCGTACGTCGGGTCGGCCGGATCGGCCAGACCGGCACAACCGGCACCCCGGGTCTGGTGCAGGAAGCGGGGCTCCACCCATCGGCGCAGCGCCTCGGCCCCACCCTCCGGGTCGGCGGCTTCGACGGCGGCCGACACCTGCACCTTCACCACCGGAAGGCCGGCGGCCCGCAGCCGGTCGAGCGCCTCGGCGGGCTCCTCCCAGGCGCAGGCCAGATGGGCCAGGTCGACACAGACACCCAACCGTTCGGTGTCCACTCCGGACAGCAGCGTGGCGGCCTGAGCGGTGCTCTCCACGACACAACCGGGCTCCGGCTCGAAGGCGATGCGCACCTCACGGCCGGTGTCCCGCTGCACCGCGGCAAGGCCGGCGGCCAGCTGGTCCAGTCGCTGTCGCGCCGCGTCCGCGCGGCCGGTGTCCCACGGTTGCCGCCAGGCCAGCGGCAGGGTGGAGATCGAGCCCCGGGCCGCGTCGTCGGGCAGCAGGTCGGCGAGCACCCGGGCCAGGTCCAGCGTGTACGTCAGACGCTGCTCGGTGGTCCAGTCCGGGTGGTACACGTCCTGCTTCACCACCGGCGCCTGGAAGGCCGCGTACGGGAAGCCGTTGAGGGTGACCACCTCCAGCCCGCGCGCGTCCAGCTCGGCGCGGAGCCGGCGGCGCAGCGTCTCCTCGGCGGCCAGCTCGGCCGCGACCGGGGCGGCCAGCCACAGGCCGAGCCCGAGCAGGTCGCTGCCGAGCGCCTGACGCACCGGCACGGCGTACGTGTCCAGTTGGCCGAGGATGCCGGCGAGGTCCTCGGCGGGGTGCACGTTGGTGCAGTAGCCGAGGTGGACGGTCTCACCGCCGGCATGTCGCAGCCGCATCAGCTACCGCCGCGCAGGATCGAGTTGCCGGTCTGCGGGTCCACGGCGGCGCTGACGTCCAGGTCGCTGAGGTCGAGCCGCCCGGACTGTCCATAGAACTCCACCGGGTTGCGCCACAACACCTTGTCGACGTCGTCGTCGCTGAAGCCGGCCAGCAGCATCGCCTCGCCGGTGGCCCGGGTCAGCAGCGGGTCGGAGCGCCCCCAGTCGGCTGCCGAGTTGACGAGCATCCGGTCCGTGCCGTACTCGCGCAGCAGCTCCACCATCCGCTGCGGGGTCATCTTCGTGTCCGGGTAGATCGAGAAGCCCAGCCAGCAGCCGCTGTCCCTGACGAGCTTGACGGTCACCTCGTTGAGGTGGTCGACCACCACGCGACCCGCGTCGATGCCGGACTCGGCGACCACGGCGAGGGTCCGCTCGCAGCCGCGCGCCTTGTCCCGGTGCGGGGTGTGCACCAGCGCCGGCAGGTCGTACGCCACCGCGAGGGCGAGCTGCGCGGCGAACGCCTCGTCCTCCTCGGGCGTCATCGAGTCGTACCCGATCTCGCCGACCGCGACCACCGCGTCCTTGTCCAGGTAGCGGGGCAGCAGGTCAAGGACCGGACGGCAGCGCGGGTCGTTGGCCTCCTTGGGGTTCAGCGCGATGGTGGCGAAGTGCCGCACCCCGAACTGCCCGGCCCGGAACGGCTCCCAACCGATCAGCGAGTCGAAGTAGTCGGTGAACGAGGCGGCGCTGGTGCGCGGTTGACCCAGCCAGAACGCCGGTTCCACCACCGCGCGCACGCCGGCGGCGGCCATCCGTTCGTAGTCGTCGGTGGTGCGTGAGGTCATGTGGATGTGGGGGTCGAAGATGCGCATGTCACGCCTCCCGGGGCAGTGCGGCGGTGAGCCGGTGGAGCAGGTCGGTGGCGTCGGCGGGCAGGTCCCGTCCGGCGGCGTGCCGTTCGGCGGCGAGCGCGGCCAGCATCGCGGCCAGTTCGCCGTCGGCCCGGGTGTCCAGGTCGGCCACCGCGGCCAGGGGGACGCCGCTGAACACGCACTTGAGCACCGCCTGTCGCCAGGCGGCCGGGTCGAGGTGCCGGGCGTACGGGCCGAGCGCGGCGGCGACCAGCCGGGTGTCGTTGGTCCGGATCGCGTCGTGCAGCAACGGCACGCCGGCGGCGCCGATCGGCAGCAGCGGCAGGGCCCGCAGCACGGCTCGCCGCTCGGCCGCGTCACCGTGCTGGTAGAGGCGCTCGGCGTACTCGGCGTGCTCGCCGGGCAGGCTGGTCAGCAGCAACACCCGGGCGGCGTCGTCGGCGGTCCAGCCGGGGGCGTCGGGCAGCGCGGCCCGACCGCAGCGTCGGCCGGCGGCGGGGAAGAGCCGGGTGATCGCGGTGGGCTCGGTGGTGACCCGGCGCAACGCCGTGTCCAGCCAGTCGGGATCGGGTACGCCTCCCAGCGCGGCCCGTAGTGAATCCGGTGTCATCCCGTCTCCTCCCTCTTGCTGCTCCAGGCGCCCCACCACCCTTTGCTCTGCACCTACATATGCGCCGGGGCCTCTCCAGTGGGTGTCGCCTCGGCGGGTGCAGAGCAAAGGGGGCTGGCAGGGTGGCGATCGGTAGCCCCGGCGGCGCGCAGGAACTCGATCGACCGGGCGGCCACGGCGGGTGCGGCGTGCGAGTCGCGGGGCAGCTCGACGGCGACCAGGCCGCGGTAGCCGGCGTCGCGCAGCGCGGCCAGCACCGGCGGGAAGTCGATCTCGCCGACCCCGAACTCCAGGTGCTCGTGCACGCCCCGGCGCATGTCGTCGATCTGCACGTTGACCAGGTGATCGGCCACCTCGGCGACGCACTGCGGCACCGGCCACGGCTCCAGGCACCGGCAGTGGCCGATGTCGAGGGTGATGCCGAAGCGGGCCGGGCTGCCAAGGGCGGCGTACAGCCGACGCCAGTCGGCGATGTCCTGCACCAGCATGCCGGGCTCCGGTTCGAAACCGACTGTGACGCCGGCGGCGTCGGCCGCGTCGACCACCGTGGCGCACCCGGCCACCAGCCGGTCCCAGGCGCACTGCTGCGGCACCGCCTCGGGTCGGACGCCGGCCCAGAACGAGACCGCCTCCGCACCCAGGTCGGCACCGATCCGCACGGCCCGCCGCAGGAACTCGATGCGCCGGGTCGGGTCGTCGTGCAGCAACGTGGGGGCGTGCTTCTGCCACGGGTCGAGCAGGTAACGGGCCCCGGTCTCGATGACCACGGCCAGGCCCAACGACTCCAGCCGGCGACCGACGGCGGCGACCCGGCGGGTGAGCCCAGGCGCGAACGGGTCGAGGTGGTCGTGGTCCAGGGTGAGCGCCACCCCGTCGTAGCCGAGTTCGGCGATGACGGCGAGCGCGTCGTCGAGCCGGTGGTTGGCGAAACCGTTGGTGCCGTACCCGAGGCGCAGCGTGGTGGCGTCGGCGGCCGGCGCGCCCGGTCGGGGCTCGGGGACGCTCATGTCGGGGAGACCCTCCGGGCCAGCCGCCGACCCAGCGGCGCGGCAGCCGCGACGGCCACCCCGAGCAGACCTGCTCCACCCCGCGCGGTGAGGGCCCCCTGGAGGGCCGGCAGCCCGGTGATCCCGGCGCCGACGGCGGCGCGGACCCGTCCGGCCGACGGGTCCCGGACAACCTGGGCCTGGGCCGCGCCGTACCGGGCGGCGTACCAGCCGGCCAGCACGGCGGGCAGCGCCGCGGCGATCCCGGCCGCGCGGCGGCGACCCGCGCTCATCCCGATCTCGCCGACGGCCCCGGCCCGGTCGGTGGCTCCGGCGCGGTCGGTGACTCCGGCCTGGTCAGCGGTACGAGCGGCGGCGCGGCGGGCCCCCGGCGCGGCGACGGCGGCGCTGGCGGCGACCAGCGCGGTGCCGGCCAGGGTGCGCATCGGCAGGGTGGCGTCGGCGCCGGTGACCTCCCGGCGGGACAGCGCGGTGACCGTCCAGGTGTGCGCGGCGACTGTCGCCGCCGCCGGCAACGCCCGGGTCAGCCGGCCGCCGGACGCGCCGAGCAACACGTCCAGGCCCCGGCAGGCGGCCATCACCGCCGGGCCGGCTGCGGTGTTCTTGGCCAGCAGGTCGTACCCCCAGATGGTGGCGGCCAGCGGCACGGCGAGCGCGGCGGCGCGGCGACCGCCCACGGCGGCGGCCAGGCCCACGCCGGCGGCGGTGAGGCCCGCCGCGAGACCGACCGCGGCGGCCGGGGTGACCCGCCCGCTCGGGATCGGCCGTTCGGGCCGCTCCTCGGCGTCCAGGCGACGGTCGGCCCAGTCGTTGGCGGCCATGCCGGCCCAGTAGAGCAACACCGAGGCGCCGGCCAGAGCCGGGGTACGCGGGCTCAACGCGCCGGCCGCCGCGGCCCCGGCGATCACGTCACCGGGCACCGAGAGCGCCGCTGGAGCGCGGACCAGTTCGGCAAGATCAGCCAACGTTGTCATGGGCACCGTCCCCGCCGTGCAGTTGCCGGGTGAAGGCGGTCAGCCGGGCCCACTGTTCGCCGAGCGAGTGGGTGGGCGCGCCCAGTGGGTCCTTGAAGAAGAAGCCCAGGTCGACCAGCGGTCCCACCTGCCCGGCGGCGTGCGCGGCGGCGGTGAGTCGGGCCAGGTCGAGCACCAGCGGCGCGGCCAGCGCCGAGTCGCAGCCGTGCCAGGTGAACTCCATCCGCATGCCGGTGCCGAGGAAACCGGTGAAGGTGATCAGATCCCACGCGGTCTTGAAGTCGCCCAGCTCCTCGACGTACTCGATGCGGGTGCCGCCCTGCGGGACGTAGCCCAACGTCTCACCGAGCACCCGCTGCTTGCTCTGCACCTTCGCCGCGTTCGCGGCCGGGTCGGCGAGAGTCGCGCCGTCGCCGCCGCCGAGCAGGTTGACCCCGGACCAGGAGCCCACGGCCAGGTTGCGCATCGCGAACATCGGCGCGAGCACCGACTTGACCAGGGTCTCGCCGGTCTTGCCGTCGTGCCCGGCGTACGGCAGGCGGGCCTCCTCGGCCAGCGCGGCCAGCGCCGGCAGCCGCAGCCCGGTGGACGGGGTGAAGTCGACGTACGGGCAACCGGCGAGCAGCGCCGCGTAGCCGTAGAGGGAGCTGACCGGCAGCACCTCGTCCGGGCCGTCGAGGGCGGCGCGCAGCGCGGCCGGGTCGGCGTGCCCGGGGTGCGGTCGAGGGGCCGGCTCGGTGGCGGAGACGTTGACCACCACCACCCGGTCCAGCTCGTGCCGCTCCCGGAAGGTGGTGAGATCGCGGACCACGACGGCGGCCCGGTCGGCCTGGGTGTCGCCCAGCGGTGCGGGGCGCAGCTCCTGCTCGACCACGCCCAGCTCGTCGCGGAGCGCGGCGACCAGCCGCCAGGGGATGACACCGGCGTCGGCGAGGGCCTCGGCGCGCTTGCACAGCGGGGTGGTGGCCAGATCGTGCCCGCCGAAGACGAGGTCGGCGAAGGCCGGCAGGGCCGGGCCGCGCAGCTCGGGCAGCTCGGTGACGCAGCCGGTCGGCCCGGCCAGGCCGGCCCGCAGCGCGAGCCCCCCGACGATGCTGGTGGTCGCAACGGACCCGCGCGCTCCTACCAGCCAGACACCTGTTCGCATGGTGCTCCTTCCCCGTTCACGAGGAACCGTCGGTACCGCTAAATATAGGAATATCAGAATATGTTTCGGAAAGATACGGGCTTGTTTCGTAAAGTTTTCGGGCCGGGTGGATGGGCCCCGTCCGCCCGTCCCGCACCGGAACAACACCGGCTTCCGACGTCGGCGTCGGCGGCGACGACGCCGGACCGGTTCCGGCAGGTGCGAGCAGACGGGGCTGGTAGGCAGGGTCGGGTCGGCGTCTCGACCCTGCCTCCCCCGCATCCGGCCGGTCGGGGCGTTGGCATGCCCCGGCCGGGCGCCTCAGGCCGCCGCGCCCACCGGAACACCGACCGGACCACGACCCGCCGGAAAGCGGCGGGCGGGTACGGCAGGGCTCGGGGTAGCGGCGGACGGTCTCATCAGGTCCTGTGGATCCTCACCGGTGGTGGCGGTCCTCCGGTGCGACCGGGGAATCCCGGTCCGGTCACACCGGACGACCGTCCTGCTCGTGCGCCACCGGGCCGTACGGCCCGGCTGCACGCTCCCCGATGCCGACCTCTGTCCCGGCCACGGGGCGCAATCCGTGGCTGGTCCCTCGCCGGTCGGCGTCGGAAAGCCCGTCGGGCGACGGCGGCGCGTTCACCGCCGTCGCGGATGGTCAAAGGTCAGACGGCCGCCGCGGTCAGCGTCGGCGCCACCTCGGCCCAGGAGGAGCCGAGCTCCGCCGAGCGCGTCACCGCGTCCAGCACCAGCTGGACCTGCAACGCGTCGGCGAAGGAGGGAGTCGGGTCGACATCGGTGGCGACCGCCTCGATGAAGTCGCGCATCTCGTGCGTGAACGAGTGCTCGTAGCCGATGATGTGGCCCGGGGGCCACCACGCCGACATGTACGGGTGCTCGCCCTCGGTCACCAGGATGCGGCTGAAGCCCTGCTCCGCGGCCGGTCGGGTGGCGTCGTAGAACTCCAGCTCGTTGAGGCGCTCCAGGTCGAAGACCACGCTCCCCAGCGATCCGTTGATCTCGACGCGCAGGCCGTTCTTGCGGCCGGTCGCGAAGCGGCTGGCCTCGTACGTGGCCAACGCCCCACCGTCGAGCCGGGCCACGAAGACCGCGGCGTCGTCGACGGTGACCGGCCCGGTGGGCGCACTGCCGCCGTCCACCGTGGCCGCCAGGCCGCTCGACTCGGCCGGCAACGGCCGCTCCTTGACGAACGTCTCGGTGACCGCGCTGACGCCACTGATCCGCTGACCCGTCACGTACTGGGTCAGGTCGATGATGTGCGCCCCGATGTCCCCGAGCGCGCCGGAGCCCGCCCTGTCCTTCTGCAACCGCCAGACCAGCGGGAACTGCGGGTCCACGATCCAGTCCTGCAGGTACGTCGCACGGACGTGTCGAATCACCCCGAGCCGTCCGTCGGCGACCAACTGGCGCATCATCGTGACCGCGGGGACCCGGCGGTAGTTGAACCCGCACATCGACCGCACTCCGGCGGCACGGGCGGTGTCCGCCGCGGCGGTCATCGCCCGTGCCTCCTCCACCGTGTTGGCCAACGGCTTCTCGCACAGCACGTGCTTACCGGCGGCCAATGCGGCGAGAGCGATCTCGGCGTGACTGTCGCCCGGGGTGCAGATGTCGACGACGTCGATGTCGTCCCGGTTGATCAGGTCACGCCAGTCGGTGGTGTACGCGTCCCAGCCGAGCCGGTCGGCGGCGTCGGCCACCTTCGCTGTGTCTCGGCCGCAGATCAACGCCATCCGGGCCCGTGCCGGCAGGTCGAACACGCGGTTCACGGTGCGCCACGCCTGCGAGTGCGCGGCGCCCATGAACGCGTAGCCGATCATGCCGACCCGCAGTTCTTTGTCGTTCGTGGACAAGGTGGGTCTCCCCCCGGTATGTCAGAACCCGAGCTTGTCGTAGCTGCTCGCGTTCTCCTTGGTGATCGTCTCCGAGGCCAGGGTCACTTCCTTGGGCACCTGCAGCTCCGTCAGGTCGCCCAGGCCCCGGCCCTGCGCGATGAGCCGCGCGAGTGAGATCGCCGACGAGGCCATCGACGGGTTGTAGGTGACAGTGGCCTTCAGCACGCTGTTGTCGGCCTTGATCGCGTCGATCGCGAGCTTGGAGCCCGCGCCGCCGACCATGAAGAACTCCGACCGGTTGGCCTGCTTGATGGCCGCGAGCACACCGATGCCCTGGTCGTCGTCGTGGTTCCAGATCGCGTCGATCTTCGGCAGCGCCTGGAGCAGCTGGGACGCCTCGCGCTGGCCGCTGTCCGAGGTGAACTCGGCCGAACGGCGGTTCCTCACCGTGAACCCGTAGGTGGCCAGGGCGGCCTTGAAGCCTTCGCTGCGCTCGACGGTCAGCGGGATCTCCAGACCGGCGATCTCACCGATGACCGGGTTGGCGACGCCCTTGTCCTTGAGCATCTTGCCGATGAAGTGCCCGGCCGAGACGCCCATGCCGTAGTTGTCGCCCTTGATGACCAGCCGCGAGGCCAGCGCGTCGGGGAACGCCCGGTCCAGGTTCACGATCGGGATGCCCGCCTGCATCGCCTGGAGGGCAACGGCGTTGACCTCCTTGCCGTCGTGCGGCAGCACGACGATGATGTCCGGCTTCTGGGCGATCAGCGTGCCGAGCGTGGAGCGCTGGGCCTCGGAGTTCGACCCGCCGTCGACCTCCTTGAACTCCACGTCCGAGTAGGCAGCGGCCTGCGCCTTGGCGTTGGCGTGGATGGCGCCCATCCAGCCGTGGTCGGCGGCCGGCGCGGAGAAACCGATGACGACCTTCTTGCCCGGGGCGTTGTTGCCTTCGGCGTTTCCGGCGGCCTTGGTCTGGGTGCTGGCGGCCGGAGTCTCGTTGCTGGTGCACGCGGTGAGAAGGGTGGCAGCGCCCACTGCGGCCCCACCGAAGAGCAACCGGCGGCGCGACAGGTCGCGACTGTGCTGGGTCATGAATGACCTCCTGGGAGCGGGATTTGACTTTGTGAGGGTGTGCGGGGCCCGGCCACCGTCGAATGTCTCGACGTCGCCAGGACAACGGTGCGGTGCGTCAGGTTGCGGTGGTGACCCTGTTCCGCGCGAGGAGCCGAGTGACGGACTTGAACTGGAACTGCTGGATCAGGACGGCGGCGACGATGATGCCGCCCTTGACCATGTTCTGCGCCTCGATGGAGAGGCCGTTGATGGCGAAGAGGTTCGTGATCGTGGCGAAGATGATGACGCCGAGCAGCGAGCCGACGATCGTGCCCCGGCCGCCGCTGAGCAACGTCCCGCCGATGATCGCCGCGGCGATCGCGTCCAACTCGTACAGGTTGGCCATCGCCGCCTGCGCCGAGGTGGCCTGCGAGGTGAGCATGATGGCGGCGATGCCGCAGCAGAGACCGGAGAGCGCGTAGAGCAGCATGGTGTGCCGCCGGACGTTGATGCCGGCCAACCGGGCCGCCTCCGGGTTGCCGCCGACGGCGATGGTCCGCCGGCCGAAGGTCGTCCGGTTGAGCACCACCCACCCGGCCAGCACCACCGCGCCGAGGATGTAGACGAGGATCGGGATGCCGATCACCTTGCGCGCCGCGATGTCGTTGATGAAGGTGCTGCTCGACACCTGGGTCTGCTTGTTGGAGATCGACGCGGCGAGGCCGCGCGCCGCCACCAGCATCGCCAGCGTCGCGATGAAGGGCACCAGCCGCCCGTACGAGATGAGCACACCGTTGACCAGGCCGACGCAGATGCCGACCACCAGGGCGGTGAAGATCATGCCGCCGGCGCCGTAGCTCTGGGTGGCCACAGTGGTGCACCAGACCCCGGCCAGCGCGACGATCGCACCGACCGACAGGTCGATACCACCACCGATGATCACGAAGGTCATCCCGACCGTGACCACGCCGACGACGGAGGCCAACTGGAGGATGGCCAGCACGTTGTTCCAGACCCAGTTCGGGTCGCCGTACAGGTCGGGCTTGGTGACCGCGCCGACCACGATGAGCGCGGCCAGCACCCCGATCAGACCGAGGTTGCGCTTCGCGCCGTCGCCGCCGTCACCCCGCCACCAGGAGAGCTTCCCCCCGGAGGATGCTTTGTCGCTGGCCACCGCAGTCTCCGCCGGGTCCACCGGCGGCGACTGTGCCGGAAGCTGCGGGCGCTCCGGTGTCGCGGTGGGAGTGGGAGTCGCGTCGCTCATGCCGGTGCGCCTTCCATCAAGGACCCCGCCATCACGAGGTCAAGCACAGTGTTCTCGTCGAGTTCGCCGGCCGCGGCTTCGCGGACGACCCGCCCTTCCCGCATCACCAGCACCCGGTCGGCCAGACCCAGCACCTCGGGCACCTCGCTGGAGACCAGCAGCACCCCGACGCCCTGAGCGGCCAATGCCCGGATGACCTGGTAGAGCTCAGCCCGCGCGCCCACGTCCACGCCCCGGGTCGGCTCGTCGAGAAGCAGCAGTTTGGTGCCGCCGAGCAGCCACCGCCCCACCACCACCTTCTGCTGGTTGCCGCCGGACAGTGTGCGGACCGGCCGGTCGACGTCGCGGGGACGCAGCTCCAGGGTCTCGGCGATCCGGTCCGCCTCGGCGCGTTCCTTGGCCGCGTTGGTGAAGCCGAGCCGCGCGTACCGGCCGAAGGTGGCCAGCGTGACGTTGCGGTAGATCGGTTCGCCGAGCAGCAACGCCTGGCTCTTGCGTTCCTCCGGGGCCATCCCCATGCCGGCGCGAACCGCAGCGCCGACGCCGGGCCGCAGGACCTTGCCGTCCATCCGCACCGTGCCGGCCTCCGGCAGGCGGGCACCGTAGATCGTCTCCAGCAGTTCGGAACGACCGGAGCCGACCAGCCCTGCGATGCCCACGATCTCCCCGGCCCGCACGTTCAGCGAGACGTCGGCGAACTCGCCCTCGCGGGTCAACCCCTCCACCTGGAGCAGGTCGGCACCCGCCGGGTCGTCGGCCGGCCGGTCCGGGAAGACGTACTCGATGGTGCGGCCGGTCATCCGGCTCACCAGGTCGCGGGTCGGGGTGTCGCGCGCCGGCAGGTTCGCCGCCGTGGTCCGGCCGTCCTTGAGTACGGTGACCCGGTCGCCGATCTCGCGGATCTCCTCCAACCGGTGGGAGATGTAGATGACGGCGATGCCCTGCGCGGTCAGCTCACGGATGATCCGGAACAGGTTGCCGACCTCGTCGTGGGCCAGCACCGCGCTCGGCTCGTCCATGATGATCAGTCGCGCCTCGTGCGACAGCGCCCGGGCCATGCTGACGATCTGCTTGCCCGCCGCCGGCAGGGACCTGACCATCCGCCCCGGCGGAATCTCGCCGTGCCCGAGCCGGCTGAGGATCTGCCGGGTGTGCCGGGCCATCCGGCCGCGCCGCACGAACCCGAAGCGGCGGTACTCGTGCCCGAGGAAGGCGTTCTCCGCCACCGACAGATCCTCGACCAGGTCGAGCTCCTGGTAGATCGTGGCGATGCCGGCCTTCATGGCGGCCTGCGGGTTGGCGAACGTGGTCGGCTCACCGCGCCACTCCACCAGCCCGGAATCCGGTTGGTGCACCCCGGCGAGCACCTTGATGAGAGTGGACTTGCCGGCGCCGTTCTGCCCGAGCAGGCAGTGCACCTCGCCGGCACGCACCTCCAGCTGCACGCCGTCGAGCGCGCGTACGCCGGGGAAGGTCTTGACCAGATCGGTGAGGCGCAGGACCACCTCGCCCGCGACGGTGTCGGCGGGAGCCTCGACCAGCGGCGCCTCGGCGACGGCCTCGGCCGACGCGGTGGCGGGGTCATCCTCGGGCAGGGCCACAGTCTCCTCCTCGCTCACGACGGAATCTCGAACAGCTTCATGCGGCTTCCCCGAAGGCGACGTCGCTCGCGAGCACCGCCGCGCCGGTGACACCGGCCCGGCCGCCCAGCTCGGACAGGACGACGGGAAGGTTGCCGGTGGCCAGCGGCAGTGACCGGCGGTAGACCACACTGCGGATCTCGGCGAGCAGGATGTGACCCAGCTGGGCCAGCCCGCCGCCGATCACGATCATCGACGGGTTGGTGAAGCTGACCAGGCCGGCGAGCACACCGCCGACCCGCCGTCCGCCGTCGCGGATCAACTGGATGCAGGTCACGTCGCCCTCGACGGCGCCCTCGGCGACGTCCAGGGCGGTCACCGCACCACGCAGGGCCAGCCGCTCGGCGAGCGCCGGCGACGTGCCACTGCGGGCGGCGGCTGCCGCGTCCTTGGCCAGCGCGGCGCCGCTGAACAGCGCCTCCAGGCAGCCGACGTTGCCGCACGAGCACATCGGACCGTGCGAGTCGACCTGGATGTGGCCGATGTCGCCGGCACAGCCGTCGGTGCCGCGGTAGACCTCGCCGGTGAGGTAGATGCCGCAGCCGATGCCGGTGCCGATCTTCACGAAGAGGAAGTCGTCCACCGAGTGGGCGACACCGCCGTGCCGCTCGCCGATCGCCATGATGTTGACGTCGTTGTCGACGACCGCCGGGCAGCCGTGCTCCCGGCTGAGCAGTTCACGCACCGGGAACCGGTCCCAGCCCGGCATGATCGGCGGCGAGACCGGTACGCCGTCACGGAAGCTGACCGGGCCGGGTACGCCGATGCCCACCGCGTCCAGTCGCTCGTACGCGCCGTCGACCCGGGCCTTGTGCAGCAGCTCGTTGACCCGTTGCAGAGTCACCTTCGGCCCGTTGCGGATGTCCGCCGCCTCGGCGTAGTGCGCCACCGGTTCGAGGCGACCGTTGACCACCTCGACGTCCATCGAACTGGCGCCGAGGTCGACGGCGGCGAAGCGCAGCTTCGGGTTCAACTCGACGAGCGTCGAGCGACGCCCACCTCGGGACGCGGCGAGCCCCGCCTCGGCGACGTAACCCAACGCCACCAGGCGATCCAGCTCGGCCAGCATGCGCGGACGCGGCATCTGGAGGCGGTCACCCAGCTCGGCGCGGGACACGGCCCCCTCGTCGCGGAGCAACCGCAACAGTCGCACGTGCAGGGGGTCGACGGTGCGCACCGGGGAGCCCCCTCTTCATTGGCAGCGTTCACATCGACGCAATGCCGATGTGTTGTGTCCGACACAGTAAGAGCGCTCAGCGCCGCCTGTCCAGAGCTTCAACCGTTCCGAGACCAACTTTTGTCCGAAAGAACAAAAGCTACTAGTCGATCAAGGAAAGGATCACGGACGGCCGGCGACCCCTCGCCACCAGTTTCATCGACAGGCATGCAATCGCCCCGCCAGCCGATCCTCGGTGGCGGGGCGATTGGCGCCGGGTCGTCAGCGGCGGCTGGCGGAGTTGCGCTTCTTGCGGAGCTTGCGATCGTCGCGCAGTTCGACGTACGGCTCGTCGTCCACCGGGTGGCCGGCGGAGATCGCGCGACCGCGTTCCAACTCCGCGTCGAACTCCGCCCCCAGCAGGATCGCGATGTTGCTCAGCCACAACCAGACCAGGAAGATGATCACCCCGGCCAGCGTCCCGTACGTCCTGTCGTACGAACCGAAGTTGCTCACGTAGAAGGCGAACAGGCCGGAGATCACCAGCCAGATCACCACGGCCAGCACCCCACCCGGGCTGACCCAGCGGAAGCCGCCGTGCCGCGCGTTGGGCGAGGCCCAGTAGAGGATCGCGAACATCAGGCTGACCAGGACCAGCAGCACCGGCCACTTGGCGACGTCCCACACCGCCACCGCCGTCGAGCCGACCCCGATCACGTCACCGACCGATTCGGCGAGGCGGCCGGTGAACACCACGATCACCGCGCTGGCCAGCAGCAGCACCCCGATCACCGCCGTCACGCCGAGCCGGATCGGCAGCGTCTTCCAGATCGGCCGCCCCTCCGGCACGTCGTAGATGCTGTTGGAGGCGCGCATGAACGCGCCGATGTAACCGGAGGCCGACCAGAACGCGGCCACCAGACCGACGATCGCGGCGATGCTGGCCAGGCCACCGTTGCGGTTCGCGGTGTCGATCGCACCCTCGATGATCTTCTGGATGCTGTCGTTCGGCACCGCCTGGTTGACGGTGTCCTTGACGCCCTCGGTGGCGCTCTCACCGAGCAGGCCGAGCAGGGAGATCAGCACCAGCACGCCGGGGAAGATCGACAGCACCCCGTAGTACGTCAGTGCCGCCGCCCAGTCGGTCAGGCTGTCGTCCTGGAACTCGGTGATCGTCCGGCGGAACGCCGCCTTCCAGCCACTGCCGGGCAGGTCGGTGGGGCCGGCCGGGCCCGCGTCGGGGCCAACGGGCGTGGTGGCGGGATCGCGCTCACGCTCGCGCTGGGCGGAAGACTCGTCCGAGGCCATCGCCCCTCCTCCTGGTCGGCGGTGTCACCTCCGGTCATGCCCCGTCGACGGGCGCGGATAACCCCTAGGGCCTGTTTCGTAGGGGCGGTCGAGCCGAGGCGGAGTCCGGGCGGCGATCCGGCAAGGCGGGGTTTCGTCCGGATACCGGTGTTGTATCCGGACGAAACCCCAACGCCGCCGGTCGTCGTCCGGGCCCGCCGCAGGCCGGCCAGTTCCTACGAAACAGGCCCTACGTGTAGAGCAACCTGGCCATTCGCCGGGAAGCCACCAGCAGACCGAGCACCACCATCGCCAGCAGGTAGAGCACGTCGAGCAACCAGAGCCAGCCGCCGCTGCCCAGCGTGACCCCGCGGATCAGGTGCACCGAGCGGTACAGCGGGGTGATCTCGACGAGCCAGTGCAGCACCGTGGGATAGGCCTGCGCCGGCACGAAGGTGCCGGAGAAGAGGAAGAGGGTGAACTGCGCGGAGCCCATCAGGTCGAAATCCTGCCAGCTGCGCATCAGGGTGGCGATCGTCATGCCGAGCGCCCCGAACGCGAACCCGACCAGCACCGCGGCCGGGAAGGCGGTGAGCGCGCGGGCGACGCTGGTCAGATCCAGGGCGACCATCACCCCGAGGAACGCCGCCGAGTAGGCGCCGCCCCGCAGCATCGCCCAACCCAGCTCGCCCACGGCGATCTCGAACGGCCGTACCGGGGTGGCGATCATCCCGTCGTACAGCTTCATGTACTTCATCTTGCCGAAGAAGTTGAAGGTGGTCTCCGCGAGCGCCCCGGTCATCGCCGAGGCGGCGAGCATCGCCGGGGCCACGAACCCGGCGTACGAGACCAGCCGCCCGTCGGGCAGCGGCAGGTCGCCGACGAGCGCTCCGACGCCCACCCCGATGGAGAGCAGGTAGAGCAGCGGCTCCACGAAGCCGGAGAGCAGCAGCAGCCAGTAGACCGACTTCAGCGCCGCGACGTTGCGCCCGAGCACCGACGCCGACCGCCGGGACGCGGCGGAGACGTCGACCAGCCGGGGCAGGATCAGCGTGACCACGACACCCTCTCTGCTTGTGCTTCGGGTTGCTGTTCAGACGACGAGCTTGCGGCGGAACGCGCGCACCGCCAGCAACCAGCCGGCGGCCGCCCAGGCGGTCAGGTAGAGCAGGTGCCCGACGATCGACCACTGCGGGGCGACACCGAGCGTGGCCGCCCGGCACAGGTCCACGGCGTGCCACAACGGCGTCACGTACGCCAGCCAGCGCAGCGCGTCGGGCAACGACTCGACCGGGAAGAACACCCCGGCGAAGAGCGTCATCGGAATGACCGCGAACCGGAACAGCATCGCCAGCCAACTGTCGCTCGACACCGACGCGGCGTACGCGAAGGTCGGCGCGGCGACGGCCAACCCGAGCAACGCCACCACCGGCAGGGTGGCCACCGCCCACGGCGAGCGCAACGCCCCGAACACCCCGGTGACCAGCAGGAACGCCGCGATGGTGGTGAGCACCCGGAACAGCACGAAGGCCAGGTGCCCGGCCACGATGTCACCCACCCGCAGCGGCGACGCGCCCTGCGCGACGTAGGTCTTGACCCACTGGAAGTTGCTGAACACCGGCCAGGTGGAGTCACCGACGGTCACCTGGAGCGCGGTCGAGGCGATCAGCCCGGGGACCAGCCAGTCGAGATAACGCACCCCGCCGACGCCCTGGTCGATGTAGGCGCCGACGCCCAGCCCGAAGCCGAGCACTGTCAGCACCGGCAGCAGGAACGAGGAGAACACGCCGGCCCGCCAGGTGCGTCGCAGACCCACCAGGTAGTGCTCGAACACCGCATAGGCCGGCACCCAGGGGAACCGCGCCGATCCCGCCACACTCACCCGATCACCCCGCCCACCGCGCCGTCCACCACGACCTGTCTACCCCTGGGGTACGACAGACCGCCGGTCACCCTACGACGGGCCCGCCGACGTGTCGCCCGGGTTTCGCCGCGCGCCACCCGAGGCCCGTTCGTTGATCAACTCGGGTTTCAAGAAGTCGGGGTGTCAACGGCCGCGCGTCGGCCCGACTTCCTGAAAGTCGAGTCGATCAGCGGGGCGACCCGCACCCGAGACGGGTCGGTGCCGACGGCGTCGACCGGCATCGGGAACTCCCCCGGCCAGCGTCCACCCGAGTTCGGCCGCGGAACCGATCGGAGCGACGACCGCAACCTACCGGCCGACGGGGTCGGACCCGACGAACGCCCGCCACGCGCCAGGCGGGAAGAGCAGCACGGGGCCGCCCGGGTCCTTGGAGTCGCGAACGGCGACCACACCAGGAAGGTTGTCGGCAACCTCCACACAGTTGCCGCCATCGGGGCCGCTACGGATGGTCTTGCGCCACCGGGCGCCGGTTAAATCCATGTCTCCGCTACTTCCGCCATCAGATCGAGGGACTGCCTGTGCGATAGTGCCTCACCGCGGATCGACTCCCACACCTCGACCATCTGCCGGATGTACTCGGCACGGTCGATCACCTGCCCATGGCGCTGTCCGGCGAGGTAAACGAGGTCCTCCCCCTGCGTCGAGGTAGCGATCACAAAGGGCCCCCCGAGCCCAACGTAAGCACCGGCAGCGGTCGGCACCACCTGTATTCGGACCCTGGGAAACGCCGAACCGAGCTTCACGAGGTGCTGAATTTGCTCGACCATCACTGCCGGCCCACCAACCGAGCGGCGCAGCACGTGCTCATCGATCACGGCTGTGAGCAGTGGAGGCCGGTCGCGGGTGAGCAGTCCCTGACGGTCCAGCCGGGTCGCCACCTGTTGCTCTACCTCGTCCGGCGCGAACAACCCGCCGCCGGTCAGTAGGGCGCGGGCGTACCCCTGGGTCTGCAACAGACCTGGCACACACAGCGGCTCGAACGAGCGCAGTGCCGTTGTCTCCTGCTCGATGGCGGCCCAGTCGCGGAACCACGGCACCACGGCCTCGCGGCTGATCCGCCGCTGGATGCGTTCGAACCGTCCGTCAGCTGAGAACACGGCGTCACACCGGCGGGCGAAGTCGAGACTCGGCCGTCGTTCGGACGTCTCCACCTTGGCAACCAGCGCCCCGGAGTAGCTCAGCGCCTCGGCCAGCGCCGTCTGCGACATGCCACTGGCTGCCCGGGCCAACCGAAGCTCCTCGGCGAAGTGCTCCAGCATGGACGAACTCTCCACGGACAACCCCCGTACATCCTCGTACCGTGCCGGGCCGGCCGCCGTACGCGCTGGTCGTCGGCGTGCGGAACCTCCCACCGTAGTCGGATCCTCAGCAGACTGTCACGCAGCGGAACCGCTCACGGGATCGGACGGCGGGCGGAACCAGGCCGGGAGCGCCCCGTGACCCCCCGATCCGGGGCGCTCCCACCCACCCGACGGAGGTCCCCTCGTGCCACTCACCCGGTCGACTCATGACGGTGGCGGGCACTGATGCCCCGGTACCGCCCGCACGTGGCGGCCCGGCCGTCCTGGCGCTGCCGGGTCTGCGGTGCGGCGTGGCCCTGCTCGCCGGCCCGTCTGGCGCTGCTCGGCGAGTACCGCGAGGACCGGATCAGCCTGCTCGTCTACCTCGCCACGGTGCACCACGAGGCCGCCGGGGACCTCGCCGGCCAGGTCGACAACGACCGGCTGTGCGACCGGTTCCTCACCGGGGCCAGAGCCCGCTGAGCGGTGATCGTTGGCAGCTGAGCAGCAACCGTTGCCGCGTGTCGCGCTGCTGAGCTGCCAACGATCCGAACGGGTCGACCTCGCCGGCCGCCACCGGTCAGGCCGGTCGGTACGCGCGGACCAGCGCCTGCACGGCGTAACCGAGCAGCAGCACTCCCGCGCCGACGCCGACCACCAGACCGGCGGAGACCGCCGAGGCGAGGGCGATGCCGAGCCCTGCCGCCGCCACCAGGCACAGCGCGACACCGAGCGGACGAAGCAGCGGGTCGCGCAACAGCGGCGCGAGTGGGAAGAAGTGCAGACCGACCACCAGGCAGACCAGCACCGGAACGTACTCGGACCAGTCGGCGGCGACCAGCACAGCGGCACCCAGCCCGGCGGCGGCGAACTCGGCGACGACGATGAGCAGGTACGGGCGGTCGGCTGCCCGGTCCCGGGGGCTGCCGGCCCCCCGGAGTCGGGCGGACAACACGCCGCCCAGCACGGCGGTGAGCAGCGCGGCGATGCTGCCCGCCACGAGCAGGGCGCGCAGCGGTTGCTCCGCTGCCGGCACACTGAACCAGACCATCGCGAAGAAGCCGAGGTAGAGCGCGGTGAGCCCGGCCTGACGTCGGTTGGCGGTCACCAGATCAGACATGAAGCTCCTTCGGGATACGACATACCGCCGGTCACCCTACGGCGACCCGCTCCCCGCAGGTTCCATGATCGACTCGGGTTTCAGGAAGTCGGGCGGTCGGACCCGCCGCGTCACCCCGACTTTCAGGAATCCGAGTGGATCTTCGCGGGCCGCGTCGGTACGCCGGAGACGTCGCGGCCGAGCTGGCGGCGACCCTGCGGGGCTGGTCAGTCGACCAGGGTGCGGCCGATCAGGCGTGGGCGGTCAGTCGACCAGGGTGCGGCCGATCAGGCGTGGGCGGTCAGTCGACCAGGGTGCGGCCGGTCAGATGCAGGAAGACATCCTCCAGGCCGCTGCGCCGGACCAGCACGTTGGCCGGCTGGAGCCCCAACGCGGCGACCTCGGCGACCGCCGTGTCACCGTCGGGCACGTAGAGCAGCACCCGGTCGGGCAACACCTCGACCCGCTCTCCCAGCCCGTCGAGCTTGCCGGCGAAGGGCTCCTGCGACTCGGCGGCGAAGCGCAGCTCGACCACCTCGCGGGTCGAGTGCTGCTCGATCAACGCCCGGGGCGAGCCCTCGGCGACGATCCGCCCGCCGTCCATCACCACCAGCCGGTCACAGAGCTGCTCGGCCTCGTCCATGTAGTGCGTGGTGAGCACCAGCGTGACGCCCTGCTGCTTGAGCCGGAACAGCCGCTCCCACACCAGGTGCCGGGCCTGCGGGTCGAGCCCGGTGGTCGGCTCGTCGAGCAACACGATCTCCGGGTCGTTGACCAGCGCACGGGCGATGGTCAGTCGACGTTTCATGCCACCGGACAGCGGCTCGACCTTGCTGTCGGCACGCTCGGTGAGCTGCACGAAGTCGAGCAGCTCGGCGGCCCGCTCCCGAGCCGTGCGGCGGGAGATGCCGAAGTAGCGGGCGTAGACGGTCAGGTTTTCCCGAACGGTCAGCTCCGGGTCGAGATTGTCCAGTTGCGGGCACACTCCGAGGCGCGCGCGGATCGCCGGCCCGTCGGCCACCGGATCCATGTCGAGGATGCGCAGCTCGCCACCGCTGGGCGGGGAGATGCAGCCCACCATCCGCATGGTGGACGACTTGCCCGCGCCGTTGGGCCCGAGGAAGCCGAACGCCTCACCCGAGCGGACCTCGACGTCGATGCCGTCCACGGCGGTGAAATCGCCGAACCGCTTCACCAGCCCACGAGCCTGAATCAGTGGTCGCCCCGAAGTCACCGCCCGACACTAACCGCCGGGTCCGACAGACCTCCACGCAAATACCGCCCGCACCAGCCGGTAGCGCCGGTGCCCGTGCCGGCGATGGCGAAACACCGATCGATGCCCCACCCGTCAGCTGATCGACGTGTATCGTCCCCCTGTGTCGCCCATCAGCTCGCCCGATGGTTCGTCGTCACCTACCCGACCAGCCAACTTGCCCGCCGACGAGACCGCGGCGCGCGCCGGCGGCGGGCCACCCCGACCACGACCGGGAACCGGGCCGGCGGAACCCACCGAATCCGACGGCACCCACCCGCCCCACCCCACCACCCCGGCGACCAGGCCCGACCAGACCGAGCCCGACCAGGCCAGGCCCGACCAGACCGAGCCCGACCAGACCGAGCCCGACCCGAGCAAACCAGGCCAGGGCAAGCCCGACCCGGGCAAGCCCGACCAGGCCAGGCCCGACCAGACCGAGCCCGACCCGAGCAAACCAGGCCAGGGCAAGCCCGACCCGGGCAAGCCCGACCCGGGCAAGCCCGACCAGGCCGGGCCGGACGTCGCCGGGCAGGCGACTCGGGACCTGGCCGCCCAGTTCGAGGACGAGAAGCCGGGACGGGTGCTCTCCGGGCCGACCGGGCTGCTTCTCACCATCGCGGCCTTGGCGGTCGGCGCGCTCGCCCTGTGGCAGGTGTTCCAACCCCTGTCGCAGGGCAGCAAGTATTACCTGATCATCTTCCTGGCCGGCGTACTCCCGCTGGTCTTCCTCGCCTATCCGGCCGACCTGCGGTTGCCGGCCCGCCTCCGGATCCGGCGGCGACCCGCGTCGACGCGGCCCACAGTGACCGACTGGGTGCTCGTCGCGCTGGCCGTCGCGGCCTGCCTCTACCCCGTCGTGCCGATCCGGATCGGCGACGGTGGCGGCGGTTACAACGCGTTCCTCGACCGGCAGGGCCTGCTGTCGCCGACGGATCTGGTGCTGGGCACCGTCCTGCTGCTCCTGCTGCTCGAAGCCTGTCGACGGACCACCGGTTGGATCCTGCCCGCCATCTGCCTGGTGTTCCTCGGCTACGGCTACTACGGCGGGTTGCTGCCGCAGTCCTGGCCGGTCGCGCACGCCGGGCTGGACTTCAGTCAACTGGTCGACGCGTTCTACAACTCCGACAGCGGCTTCTACGGCACGCCGCTCGACGTGGCCGCCTCGTACATCGTGCTGTTCACCATCTACGGCGCGGTCCTGGACCTGTCCGGGGCCGGGCGGTTCTTCGTCGACCTGTCGGCCGCGGCGTTCCGGCGCTCGCGTACCGCCGCCGGCCGGACCGCTGTGGCCTCCGGCTTCCTGCTCGGCACCGTCTCCGGCTCCGGGGCGGCGACGACGGTGAGCATCGGCGCGGTCACCTGGCCGCTGCTGCGCCGTGCCGGCTACCCGCCGGAGCGGGCCGGCGGCATGTTGGCCGCGGCCGGGGTGGGCGCCATCCTCTCCCCGCCGACCCTGGGCGCGGCGGCGTTCATCATCGCCGAGTACCTGGGCGTCTCGTACCTTCAGGTGCTGGGCTGGGCAACAGTGCCGACGGTGCTCTACTACCTCGGCATCCTGCTCGCCGTGGAGATCGACGCCCGCCGCTCCGGCGTACGCCCGGTGGTGGTCGACGTCGGCTCGCCCTGGCGTCTGCTGGGCCGGTTCGGCTACCACTTCGCCTCGCTGATCGCCATCATCGTGTTCCTCGCGATGGGAATGTCCGCGACGAGGGCGGTCGTGTTCGCCACCGTTCTGGCCGTCGCGCTCTCCTTCCTGGACCGCGCGCACCGGCTCACCCCGGGCAGGCTGGTGACAGCGCTCGTCACCGGCGTACGCGGCGTCCTCGCCGTCACCGCCGTCTGCGCCGCCGCCGGCATCATCACGGCGACCACCACGAAGACCGGCCTGGGGCCGCAGGCGGCGGCGCTGCTGATCGGCGGGGCGAAGGCGGCCACGTCGGACCCGACGCTGGTGCTGGTGCTCACCGCGCTGCTCGCCGCTGTCGCGCTCAGCCTGCTGGGCCTGGCCGTGCCGGTCACCGCGTCGTTCGTGATCGGTTGGGTGATCGTCGGCCCGGCGCTGCTCGACCTGGGCGTCGCCGCACCGGCTGCGGCGATGTTCGTCTTCTACTTCGCGGTGCTGTCCGAGGTGTCCCCGCCGACCGCGCTCGCCGCGGTGGCCGCCGCCGCGGTCACCGGCGGCCGGCTGGTGCCCACCATGTGGCAGACCCTGCGGTACGCGCTGCCGGCGTACCTGACCCCGATCGCCTTCGTCATCACGCCGGCCGGGCTCGGTCTGCTCGGCATCGGCGGCGTCGGGCGCATCGCCTTCGCCGCCGTGGTCACCGCGCTCAGCGTGGCCGTGCTCGCCGTCGCCGCCGGTGGTTGGCTGCCCGGCGTGGGGCCGGTCGGCGCCCCGGAACGGCTGCTGGGCGTCCTCGCCGGCGTCACTCTGCTCTGGCTCGAACCCGTGCCGGTCACGGTCGGCGCGGCGCTGGCCGCCGTCGCGGCGGCGGGTGTGTTCATCCGACACCGGTCCGCCGACCGACAACCGTCCGATCCTGTGGAGGAGAAACTGTGAGACGAATCGACGTACGGCTCGCCGCGAGCCTGAGCGTGCTCGCCCTCGTCGCGGTCGGCGCTGCGGGGTGTGGAGGTCAGCAGGGCGGTGCGGCCACTGACGACGCGGCCAGTGAGGTCACCTGCGAGGTGACCAAGGAGACCCGCGTCGGCATCGCCACCGGCAACGCGACAGGGGTCTACTACGTGGTCGGCAACGCCCTGGCCGGGCAGTTGTCCGGGGCGACCGGTGGCAAGCTCACCGGCACCGCCGCCGAGACCGGCGCGTCGGTGCAGAACGTCGAGCAGCTCGTCGGCGGCCAGTACGACGTGGCGTTCTCGCTGTTCGACACGGCGGTGAACGCGGTCGAGGGCAAGGGCAGCTTCTCCGCGCCGCAGCCGGTGCAGGCGCTGGCGCGCATCTACGACAACTACACGCAGGTGGTGGTCCGCAACGACTCCGGGATCACCTCGGTGGCCGACATGCGGGGCAAGCGGATCTCCACCGGCTCACCGAAGTCCGGCACCGAGGTGATCGCCAACCGGCTGTTGGAGGCCGCCGGCCTCGACCCGGCGAAGGACATCCGGGCCCAGCGACTAGACCTGACCAAGACGGTCGAGGGGATCAAGGACGGCAGCGTCGACGGCTTCTTCTGGTCCGGCGGTCTGCCCACCGGGGGGCTCACCGACCTGTTCACCACGGCCGGCGACGCGGTGAAGTTCGTCGACCTCTCGCCGTTGCTGCCGAAGATGGCCGCGCTGAGCCCCGGCTACCAGGAGGGCACGATCGGGCGGGACGCGTACGGCACGGCGACCGACACCCCGACCATCGTCGTACCCAACGTGCTGTTGGTCCGCAAGGACCTGGACGCCAACGTCGCGTGCGCGATCACCCGGACGGTGTTCGACAAGCGCGACGCGCTGGCCCAGGCCAACCCGGCGGCCAAGGGGATCTCGCTGGAGAGGGCCCGCAGGACCCTGCCGGTGCCGTTGCACCGCGGCGCGGAGAAGGCGCTGCAGGACCTCGGCGCTAGCTGACCCGGCCGCTCAGACGTCGGCCGGCGCGGTGGCGGCGCGGGCCACGGCGACCAGCCGGTCGGTCTCGGCGAAAAGGGCCTCGTCGTCGGCCGCAGTGCCGGGGTCGAGTCGGACCGTCCAGGTCAGACCGTCGACTCCGGCCACGCGTCGGGCCGCGACCCGCGCCGCGCCGCCGGGCACCGGCTGGTGCTCGGTGTACGCGACCGAGCGGGTCACCCGCGCTCGCACCTGGTGCGGCAGCTCTCCCGGGTCGAGCAGCAGGTACGTCTCCGCCGGACCGTCGACGACCACCGTGTAGCCGTCCCGCTCGGCGACGGGCTCGGCGGGTGTGACGGTCAGCTCCCGGCCGGACCAGACCGCCTTGAGGATGGTGTGCCAGCCGAGCCGCTGCCCCCGACCGGGCAGCCACAACCCGAGGTTGGTGGCGACCATCACCCCGTCGCCCTCGCCGTTGCCGACGGCCGCCCAGGCCACCACCCGCTCGTCGGAGGTCAGCGGCGGCCGGTCGGCCGGCGGCAGCTTCGGCTTTCGGCTGAACAGTCCCATCTAGAGGCCTCCCGCAGCCTGCTCGCGCAGCGCCCGGGCGTGCTGCTCCAGGGAGAGCAGCTCACCGAAGGCGGCGAAGTACTCGTCCTTGTTGTTGACCGGGTTGATCCGTTGGATGCGTGACTTGAGGTCCCGGATCCGGCCGGTCACCGACCCGAACTGCACCCGGGCCATGGTGATCGACACGTAGCGCGGGTCCGGTTCGCCGTCGATCCGCAGCGGTTCGACGGCCAACTCACCGACCAGCGCCGCTGCCGCCAGGTCGTCGCAGGCGTCGCGGACCGACTCGATCCAGACCGCGCCGCCGGTCGCCGACGCGGCACCACCGGCCGCGGCGATGGCCGTACGCACCGCGACGTGCACCGGGTGGCGGTATTCGGTGGCCTCCACCGCGTCGAACATCGGCCCGGCCAGGACCGGCTGCTGGAGGGCGAGTTTGAGCGCCTCCCGCTCGACCATCGACTGTGGGCTGTCCACTGCCGGCTCGGGGCGGGCCGAGGTGGGCCGGGCGGCGGGGGCGGCGTCGCGGGTGCCGGGCGACGCGGTGTTGCCGGCGGCGAGCACCGCCCGCTGCACCGGCTCGATCTCCATGCCGAGGTCCATGGCGAGCTTGCGCACGTACTCCGGGCGCTTCTCCCGGTCCTTGAGGCGGGCGACCAGCGGCGCGGCGTGCCGCATCGCCTCGACCCGGCCGTCCACGGTGTCCAGGTCGAAGCGGCCGATCACGTGGCGCAGCGCGAAGTCGACGAGCGGTTCGCGGCGGGCGACCAGGTCCCGCACCGCCAGGTCGCCCTTGGCCAGCCGCAGGTCGCACGGGTCCATGTTGTCCGGGCTGACCGCGATGAAGGTACGCCCGACGAAACGCTGATCGTCCTCGAAGGCGCGCAGCGCGGCCTTCTGCCCGGCGGCGTCGCCGTCGAAGGTGAAGATGATCTCGCCGGCCACCTCGTCGCTGTCGAACAGGAGCCGCCGCAGCACCGAGATGTGGTCCGCGGCGAACGCGGTGCCGCAGGTCGCCACCGCCGTGGTCACCCCGGCCAGGTGACAGGCCATCACGTCGGTGTAACCCTCGACGATCACCGCCCGCCCCTGCTTGGCGATCTCCCGTTTGGCCTGGTCGATGCCGTAGAGCACCTGCGACTTCTTGTAGATCGGCGTCTCGGGGGTGTTCAGGTACTTCGGGCCGTCGTCGTCGTCGAAGAGCTTGCGCGCCCCGAAACCGATCACGTCACCGGCGAGGTCGCGGATCGGCCAGAGCAGCCGCCGACGGAACCGGTCGATCAGGCTGCCGGAGCGGGCCTCCCGGGACAACCCGGCGGTGACCAGCTCCTGGTGGGTGAAGCCCTGCTGGCGCAAGTGCTTGGTGAGCAGGTCCCACCCGTCCGGCGCGAAACCACAGCCGTAGCGCTCGGCGGCGGCCCGGTCGAAGCCCCGTCGGGCCAGGAACTCCCGGGCCGGCCGGGCCCCGGCGGTGCCGAGCTGCGCCCGGTAGAACTCGACGGCGGCGGCGTGCGCGGCGACCAGACGCTGCCGCTGACCCTGCTGCGGGCGGGGCCGAGGGGTGCCCTTGTCGTCCTCGACGTAGCGCAGTTGGATGCCGGCGCGGCCGGCCAGCCGCTCGACGGACTCCACGAAGCTGAGGTGGTCGGCGTCCATCAGGAACTTGATCGCGTCGCCGCCGGCCCCGCAGCCGAAGCAGTACCAGACGTTGCGGGCCGGAGACACGTTGAACGACGGACTCTTCTCGTCGTGGAACGGGCACAGGCCCTTGAGGTTGCCGCCGCCGGCGGACTTCAGGGTGACCGTCTCGGAGATCACATCCCCGATCGAGGTGCGTTCCCGGACCAGTGCGACGTCCTCGTCCCGGATCCGCCCAGCCATTCGCCACCCCCTCCCCGTACATCCTGCCCTGCCGGACCGACGACACGCCGGCCGGGGGACGCCGGTGTGGCGGCGGCCGCTGCCGGCTGGACGGTTCCGACCCGCGAGCCGGGTCCGCGCGGGGACCATGACCAGATGCGCCGGGTACGGACCCAAGCCCCCCGCCTGCCGAGATGGCTGGCCGGTCTGGTCGGGCTACCCGACCAGACCCCGGGCGGGGACGAGGCCGGGCATCGGCACGCCACCTGGTTGGAACTCTTCCTCGACCTCATCTTCGTGTACGCGCTGGCGGCGGTGGTGGCCCGGCTGGGCGACGAACCGAGCCCGTCGCCGAGGGCGGTGCTGGCCGTGATCGGGCTCTTCGTGGTGGTCCAGTGGGCCTGGTTGGGGCAGGTCTACTACGACACCCGCTTCGACCCGGACGACGCCCTGCACCGGGTGCTGGTGCTCGTCGCGCTGGTCGGCGCGGGCGCGATGACCCTCGGCGTCGACGAGGTGCCGGAGAGCGTGCTTTTGCCGGTCGGGTACCTGATCGTGCGGGGCGTGCTGCTCCTGCTGTACCTGCGCGCCCGCCCCACCAGCCCGATGGCCCGGATGGTCACGACGGTCTACCTGATCGGTTTCGGGTCGGGCTGGACGCTCTGGCTGGTGTCGCTGGCCGCGCCCACCGAGCTGCGCCCGGTGCTGTGGATCGTCGCGATGGTGATCGAACTGGCCACCCCCTGGGTCGGGGTGCGCTGGCTCAACCGCTGGCCGGTGGACAACCGGCACCTGCCGGAACGGATCGGCCAGTTCACCATCATCGTGCTGGGTAGCGCGCTAGCCAGCCTGCTCTTCGCCGTGCCGGACCACCCCCCGCCGCACATGATCCTCACCGCCGCGTTGGCCTTCCTGATCCCGGCGGCGGTCTGGTGGGTCTACACCACCTTCGTCACCACCCGCCTGCTCCAGCGGCGGCTCCGTGGCGGGCAGGCGTACAGCTACCTGCACATCCCGCTCGGCGGTGCGCTGCTGCTGCTCGGCTGGTCGCTCGGGCAGGTGGTCCGGCTGGTCGACGACAACGCCAACCGGCTGCCGCTGGAGCTGCGGCTGCTGCTGGGCGCCTCGATGGTCGTGTGGACGCTCTGCGGGCTCGCCCTGTACTGGCTGTGGACCCGGCCGAGCGCCGCCCGGTTGGCGATCGCCGCCTACGGGGTGGTGTCGGTCTCGCTGATCACCGCGACGGTGCACCAACCCAGGCTGATGCTGTCGCTGCTCGCCTTGGCGATCGTCGGGTACGCCGTCCTGCTCAGCCGACGCCTGGCCCGCGCCGGTCAGGAGATGAACACGCCCGAGGGATGACCGGCGCGTCAGGCCGCCGCGGCCGCCGCCGGGACCGCTGCCTCCTCGGCCGCCACCTGCTGGTTCCAGGCGGCCTTGGTGGAGCGCCAGCCCTCGTCGTCCATCCCGCGCCGCCAGTAGCCGGAAATGGAGAGCCGGTCCACTGGTACGCCCCGCTCGCCGCGCAGCAGCCGGCGCAACTCCCGGACAAAGGCCGCCTCGCCGTGCACGAACGCGTGCACCTGGCCGGCCGGGAACTCCAACGCCCGCACCGCCGCGACCAGCGCCTCGCCCACCGGGCGTGCGCCGCGATGCAGCCAGGTCAGCTCGACCGCCCCCGGGCTGAGCAGCTTCTGCTCCTCCGCCGGGTCGGAGATCTCCACGAAGACATGGGCCCGAGCGCCCGGCGGCAGGCGTTCCAGGGCGGCGGCGATCGCCGGCAGGGCACTCTCGTCACCGACCAGCAGATGCCAGTCCGCGTCCGGGTCCGGGGCGTACGCGCCGCCGGGCCCGAGGAAGCGCACCGGGTCGCCGGTGCGCAGCGCGGCGGCCCACGGGCCGGCCAACCCCTCGTCGCCGTGGTACACCACGTCCACGGTCAGCTCCCCGGCCAGCGGATCCCAGCGCCGCACCGTGTACGCGCGCAGCCGGGGCCACTGCTCCCGGGGCAGGTCCCGGCGGATCGCAGCGAGGTCGAACGGCTGCGGGTACGCCACCCCCGGCTGCGGGAACACCACCTTGATGTAGTGGTCGGTGAACTCGCCCACCGGCAGGCCGACCAGTTCGTCCCCACCGAGGACGAGGCGAATCAGGTGCGGGGTGGGCCGCTCGGTGCGCAGCACCCGGGCCGAGGTGACGTTCCTGGGGCGTTCCGTCATGCCAGTTAGGTTAGCCTAAGTTCACTGGTGGCCGGTCGGGGGTGCACCGGTACCGACCAGGCGGGTGTGCCAGGTCACCGCCGCCGGGTCGGTGAGCGACGCCACCTGGTCGATCACCACCCGCAGTCGGGCCGCGTCGTCCGGGGCGGCCCGCCACAGCGGGGCGAAGATCGGGTCGAGCCCCTCCGGGGCGTGCCGGACCAACGCGGCGACCAACTCGGCCAGCATCGTCCGCTGCCGCTCGTAGCGGCCCCGGAAGCCACTGCGACGCATCACGTACCGCAACGCGATGCCCTTGAGCAGCGCGCACTGCGCCCGGACCAGTCGGGGCACCACCAGGTCGGCGCCGTAACGGCGGTGCGGGCCCGGGCCGAAGCGCTCCTCCGTGGCAGCCACCGCCGCGGACACGAACAACCCGGTCACCCCGCTGGTGGTCGCCTTCAACGCCACCTGCGCCCGGTGGCTGCCGTCGTACCCGGCGAGCGGGGCGAGCAACGGACCAGCCAGCAGATCGACAAGGACCTCGGCCAGGTCCGACGCGGACTCCCCGGAATAGGCGGCGGCCACGTCCGCGCAGAGCGCCGCCCGCTCGTCGGCGTCGGTCAACAGCGGCCGCAGCGTGACGTAACCACCGTGGATGCCGTCCTCCACGTCGTGCACCGAGTACGCCACATCGTCGGCCCAGTCCATCACCTGGGCCTCCAGGCAGCGCCGCTCACCCGGCGCGCCGGCCCGGATCCAGTCGAAGACGGCGGCGTCGTCCGCGTACACCCCGAACTTGCGCTCACCCGGCCGGCGCGGCCAGGGGTACTTGCCGATCGCGTCGAGCGACGCCCGGGTCAGGTTCAGCCCCGCGGACGAGCCGTCCGGGGCGAGCACCTTCGCCTCCAGGCGGGTCAACACCCGCAGGGTCTGCGCGTTGCCCTCGAAGCCGCCGCACGGCGTGGCGAGCAGGTCGAGCGCCGCCTCGCCGTTGTGCCCGAACGGCGGGTGCCCGAGATCGTGCGCCAACCCCGCCACGTCCACCACATCCGGGTCGCAGCCCAACCGGGCACCCATCTCCCGCGCGATCTGGGCCACCTCCAGCGAGTGCGTCAGCCGGGTACGAAGGAAGTCGTCAGTGCCGGCGGTGTGCACCTGGGTCTTGGTGGCCAGCCGGCGAAACGCCGCCGAGTGCAGCACCCGGGCCCGGTCGCGCTCGTACGGCGACCGGCGGTGCCCGGTGTCCTTGGGCGGCTCCTCGACCAACCGCGCCTCCGGGTTGCCGCTCACGCAGGACGCAGGACGCAGAACTCGTTGCCCTCCGGGTCGGCCAGCACCGTCCACTCGACGTCTCCCTGACCGATGTCGACGTGCCGGGCGCCCATGTCGACCAGCCGCTCGACCTCGGCCTCCTGGTCGGCGGGGCGCAGGTCGAGGTGCAGGCGGTTCTTGCGCTCCTTGCCCTCGGCGACCGGCACGAAGACCAGGCCGGGCAGGCGGTCGGCGGACTGGCGGATCTCCACCTCGTCGGGCTTCTCGGTGACCACCTGATAGCCGAGCGCCTCGGCCCACCAGCGGGCCAGCCGGGCGGGATCGCGGGCGTCGACAGTCAGGCTCTCCCAGACACTGGTCATGCAGTCACCTCTTCCCGTTCGACGCGGCGCCCAATCGGCCGTGTGCGAGGGAGCCCAGATTACGCCCGCCACCACCGCGCGAAGCACCCACGACGCATCGACGGAAGGCACACAACCACCGATTGGCCCCCAGTTGCCAACCGATCGCCGAGGGTTACGGGCTCGCGGTCGGAAGTGGCTACCGGTAGCGTTCCCAGCGCGGAAAGTGACCAGCACACTGACACGCAGAGCCAACCGATGAGGGGTGACGCTCGTGGACGCAGACACGGTGATGGGTTCGGAGCTACGCGGGCTACGCCACCGCCGCCCCGACATCGCCGGGGCGGTGCTCGCCGGCACCGACGGGCTGCTCATCTCCAGCGACCTGCCCCGCACCGACGCCACCCATCTGGCCGCGCTCGCCGCCGCGAGTTTCGGGCTCGGTCACCGGGTGGCCGACACCGTCGGGCACTGTGAGTTCCGGGAGTCGGTGGTGTGCACCACCACCGGTTGCGTGGTGACCTACCCGGCCGGGCGCAGCGCCCTGCTGACGGTCGTCACCGGCTCGACCGTCGGGGACCTGGAGGCGTTGCACGAGGAGGCGCGGGCGGTGGCCCGTCGGGCGGGATCGTTCCTGGACGTCCGCGGCACGGGCATCGGCGCCACCTCCGTGCCGGACGCGCACGCCCCGCTTGCCACGCGTACCCCGATGGCGACCCTGCCGGCGCAGTTGCGCCGCTCGTCCCGACCCACCTGGCGTCGCCCGCCGATCTGAACGTCGACGGCGGCCCGGGGCGTCCGGGCCGCCGTCGACGTGCGTCACCGGCTGTCCGACCCGCCGCTCTCCACGACCGCCCGACCGGCCTCCAGCCGCGCCACCGGCACCCGGAACGGTGAGCAGGACACGTAGTCCAGGCCGACCTCGTGGAAGAAGTGCACCGAGTCGGGGTCACCGCCGTGCTCACCGCAGATGCCGAGCTTCAGCCCGGGCCGGGCGGCCCGACCCTCCTCGGCGGCGATCCGCACCAGCCGGCCGACGCCGTCGCGGTCGATCGACTCGAACGGCGAGATGCCGAAGATGCCCAGCTCCAGGTACCGCCAGAAGAACGCGCCCTCCACGTCGTCGCGGGAGAAACCCCAGCCCATCTGGGTCAGGTCGTTGGTGCCGAAGGAGAAGAACTCGGCGGCCTCGGCGATCTGCCCGGCGGTCAGCGCCGCCCGGGGCACCTCGATCATGGTGCCGATCAGCACCTCGACGCCGCTGTCCCCGACCACCTCCGCGATGATCTTCTCGGCCTCGGTGCGGACCGTCTCCAGCTCCTGCACCGCCCCGACCAGCGGAACCATGATCTCCGGCTTGGCCACCCGGCCCTCCCGGGCGCACGTGACGGCCGCCTCGGCGATGGCCCGGACCTGCATCGCGAACAGGCCGGGGATGACCAGGCCGAGGCGGACGCCGCGCAGCCCGAGCATCGGGTTCTCCTCGTGCATCCGCCGGACGGCGGCGAGCAGCGCCTCCTCCTTGGCCACGTCCTCGCCGCGCTCCTGGGCGACCGCCACGTTGACGGCGAGCTGCTCCAACGGCGGCAGGAACTCGTGCAGCGGCGGGTCGATGAGCCGGACGGTGACCGGCAGCCCGTCCATCTCCCGGAAGATCTCCACGAAGTCGGCCCGCTGCAACGGCAGCAACGCCGCCAGGGCCGCCTCCCGCTCATCCGCGCCGCGCGCCAGGATCAGCCGCTCGACCAACTCCCGCCGGTCACCGAGGAACATGTGCTCGGTGCGGCACAGGCCGATGCCCTCGGCGCCGAAGCGCCGGGCCCGGGCCGCGTCCGCGCCGGTGTCGGCGTTCGTGCGGACCGCCAGCCGCCGCTTTCCGTCGGCGTGCGTCATGATCCGGTGTACGGCCCGGACCAGCGCGTTGTCGATGTGCTCGGGGTCGAGGCTGCCCTCGAAGTACTGCACGACCTCGGAGGGCATGACCGGCACCTCACCGAGGTAGACCTTGCCGGTGGTGCCGTCGATGGACACCACGTCGCCCTCGTTGACGGTCTGCCCGGCCACCGTGAACCGCTTCGCCGGCACGTTCACGTCGATCTCGTCGGCACCGGAGACGCAGGTCTTGCCCATGCCCCGGGCCACCACCGCGGCGTGGCTGGTCTTGCCGCCGCGCGAGGTGAGGATGCCCTTGGCCGCGATCATGCCGTTCAGGTCGTCCGGGTTGGTCTCCCGGCGGACCAGGATCACCGACTTCCCCTCGGCGGCCAGTTCGACCGCGCGGGCGGAGGTGAAGACGACTGTGCCGGACGCCGCACCCGGCGACGCGCCGATGCCCTTCGCGACCGCCTCGAACTCGTGGTCGAGCTGGAAGCGGGGGAACATGAGTTGCGCGAGCTGCGCGCCGTTGACCCGGTGCAACGCCTCGTCCAGGTCGATCAGGCCCTCGTCGACGAGCTGCCCGGCGATGACGAACGCGGCGGCGGCGGTGCGCTTGCCGACCCGGGTCTGCAACATCCACAGCTTGCCGCGCTCGATGGTGAACTCGATGTCGCAGAGGTCCTTGTAGTGCTCCTCCAGCCGGGCCATGATGCCGAGCAGCTCGTCGTAGGAGGACTTGTCGAGCTGCTCCAACTCCTGCAACGGCACGGTGTTGCGGATGCCGGCGACCACGTCCTCACCCTGGGCGTTGGCCAGGTAGTCGCCGTAGATGCCCTGCGCTCCGCTGGCCGGGTCACGGGTGAACGCGACCCCCGTGCCGGAGTCCGGCCCGAGGTTGCCGAAGACCATGCTCACCACGTTGACAGCGGTGCCGAGGTCGGCCGGGATCCGCTCCTGGCGGCGGTAGAGCACCGCGCGCTCGGCGTTCCACGACTCGAAGACCGCCCGGATGGCCAGGTCGAGCTGTTCGCGCGGCTGCTGCGGGAACTCCCGCCCGGTGTGCTTCAAGAAGATCTTCTTGTACGCGTCGACCAGCCCGCGCAGGTCGTCGGCGTCCAGGTCCAGGTCGTTGTGGGTGCCCTTGGCGTGTTTGACGTCGTCGAGCGCGTGCTCGAACTCCTCGCCCGGCACCTCGCACACGGTCTTGCCGAACATCTGGATGAGTCGGCGGTAGGAGTCCCAGGCGAACCTGTCGTTCTGTCCGGCCTGGGCGGAGAGCCCCACCACGCTCTGGTCGTTGAGGCCGACGTTGAGGACGGTCTCCATCATGCCGGGCATGGAGAACTTGGCACCGGAGCGGACGGACACCAGCAGGGGGTCCTGCGGGTCGCCGAGGCGCTTGCCCATCGCGCGCTCCAGCGCCTCCAGGTGCGCCTCGATCTGACCGGCGAGTCCGTCCGGCTCCCGGCCCGTCAACAGGTACGCCTGGCACGCCTCGGTGGTGATGGTGAATCCGGGCGGGACGGGCAGGCCCAGGTTGGTCATCTCGGCGAGGTTCGCCCCCTTGCCGCCGAGCAGGTCCTTGAGGTCCTTGTTGCCTTCGGAGAAGTCGTAGACGTACTTGTGATCGACGGTCTCTTGCGCTGCCACCAGAGCCTCCACAACACACGCGCCGGGATTGACACTTAACGAAGGTTCAGTTTTCTTCTTCCCCGAGACGGACCGCCGGTAATCCCGGGGTCAACGTCGGTCGGTGGGCGAAGGTTAAGCGAACATCGAGTGACCTGGGACCGTTCGGTGACAATTGGCACAGCCATCACGACTATCCGTGTTCGTACCGGTTTTTGGGAACGCTTCCATGCGCACCATCACGCATCCCGGCCGAGCGTCGTACGCTTGACGCCACGCCAGCCGGTGAACCTCACTTTTGCCATAACCGACGCGAATACACCCCCGGAGTCGCCGCCGTGTCGACCACCCCCTCCCCCGGCCCCACCGCCGTCCCCGCCGCCGACGCGGTGCCGCTGCCGACGCGGGAACCGGACGCGGCCACGCTGACCCAAGCCGACGCGGCCACGCTGACCCAAGCCGACGCGGCCACGCTGGCCCAGGCCGCCGAACGGGCGGCGGGCGACCTGCTCGCCCCGCCGGCCCCACACCGGCTGGCCGACGTCGTCCCCGCCCCGCAGCACGTCGAGCCGGACCCGACCGGGGACTGGGTGCTGCCGGTCGAAGCGGTCATCGTGGCCAGCGCCGACCCCGCCGCGCTGGCGGTCGCCGAGCAGCTCGCCCACCTCCTGCGGCCGGCCACCGGCTACCCGCTGCCGGTCACCGACGCCACCACGCCGGAGCCCGCGGGTGGCATCGCGTTGGCGCTGGACGACACCGTCGACCTCGGCCCGGAGGGCTACCGGCTCGACATCACCACCGACGGGGTGCGCGTCACCGCCAGCACCGCCGCCGGCCTCTTCTACGGCGTACAGACGCTGCGCCAACTGCTGCCGGCGGCGATCGAGAGCCCTGACCCGGTCACCGAACGGTGGGCGCTGCCCGGCGGGACGATCACCGACGCACCCCGGTTCCCCTACCGGGGCGCGATGCTCGACGTCGCACGGCACTTCTTCGCCGTCGAGGACGTGCTGCGGGTGGTCGACCACCTGGCCCGCTACAAGCTCAACCATCTCCACCTGCACCTCACCGACGACCAGGGGTGGCGCATCGCCGTCGACTCCTGGCCGAAGCTGACCACCCTCGGCGGGACCACCGAGGTCGGCGGCGGCCCCGGCGGGCACTACACGAAGGCCGACTACACGCGGATCGTCACCTACGCGGCCGAGCGCCACATCACCGTCGTCCCGGAGATCGACCTGCCGGGGCACACCAACGCGGCGCTGGTCGCGTACCCCGAACTGGCACCCGACAAGATCGCGCCGCCGCCGTACACCGGCACCGAGGTCGGTTTCAGCTACGTCGACCCAGCCGACGAGCGGACGTACGACTTCGTCGCCGACGTGTTGGGCGAGGTGGCCGCGCTCACCCCCGGCCCCTGGTTGCACGTCGGCGGCGACGAGGCGTTCAAGGTCAAGGGCGAGGTCTACACCGGTTTCGTCGAGCGGGTCCAGCGCATCGTGGCCGGCCTCGGCAAGACCGTCGTCGGCTGGCACCAGCTCGCACCGGCCGCCCACCTCGACGGGCGGGTGCTGCAGTGGTGGGGCACGAACGGCGAAGACCCCGCCACCGCCGAGGCCGTACGCCGTGGCGCCCGGCTGATCATCTCCCCCGGCAACCATGCCTACCTGGACATGAAGTACGCCCCGGACACCCCGATCGGACACGACTGGGCCGGACTCATCGACGTACGAAAGGCGTACGACTGGGATCCGGGTACACACGTTGCCGACGTACCCACCGAGGCGGTGCTCGGCGTGGAGGCCCCGCTCTGGACCGAATCGGTCACCTCGCTGGCCGACATCGAACTCCTGCTGCTGCCCCGGCTCCCCGCCATCGCCGAGCTGGGCTGGTCGCCCCGGGCGACCCACGACTGGAACGGCTTCCGCGACCGCCTGGCCGGCCAGGGCCCTCGCTGGGAGACCGCCGGCATCACCTTCCACCGCGCGCCCGAGATCCCCTGGTCCAGCGCACCGACCATCCCGACACAGCGCAACGTCTCACAAACCGACCCCGCCAAGCCCTGACCTCCACCCCGACCCAGTCCACCCGGCGCGGCCCGCCAGGCGCGGTCGACCCAGGCACGGACCCGCCCAAGGACGGACCCACCCAAGCACGGTCCTCCCGGCGCGGTCCGCCGTCCGCCCACGCACGGTCCCCAGGAACGGCCCGCCCACGCACGGTCCCCAGGAACGGCCCGCCCAGGCACGGCCCGCCCGGGCACGGTCCCCAGGCGCGGTCCGCCGCAGGCGGCACGAACGACCCGCCCGGCCCGGACCGCCCCGGCCCAGCCCAGCCCGGAACGCCCGACCCGGACCGCCCAGCCCAGCCCCGACCCGGACCCGCCCGGCGCGGACCGCCCCAGGCACGAAACGGCGCAGACGGGGTTGATCCACTCGGGTTTCATGATGTCGCGGTATCCCTGGCTCCGGGACACCGCAGTTTTCAGGAACCCGAGTCGATCACGCCGCGCTGGCCGTCGTGTCGGGGTCACCCGACGGACGGGGTGTCCGGTTTGGATGGGGGTGTCGGGTGGTCGGGGCCACCCCGACGGCGGAATCGGGGGCCGGGCCGGGTCGTTATACCTGGCAGACCACCTCGCCCCCGCCGGCCGGTGCGGCAGCCGCCGGGAACACCCGCCAGGCCGCCACCGTTGCACCCCCCGGCACCGCCCGAGCAGGTCCCCCCGGATCGCCGGCGTCGCCGCGAACGTCCCCGCACGGCCACACCCCCGCGTATTGAGTGCCCGTGCGGTTTCCCCCGATGCAGAGGAGCACGCCATCATGCGTACCGATCTGATCCGCAAGACCGCCCTGACCGCCGCCGGCCTCGCCTTCACCGGCGGCGCCATCGCCGGACCCGTCACCACCGCCTTCGCCGCCCCGAACACCAGCAAGCCGGCGTCGCAGACCCAGACCGACCGCAAGGGCCACGGCGAGCGTCAACTCGGCGTGCGCTACGAAGCCCAGCCGAACTTCTACTACTGCGGCCCCGCCGCCACC
>NZ_JARVKT010000020.1:0-116931 GCF_029809455.1 Micromonospora sp. DH14 | reverse complement strand
ATACGCGCCAGGGACACCGCGCCGCGGGTGGGCGACGGCTCAGCTCAGCGGCCGTACGCCTCCAGCAGGCGCAGCCAGACCTCGCTGACGGTCGGGTACGCCGGCACGGCGTGCCACAGCCGGTCCAGTGGGACCTCGCCGACGATGGCGATCGTCGCGGCATGGAGCAGTTCCGCGACGTCCGGGCCGACGAGGGTGAAGCCGACGATCACCCGCCGCTCCTCGTCCACGACCATGCGGGCGTGCCCCTGGTAGCCCTCGGCATGCAGCGTGGACCCGGCGACGGCGGCCAGGTCGTAGTCGACGACCCGGATCCGCAGCCCGGCTGCCTTGGCGGCGGCTGCGGTCAGCCCGACCGACGCGACCTCCGGGTCGGTGAAGACGACCTGCGGCACGGCGCGCGCGTCGGCCGTGGCGACGTGCCGACCCCACGGGCGGTCGTCCACCGCCTCGCCGGCGGCCCGCGCGACGATGACGTCACCCACCGCGCGAGCCTGGTACTTGCCCTGGTGGGTCAGCAGCACCCGCCGGTTGACGTCGCCGGCCGCGTACAGCCATCCGTCGCCGATCAACGCCCCGGCGTCGTCGAGCACCCGCAGGGTGTCGTCGACAGTGAGCCAGGCACCCGGCTTCAGGCCGATCCGGTCGAGGCCGACGTCCTGGGTGTTCGGCGTACGGCCGATCGCGACGAGGACCTCGTCGGCGTCGACCTGTTCGCCGTCGGTGAGCGTGATGTGCACGGTGCCGTCGCCGTCGCGGCTCACCGACGCGGCCTCGGCAGCCAGACGCACCGACACGCCGGCTTCCCGCAGAGACTGCGTGACCCGCTCGCCGACGAACGGCTCCGCCAGCCTGAGCAACCCGTCCCGGGCGAGCACCGTCACCGCCGAGCCGAGGCCCGCGTACGCGGTCGCCATCTCCGTGGCCACCACGCCACCACCGATGATGGCGAGCCGCCCGGGCACCTGGCTCGCGGCGGCTGCCTCCCGGCTGGTCCACGGTGCCGCCTCGCCCAGACCGGAGACGTCCGGCAGCAGTGCGCTGCTGCCGGTCGCGATGACCACAGCGTGTCGGGCGGTGAGCGAGGTCGGAGCGCCGTCCGCGCCGGTCACCTCGACGGTCCGGTCGGAGCTGATCCGTCCCTGGCCGCGATACAGCGTGATCCCCGCCGAGTTCAGCCAGGACACCTGCCCGTCGTCCGTCCAGTGCGACACGATGGAGTCCCGGCGGCGCAGCACGGCCGCCGCGTCCAGTTCGCCGGTCACCGCCTCACGCGCACCCGGCAGCTGACGGGCCGCCCGCAGCGCGCTCTGGCTGCGCAGCAACGCCTTGGTCGGCATGCAGGCCCAGTAGGAGCATTCGCCACCCACCAGTTCCCGCTCGACGATCGCGGCGGTCAGGCCGCCCTGCACGACGCGGTCGGCGACGTTCTCCCCCACCGGTCCCGCGCCGATGACAACGACGTCGTAGGTGGCGCTCTCCATGTCAGTTGCCCTTCGCGGTGCGGCCGAGGCGGATGGCTGCGATGAGGAAGAAGATGGCGCCGGGGATGGCGTAGCCGATCGCGTTGGTCAGGGCCGGGTTGTCCGCCGAGGCCGCCGCGATGAACGATCCACCGGCGAGTACGGAGAGACCACCGCCGATGATCATCGGCCACTGGCCGCCCATCTTACGGCGGGTGACGCCGACGATCAGCTGCACCAACCCGGCCACGACCGCCCAGGCACCCCAGACCCGCAGGACCGCCGGGACGCCGGACGTACCGGCGATGCCCAGGCCGACCGCGGCGAGCAGGCTGATCGCGACGTTCACGTACAGCAGGGTGGACGATCCGGTGGCCCGCGACGCGCGGACGTCGACGACGGCGGCGGCCACGTCGAACAGCGGGTAGAGCACGAGCAGCGTGGCGGTGAGGGGGTTGAGGTGCTTCGCGAGGGGGAAGGTCACGGCAGCCCAGGCGATAGCGAAGGCGAAGCGGCCGAAGTACAACCGCCGCAGGGCGGCGGCCGTCGTCGAGATGCCGGGAACGGCAACGGTGGTCATGTCATCCTCTCGAGGATTCCGGAGCGAACTGACGTTCAGCGGGGTGCGGGGCCCTGGGCGGGCGGGACTACTCGACGTCCGAGAACAGCCCCGTGATCTCCACCTGTGCGCCCTGGAGCCCACCGAAGACGGCGCCGGCGGCGGGCGTCGCGACCGCGGCGGAGGCGTCCTCGTAGCTGGCGAAGTAGAGGTCGAGCGTTCGGTACGCGGGGGTGGGCGTGCCGTCCTCCTTCGGCCACACCTTGGCCGACTCGACCCGCTGAAGCTTCGGGAACGTCTCCGCAGCCCGGCGTACGTCGGCATAGACCTTCTCGAACTCGTCCGGGTTGGCGGGATTCCCGATGATCAGAGTGATCTTGGTGGGCATGGCGCTCTCCTTGGGTCACCGCCGCACAGTCAACTGCCGCCAGGCGGAACGAACGTTCTGTCTCTGTGAACGGTAGCGAAGGGCACCCCTGATCGTCAAGACCGATCGTTCTGTTCACCGGAGTCGACCCGCTTCCACACCGGCACCGGCGCACCTGGTCGAGGACGAGGTGGACCGGACCGGTCAACAGTGGTGGTTCGAGATCGATGGCAGCGTCAGGCCCGGCGGACACCCGGGCCGGCACGTCGCGGGCCCGGGCCGGCCGCCGTCCGCGTACCCGAAGGGTTTATCGGGTCTTCGTGGCGAAGGGGCCGCCGTCGCCGAACGCGAGCCGCGCGAAGTTCTCCGCAGTGCGGCGATGCCCGGCACCGTCGGGGTGGACCTCGTCGGGGAGGGGGAATTCGGCGTAGTCGGCCTCGCCGTAGAGGTCACGTCCGTCGAGGTAGTGCAGGTTCGGGTCGTCGGCGGCCCGCCGTTGGACGATCTTGGCGAGTTCGTCCCGGATGATGGTGAGGGTCAGCCGCCCGGCGCTGCGTTCGGCCGGATCTCCGGTGGCCTTGAACCGCAGCCTCCCACCGTCGAGGTCCGGTGCGAGAGGGCCGGGCGTGTCTTCCTGGACCGGGCACAGGATGGCGGACACGACCAGCAGTGGCGTGCGCGGGTGCCCCTCCCGGATGGTGTCGAGGAAACCGTGGACCGCTGGGGTGAAGGCGCGCAGCCGCATCGCGTCGCTGTTGACGATGTTGATGCCGATCTTGACGCTGATCAGGTCCGCGGGAATGTCCCGCATGGCGCGGGCGGTGAACGGGTCGAGCAGCGCGCTCCCCCCGAACCCCAGGTTGACCAGCTCCACGCCGCCCGCTGCGGCGGCCAGCGCCGGCCAGATGGCGCTGGGATGACCGGCGTTCGAGCCGTGGCTGATGGAACTGCCGTGGTGCAGCCACGTCCTGCGTCGGCTGGGCGGGCTCTGTTCGACGGGCGCGTCGGTGCGCAGCGCGATCAACTCGGTGATCTCCGTGTGCGGGAGCCAGATCTCGACGTCCTTCTCACCCGCGGGCAGATCGGCGAAGCGGGCGGTGCCGGCCGGCCCTTCGGCGAGCACCGACGTCTGGGTGAACATGTCGGTGACGGTCCGGACGCTGCCGCCGGGCACCGAGGCCTGCGCGGCCAGACGGCCGTCGATCAGCAGGTCGTAGACGCCGTCCGCGGGCGGCGGGAAGCCCTGGTAGACCCGCTTGGTGGGCAGCGTGTCCAGTTCGATGGTGGTGGCCCGGGTCCGGAAGACCAGTCGCACGCCGGAGGGCTGGGCCTCGGCCATGGCCAGCTGGTCGTCGGGGATCTGCCGGCGCGCCCGCGCGGTCAGCCGATGCGGCAGCAGACCGCGCGTGGTGGTCTCCAGGTCGACGACGCCGCGCAGCAGGTCAGCAGTGATAGGGGTGGTCCATCGATGATCGGTGGTCATTGCCTCAAGCCTTTCGAGGGATGTCGGTGCTCATCGGCGCGCCGCGCCGCGAACCACTCGCGGACGGGCGGCGCTTCACCCCGTCAGGAACCGCTGCGGCTGCGCAGCAGCGCGTCGAGTGAATCCACGATCCAGTCCCAGGATTCCCGCTCGTCGGGGGCGCTGTGCGCGAAACCGCCGGCCAGTTCCAAGCTGACGAAGCCGTGGAAGACGCTGCCCAGCAGGCGGACCGCGTGCGTCGCGTCTGGCTCGTTCAACCCGTAGCCCCGCAGGATCGCCCGGGCCATCTGCGCGTGCCGGACGCCGGCGCTCGCGGCTGCCGTCTCCGGATCGAGCCGGAGCCGAGCGGCGGCATAGCGGCCCGGGTGTTCCCTGGCGTAGTCGCGGTAGGCCTCGGCGAAGGCGGCCAGGGCATCCCGGCCGGCACGACCGGCGACGGCATCGGCCACCCGGTCGGCGAGTTCGTCCAGCGCGAACAGCGCGATGCGGACCCTGAGGTCATGTGAGTTCTTCAGGTGCGAGTACAGGCTGGGGAGCTTGACGCCGCACCGCCGGGCGAGCGCCGAGACGGTGACCTCGTCGAAGCCGACCTCGTCGGCCAGCTCCGCCCCCGCTCGGGTCAGACGCTCCGGCGTGAGCCCTCGCTTCTCCATGACCCCTCCCTCAACCGCCTAGCAGCATCAGGTTACTGCCTAATACTACTAGGTTGACTGCCGGGGGCCCGGCGGGGCCCGCTGCCGCGTCACGCCTCGGAATCGCCGACGTCGGGCTTCTCCTCTCCGGTCGGCGACCCGGGAGCCTCCACCGGTCGCCCCCGCCGCCACCACGCGTCGACAAGCGCGACCAGGGCCAGCACCCCGGCCACCACGCTCAGCCCGACCATCGGCGCCCAGTGGGCCAGCGCCGGCGTGCACAGCAGCAGAGCGGCCAGTCCGATCGGCTGGGACCGGGACACCCTCCCGAAGATCTCGTACTCCAACCGGACACGGGAGACGAGGAAGAGCATCGGACCGCCGACCACGAACGGCAGCCAATTGGGCCTCGGCTGCCCGAACGGATCATCGATCACCAACTCGTAGCCGACCGCCGTGACGAGCACGCTGAGCACGAGCAACAGGTGCGTCCGTTCCAACGCCGTGCCCAGCCGAGCGGGCATCGCCACCCGGTCCAACGCATCGGTCAGGAGCAGACCCGCGCAGTGGAAGTAGATCCGCCAGAGCAGCGCGCTGGTCGCGAAGGCGACAGCGAAGGCGGCTGCCCGATCCGCCGAATAGTCCGCGCCACTGAAAACCACGCCGATGACGAGAATCGACTCACCGAGTGCGATGAGGAACATCTGCTGGTACCGGTCAGCGAGGTGCGTCCCCGCGATCCGCCACCGGGCCACCTTCGAGGCCCCGAGCCAGGGCAGCGGCCAACCCAGGGCCCACGCGACGTAGTCGACAGCGACAGCGGCAACCCACAGCGGCAGGCGGAGGTTGTCCGGACCCAGCGCACCGGCCAACCACAGTGGCGCGCTCGCCGAGGCCCACACGGCAAGCCGGAACGGCACCAGCCGTCGCGGATGGCCACGCAGCGCGGCGGCGACCACCAACGGCCGCACCACCATCACCGTCAGGTACGCGGCAGCGAACGACAGCGCCCGCTCCTCCATCGCCCTCGGCAACGTCACCGCCATGATCAGACCGGCGAACATGGTGCCGACCACGACGGCCTGAATGACCGGTTGCTCCGGTTCGTAACGGCTGGTGATCCAGGCGGTGTGCGACCAGATCAGCCAGAGCGCCAGAAAGAGCAGGAGCGTCCGCCCGAACCCCAGCACCAGCGTCCAGCCGGTGTCCTCGCCGAGGCCGGCGAACCGTTGCGAGACCCGGGTGAGGGCCACCACGAACGCCAGATCGAAGAACAGCTCCAGGAACGTCGCACGGCCCGAGCTCGTCGGCGGACGCAGCAGCCCGGCACCCCGCCCCGCCGCCATCGACCGCCTCCATCCGCCCCCGGTCGCACCAACGACGCGGCAGCGGAAGGAGTTGCGTCAGCGGACGCGCGCCCGGTCGGACCCCCACGCCGCACCGGTGCGCGCCGATTGCCCGGTCAGCAGTGCGGTGGCCGGGTCCCCCGAGCGTCGGCCGGCCCGCACCGCGCTTCCTCGACCGGATGCTCGGCGGCGCGCCGCGGCCCCGTGACGAACCGACTCAGCGCCGCCGCCACCACCCCGGCCACCACTCCGGTGAGCACCCCGGTGACGAGACTGGAGAACACCGCCGCCACCCGAAGGATCGCTTCCTGCGCCCGAGGGTCGAAGGTGCCGAGTCTCGGCGCGGTCGCACCGAACGCCTCGTCCCACAGCACCTGGTGACCAACCGCGAGAAGAACACCATGGACCGCCCCGATCACCACCACCGTCAGGAACGGACGCGGCGGACGCCGCCACAGCACGGCGGCCACCCAACAGATCAGGGGTACGACCGCGAGCAGCACGGCGGCCGGCTGCCCTCCCGCCACCACGTGCAGGTCGTGCAGGATCACCCGCGGTACGGCCAACGCGGCGAGCCCGACCAGGGCCGGCCACGAGAACCCGAGAGTACGCCGCGCGGCGCTCATCGCTCGCCCCGTACCGGTGCGGTCTCCCGGGCGAAACGCAGCAGGGCGGTGAATGCCAGCGCGGAGGTCACCGCGCCGCCGGCGAGGCGTACCCAGTGGCCGGCGACGAACTCCTCGGCGACCTGGCGCAGGTACTCCGGGGAGTGCGTGCCGACCGGGTCGACGAACATGATCTCGTTGCGCGGCCAGAAGAACACCACGGAGAACAGGAACTCGCAGGCGATGAAGACCACCGCGGCTGCCGCGACGTACCACCGCAGTCGCCGGTTGCGCCAGGTGAGGGCGGTAGCGGCGAGGCTGGTCAGCACGACCGAGGCGCCCAGCGGCGGGAAGTAGTCGCTCGGGCCTCCGGCGACCAGGAACTCGCGGGCCCGGTCCAGCGAGGCGGGCGCGTCACCGAAGATGTTCGGGTAGAGCATCACGGTCTCGGCCGCGACCCCACCAAAGGACATCATCGCCGCCCAGACGAGCAGGATGAGCACGATCCACGTCAGCTTGATACGGGACACAGCGGCACTTCTCCGTCATTTCCGGGCCCTGGCGGGCACGATCGGTGATGTCGCCGTCGACGCTAGGTCGCCAACCCGGCACCGTCTGCCGCGCAGCAGCGCGAGCTGGCATCGCTTCTCGACGTACCTGCCGGGGCCGGGGTGTTGCCTGCGGACGGCAGCGGCGCGGGTCCGCACCGACTTAGGCTCACGGACGTGCCGGCCAGTCCACCCACCCGAACCGAGGCGCTGCTCGCTGTCGCCATCCTGAGCCTGGTGACGGCGGCGGTGGTGACCGAGGACGCGTCCGCGGCCCAGGCGGCGTCGGCCGGCGGATTCGGGATCGGGTGGGCCGCCCTGCTGCCGGTGGCCCGGCGTTGGACGGTTCCGGCGCTGTTGGCGACCGCAGCCGGCATCCTCGGTTACTACGCGCTGGAGCTGCCGCCGGTCGGCGTGGCCGCCCCGGCCGCCGCCATCCTCTACCTGGCCGCCCAGCGGGGTCGGGTGCTGCCGGCCGCCGCTGTCGGCGGGGGCATGCTGGCCGTTTCGGTGGCCGCCCGGCTCATCGAGGGAGACGACATCTCCGTCGTGGTCGGTGCTGGTCTCGGCTCCGAGGCGGCCCTGATGCTGGCCGTCATCGCTCTCGGTGACGCCGTGCGCAACCGGCGTTCGCTACGGGCCGCGTTGGCCCGGCAGGCCGCCTCGGCGGCCGAGGAACGCCGCCGGGAGGCCGCGCGGCAGGTCGAGGCCGAGCGGCTGCGCATCGCCCGGGAGGTGCACGACACTCTCGGACACACGATGTCGGTGGTCACCCTGCAGTCGGCGGTGGCCCGGGAGGCACTCGCCGATGCCGAGCACGGCCAGGCCGAGGCCGCTCTGGCCGCGATCCACGCGGTGAGTGGCAGCGCCATGGCCGAGCTGCGTGCCACGCTGGGCACGCTGCGCCGCGAACCCGGAGCGCGCGAGCCGGCCCCCGGTCTGACCCAGTTGGGCCCGCTCGTCGAGGGCGTCCGCAGTGGTGGGCTGCCGGTCGAGCTGCGTCTCGACGGCCCTGTCGACGCCCTGCCCACGGTGGTCGGCAGCACCGTCTACCGGATCGTGCAGGAGGCCCTGACCAATGTGCTGCGCCACGCCCACGCCACCCGCGCCGTGGTGACGATCCGGGCCACCCCGGCCCGGTTGTCGGTGGAGGTCGTCGACGACGGCCGGGGATCCCCCGACGGCACCGGGGTGGAGGCGGGTCAGGGGCTGCGCGGCATGTCGGAACGGGTTGCCCTGCTCGGCGGAACCTTCGCGGCCGGCGAGACCGCCGACGGCGGCTTCCGCGTCTCGGTCCACCTACCGCTGGCCGGGGTCCCCGCATGAGCGACGTACGCGTCGTCCTCGTCGATGACCAGCACCTGGTGCGCACCGGGCTCCGCGCGTTGCTGGAACGCGCCACGGACATCACCGTGGTCGGCGAAGCCGGCGACGGCCGAGCGGGCCTGGCGGTCGTTCGCGAGCACCGGCCCGACGTGGTGCTGATGGACGTCCGGATGCCCGGCGGCGACGGTATCGAGGCAACCCGGCGCATCCTCACCGACCCGACGCTGGCCGACGTCCGGGTGGTCATGTTGACCACCTTCGACGACGACGAGTACCTCTTCGAGGCCATTCGCGCCGGCGCGGCCGGCTTCCTGCTCAAGGACACCCCGCCCGACGCCCTGCGGGACGCCGTCCGCGTGGTGGCCGGCGGGGACGCGCTGCTGTCGCCGGCGGTGACCCGGCGGGTGATCGCCGCGGCGGCCCGCACCCCCGTGGCGGACCCGGCCCGGCTGACCGGGCTCACCGGGCGGGAACGCGACGTGCTGGCACAGGTCGGCACCGGCCGGTCGAATGTGGAGATCGGGGCGGCCCTGCACCTCAGCCCGGACACCGCCCGCACCTACGTGAGTCGCCTGCTGCACAAGCTCAACGCCCGTGACCGCGCCCAGCTCGTGGTCATCGCGTACGAGAGCGGGTTGGTCCGCCCCGGCGAGGGCTGACCCCGCGTACGGCAGTACGCGCGGGCGCGGCGCTCCGGTCACCGCAGACTCAGGTCGGGGTAGCGCCAGTTCAGCCGGTACTGGGCGCGTAGGCGGGGCCGGGGCACCTCCCACTCGTACTCGACCAGACCGTCGTGCTCCCGGGGAGGCGGAGTGACATCGGTCGCCACATCGGTGGTGAAGGATGTCTCGCTGCCCCAGACCGCAGGATGACTGGAGGCGGGGAAGGAGAGCCTGATGTTCAGTCGCCGCGTGGGCAGCCGGATGTCGCGCTGGAGCCAGTCGCCGAACTTCCACTCCGGCACCCGGTAGGCGTAGTGGATCAACGTGCGCTGGCCAGGATAGAGCGGGTAGGGAACCCCGTCGCTGCCGAACAGAAGAACGATCTTCAGGAAGGCGTTTCGGCTGCGGGTGACCTTCCACTTCATGGGTTCCGGCTGGTCGACGCCGATCGAGGCCCGGAAGTCGACCTCGTCGGTGCTGAGCGGATGGCGGGCGTGGAACGCCATGGATCGTTCGGGATCGTCGGGGAACCGGTCGATGTCGATCTGCACCGTGTGCCGGGTGATCGGCTCGGTGCCGACGCTGTGCAGGTGCCGCCGGATCCGGCACTCGTACCAGCCGTCGACGAGGGCGAGGGAGGCCAACTCCTCCTCGATCACCAGGTGCGGGCCGGCCGGCGGCGCGATCGCGGTGGGAGCGGGAGCCAGGCTCAGACCTCGCAGCCGTCTGGTGCCGGCGAAGACGACGTACCGCTGCCAGACACGGTTCCCGGTCTCCAACACCGCCTCGACACGGCGGGCGAACTCCTCTGTGGGCTGATGCCGCCCGCTCTCCATGTGGCTGACGTACGAGGGGTCGAACCCGATTCGGCCGGCGAGCGTCTTCTTGGACATCGCGCGGTAGCGGCGCCAGTACGCGAGCTCCCGGACGAACGCCGCAGCGGCCTCGTCCTGAGCGGAGGTGTCCATCGCCCGTCCCCCCATCGAGCTCAAGTCTGACCAACGCGGTGCGTCCGCGCCAGCGCCGTGGACCGGGATCGGACCCGGCGCACCGACCGCGATCCGTTCGCCTTCCGCCGACGGGCGATCAACTGCTACACATTGCTCAGACGACAGACACGGTTCGTGACATCAGGCCCAGGGAGGGTGCATGAGCACTGTGCTGCTCAAGATTCCGGTCGCCGAGGGTAGCGATGAATACGTGGAGGTGGAGGTGGACCGCCGCGACCTCGCGGGGATCGAGCTCGCCGCGGCGGACGACGGCCGGGGCCAGTGGGCGGCGACCACGTTGACCGCGTCGCTGGAGAGGGTGCTGCCCGCGTTGCGTACCGTCATCGGCCGGCTGCGGTCGGCGGGGGCGCCGGACGAGATCTCCGTCGAACTCGGCCTGGCCATCGGCGGAGAGACCGGCCTCATCTTCACCAAGGGAACCACCGAGGCGACGTTCACCGTGAACGTCACCTGGCGGCGGAGTGAGCCCCCGGCTGCTGCCACCTCAGCTGCGTCGGAGGCACCGGCGCGGTGAACACGCCCTCCTCCCGCAGCCGACGGTAACGGGGGACGTCGACAGGCCCCTCACCCTCCGGCATGCGGTCAGCGTCGGTGTAGACCTTGCCGTTCAGGTGGTCGATCTCGTGGGCGACGCTGCGGGCGAGCCCTCCCGTGAGGACGACGTCTCGCAGGTCGCCCGCCGCGGTCCAATGGCGTACGCGAAGACCGTAGGGCCGTTGGACGATGCCGCGGACGTCGAAGAAGCTCAAGCATCCTTCGTAGTCGCGGACCTCCTCGTCGGTCCGGTCCAGCACGCTCGGGTTGATCAGCTCGATGTAGTCCCGTGAACCTGGCACCGTGACGATCGCGATGGCGTAGGCCATGCCGAGCTGAGGGGCGGCGATCCCCATACTCACCTCGGGCTTGAACGAGTGGTACCGGTTGACCCATCCGGCGACGCGGCGCAGGTGCGTGAGCACCCGTCCGGCCAGCAGGCGGTCGCTCGGTGAGTCGAAGTTGATCTGCCGCGTCTTGGCCGGCAGCTCCGACGACCGTCGCCCGCGTGCCGCGCCCCGCACCTGCCTGATGCCGAACTGCCGAAGGACGCTCGGCGCGTCAGCGCAGACACTGCTGTCCGGGATGCGCTTCCAGAAGAACCAGTCCAGCCGGATGCGACGCTCCTCGGCGAGGTCGTCCTCCTCTGCCGTACGGTCCCAGGAGTAGATGGTGCGGTCATCCTCGACCCGTACCTGGACGTCCGGCAACGGTTCGAGGTCCGTCTCCGACGGCAGTGAGGTCACGCCCCAGCACTCCGGCTCCAACTCGGTCGGCAGGTGTGCTTCCACCGACAGCCGGTCGGTGTTCGGCTTGATGTTGCGCTTGTACCACTGCCCCCAGATCTCGTCACTGACGTGGTACGTGTACTCGACGACAACCTGTTGCCCCGGCGTCAGCAGTTTCGACGCGGGAAAACAGAGGTCGAAGTTGATCTCCTCGTGACGTACCTTTGTCGGCTTGGCATCCATCGGACGGGATTCGCCGTCGAAAACGCACCAGGCTCGTAGGCCGATGTCACGAACAGGGTCGTCGACACTGAGTGGGTGCTGCGCGTGGTGGCGCAGATTACGCACGGCCTCGTCGTTGAGAAAGCGCTGCACTGACACTTTCATCTCGTACTTCGCGCGCGGGGCACTGCCGCCGTGGTGCAGCACGCGCCGTTGGCGCAGGGTGTATTGCGTGCCGTCGTAATGAACCTCGCCATGGTCGTGTATCAGCACCAGACCGGGTCGCGCGGTGGCGACCGCTGCCAACGCCCGCTCCAACAACGCGCCGTCGAGCACCAGCACCTCGGCCGAGTCGTCGGTGGTGATCGCCTGGAGCATGCCGAACACCGCGGAGGTGGCCGGATCCCAGACCGGCCCCCCGCTGAACCCGCGCTGAACCCGAAAGACCCGGTGCACCACCTCGTCGACCTGCAACCGGTGTCTGCCGACCGCGCCGAGCAACCGGCCCTGCACATGCCTGCCCAGGTCACGCCCCTGGCCGGGCCCCCACATCTGCACCGGCACGTTGTAACGGTCCTTCAGGTCCGCCCGGATGCGAAGCGGTTCCGCGCCACTGCCGGCAAGGCCCTCGCCGAGCCTGAGCACCGCGACGTCAGCGACGTCGAAGTCGTCACCGGTCGGCAACCACGCCACCACCTCGGCGCTGCGTTCGATCCAACTGTTCGACGCCCCCAGCAGGGCGAAATGCAGCGAGACGCGGCTGTTCTTCGGAACTCTTTCCACCTGTCGGGCGGGACGGCCCAGCGCCACATTCACCACGTGCGCGCACGTCAGCATCAACCGCTCCCCGACCAGGAAGGCAAGTCCGACGGGGTCGGCCTTCGCCCGGTCGAGAACGAAGGCGATCGCTTGCTCGACCCGGTACATCAGCACATCCTCCGACGGGAAAGCGGTTCGCCGATCGTATCGGCCAGCATCGTGGCCCAGCCAGGATGGCGCGTTGATTCGTGGCCTACCGAGGAGCACCATGACCGGCATGGATGAGTGGGCAGTGCTGTTCGACCTCGACGGCACCCTGGTCGATACCGCGCCAATCTGGCGGTCCGCTTTCGTCGCCCTGATCGACGGGCGACAGCCCGTTCCGGCCGGGGCGACAGACGGCCTGCTCGGCCTCACCGCGCTGGAGGCCATCACGACGATCCACCGCCGGATCGGCTGGACCGGGTGGGACCCGGCGGCAGATGTGGCGGAGGTCGAGGCGGCGGTGCGGCAGCTATACCGTGACCGGGCGACGAGCTGGCAGGCCGACGGCGTACGCCTGATCACGGCCCTGCGGGCGGACGGCGTGCCCGTCGGGCTCGTCACGTCGAGCAGCCGGTACATCCTCGACGCTCTGTTTGGTCATCCCGGTGCTCCCCGCTTCGACGTGGTGGTCTGCGGCGACGACGTGAAGCGGACGAAGCCCGCCCCCGACCCGTACCTGTTGGCGGCACGGCGGCTGGGTCTGCCGCCCGGCCGTTGCGCCGTCGTCGAGGACTCCCCCACGGGCGTTGCCAGCGCGGTCGCCGCCGGATGCCCGGTGGTGCTGGTCGGTGACCAGGGGCAACTCGGGACGGTCCAGGTGCCGAGCCTCGGTCAGCTCACCGTGTCCGCGCTGCGCCAGGTGGTGTCTCCCGCGACCCACGGGTCACCGGGCGAAGCCCACACGACCCTGGGGCCAGCGCACCACCGGCACGGCTGACCCCAGCGTCGTCGACCTTCGTGGTCACCGCGCCCACGTCGTCGGCGTCACTCCGGGCCGAGCGGTGGCAGCGGCGGGAGGCTGCTGGGCATGCTCGTCTGCCCCGAGATGCCACCGTTGTGGCGGCGTAGGTATTCCCGAAGGGTATGGATCATGCCCTCGGTGGTCGAGCCCGAGACACCCTCGATGTGGAGCTGGTCGGTGGCGGAGATACCCATCACCAGCTCGATGGCGGGTCGTCCGGCGACCATGAGCCGCAGGGTCTGCCTGCCGGTCACGTGCACGATGCTCCCGGTGGCGGTGGCGATCGGGATCGCCGTCGGGTTCTGCGGCATCGGCTGGGCGGGGGGCGGCGCCTGGTTCGCCGGCGGGAGGAAGAAGTTCACCCGGTCACTGGCGGTCTCCAGGCCGTCCACACTCTGCAGGTGGTATTCCTTGGTCGCGTCGCTGACCGTCGCACCGGTCCGCATGTCGAGGATGGACTCGTAGGTCAGCAGCCGATAGTTCGACAGGTAGACGACCAGGATCTTGTAGAGCGAGGCACGCAGGACGCCGTCGGCACCACGGGCGATCTGGTACGGGATCTCCGGCGGCAGACCGTGGAAGACCAGGAGGTTCTCGCCCCACTTGAGGGTGACCTCGCCCGGGTGGCGGTTCAACCGCCGACGGCCGGCGTCCGCCGCGTAGTTCTCACCCTCCTGCAGCCAGCCGTCCATCTGGCTGTCCGTGGCGCGGGGATAGGCCGCGGCGACCGCCGAGTTGTAGGCCGAGTACGTCCCGGCGAGCTTGATCCCACCGAAGATGACGGCGGCACCACCGCCGAGGATGCCCAGGCAGCCGAGGCACGCCAGAGCGGCCAGGCCGCTGTCCGCGGAGGCACCGACGAGCGACAGCAGGCCGACGACCAGGAGCAGGCCGCCGCCGCCGAGCGCGATCAGGGCCCCGACGTACGAGGGCTTCTGCGGCACCAGGTTGAAGTACTTGTGTACCAGCTCTTGCCGGGTGGGGTTCTGCGTCGTGTGGTTCTGTGTCATGCCACTCATCCCATGGATCGCCGATAGAGGTTGCGCCAGGTCAGACACTCCGTCGCCGGGACGTGGCTGACGATTTCGATCGCGTGGCCGGTCGACACGTGGCTTGTGGCCGGGTCGTATTGGCCGTCGCGACCTGACACCGGGAGGCTGCGCAGGCCGTAGTAGTCCTCACGGACCAGCGCCAGGAGCGCCTTCGCGTGTGCCGAGCCCGGGTCGAGGCGACACGCCTCGCCCAGCAGCCGCTCGATGCCGTCGATGACCTCGCCGGAGTGGTTCGCCGGGCGGACACCCTGGAGCAGCACGAGTGCCCAGTAGTAGTACAGATCCGAGCTGCGGCGGTGCCTGCTGTGCAGATCGGGGAGCCGGTCGAGGGCCGCGGTGTAGCGCCGGGCGTCGAGGAACCGCAGCACGGCGACGTGGTCGGGGTCTCCGGCGAGCGGGTCGGCGAGCACAGCGGCGAGCCACGGCGCGCTCCTGACGATGGTGTCGTTGGGAATGATCCAGGCGGACCGCTCCGCGAGCGACCTGTCCGCGCTGACGACCATGCCGACGACGAGTCCCGTGGCCGCGTCCGTGGCGGCACCGCCACTGAACCCGGGCTCGACCCATGCCGTGTGGCCGTGGACGGCGTCGATCTGGAGCCATTCGCCGGTGCGACTCGGACCTGAGACGCGCGCCTGGCTGCGGCGTCCTTCCTGGCCGCGGTCCGGAAGCCCGAAGAGGTCGAGGATCGTGCCCGGAGCGGGTCGGGTTGCCGGTCCCATCGGCGCGACGGCGTCCGCCGGGTGACCAGCGATGTCGATCGTGGCAACGTCCGGAACCGGGTTGACGTCGCTGTCAAAGGCGCTGGGCACGTCCACCGCGCGGATGCCGGGCAGCGAGGCGACCCGGCACTGCCGTTGACCGGGTGCGATGAGGTGGGCGCAGGTGAGCGCGCGGGTCGGTGTGACGGCGAAGCCACACCCCGTGCTGGCGCCGGTCACCTCCAAGCGCCACACCTCGTCGACACCGGTCATGACGTGCGGGTGTCCGTGGAGTCGTCGCGGCGCCAGAGCAGCTCAACCGAGATGTTGCCCTCCACGGCGGAACGGGCGATCACCGCACCCACCTCGGTCGTCAACTTCACCCCGAATCCGATCTTGATCTCGTCGGGGCTCGATGCTCTGCGCAGGTCGGCGAGCACGGCTTCGGCCGCGTCACGAATATGGGTCAGATTCGCCTCGAAGAATTCGCGTGCCTCCCGGACGCCATTCACCCGCCTTCCGGCGGGAGTCGAGCCCCGACGCTCCTCCTCCACCTCGACAATGACCGAGGTGCCGTCACGGACAACAAATCTGACAAGTTCGGTTTCCGGCATCGTCCCCCCAGGATTGGGCTCGACCATACCAAGATGGACAGTCGGCAAAGACACCCGAACGTTCACCGTCAATCAACGCACGGTCGTCGTACCCGAGCCGGTTCACCACATCGGACACATAGGTGGCAGCGGCTTCGTCCACCGCTTCGGGCATCACGTACGCCGATCGACGATGGTGACCTGGACGGCCCTTGTGGACGCCGAAGCCCAGCTGGACCCGGGTGTCTCCGGCGTCTGTCCTCAGCGACTTGACCGCGTACCGATGGGGAGATGACGCCTCCCGCCAGGCCGGCATCACGCTGCTCCGGTTCGCCAATCAATACGTCGGCCAACCGGTTTCCGCTCAGCTCTCCGGGGCCGATGTTCGTGTGTCTTGTTTACGACAGAGGCATTCCGTCGTGAGAGAAGAACGCGACGATGTCGCGGCCGTTGTTGACACCATCCGGCAAGTGCGGAAGCAAATACCGCAGCTGTCGCGGCGGCAGGACAGGAAGCCCGGTATGACCAAGGACCAGTTCCGGAAGGCGCGGGCTCTCGCGCCCCGGAAGGCGCACGAGTGCTGGAGTTTTGTTCCAGCGCCACGCCGGCTCGATGGACGACGCTGAGCTAGCCGGCCGCCACGACGATGTCGCCGACCTCGGTCGCTGGTGAGATCCCCGAGGTCCGGACCGACACGTGCCAGGCCCCGCCCGGCAGCACCGGGGCGGCGTGGTAACCGTCCCCGGCCAGCCGCAGTGCCGTCGGCGGGCCGAGTGGCCGGCCCTGCAGGTCTTCGATGTGCAGCCGCAACGGCAGGTCCTCGACATCGGCGGTGACGTGGATGGGGCAGGGCACGCCCGGCCGCACCACCTCGGGGAGTGTCAGGCTCAGCTCCGGTTCGGGGCCGAGCGCGGCGCCGAGGTCTATCCCGTTGACGGCATCGACGAGATGGTCCAGCACGCGAGGGTCGCTCTGCAAGCCGGAGTGCCGCACCGGCCAGTACGTCGCCTTGTCAGTCGAGTCGTGCCCGGCCGGCAGGCAGGAGAACGGGGCGACGGTGCCGTCCCCGGCTAACGCCGACACGTCGAGGTCGGGGAGGTCCGGGTGGTAGGTGACGCCGGTCGCGTCGAGAGTGAGGCTCAGATCCGTCGACTGCCGGCGCCCGCCGAAATGAATCATCGTCGGCCCGCCGCCCGCCGGTCCCTCGCCCTGCCACAGGCGCGGCCGCCACCTCACTCTGCCGGTCAGTGTCGGGACGTCCACCTCGTCCAGGCGCTTCCGTCCGCCGTCGCCACGCACACAGCGGTACGTCGGCAACAGGTCGGCGACCGACGGGAAGCTCGACGCCAGCTCGGCGAGAGTGTCGTTGAGTCGCGGCACGGCGGGCGCGAGGTGGCCCGTGAAGGCGCGTACCGCCTTGACCGAGCCGCTGAACGGGGTGCCGATGGTGATCACCCGACGAGTGATCTCTCGGCCCACTCCAGCGGCGAAGGTGGCGGCGATGAGGCCACCCATCGAGTGGCAGACGAGAGTCACCTTGGCATCGTGTTCTCCCGGCTCGGAGCGCCACCGTTCCAGCTCACGCTGAACCCGCACCGCGAGCTTGGCCGCGTTGTGGGCAACGGACAGGCGCCAGTCGTACGCGAAGGCGACCACACGCTGCGGCGCGGGCAGGCGGGACAGGCGACGCAGCAGCCGGTGGTAGCCGGCGCCGGCCCACAACCCTGGCAGGACGTGCCACCCCTGCACCAGGCCACAGGGTTCCAGCCGGTGCGGGCCCTCAGGCTCACCGTCGCCGATGCCCTCCGGCAACCGCAGCAGGTGCAGCATCTCGCGGTGGTGCGTGAGACCGGCCCACACGCTCGGGGCCGACCTGTTCCACACCTCTCGCTGATCGTCGCGTAACACGCTGCCCATCAGCCCGGGCACGACGACCACGAGGTCATGTCCCATCGACCGATTATGCCGACCTGTCGCCTTTCGCGCGATGCACGCCCGCACCGCACTCAACTATTCTGGCCGCTGTCCCACCATCATCTGTCGAGGACGGCGCATGTCCGCGAAGGAAGTCGTTGCGACGGGGAACGGATGCATCGCCTCGGTCGTCATCGACGAGTTCGATCATGTGGCTCCGCTGCGGATTCTGCGCCCCGCCGTCGCGGCGGTGGTCGCCGAGTTCGGCAGATTCGGTCTGACCGTCGACCCGTTCGACCTGGCCCGCGATGGTTCCGAGCCGGCGATCCGGCGAGCGTTGGGCGAGTGGACACCCAGTTCGGACGAGCTTGTGGTGCTGTACTGGGCGGGTCATGGCAGCACGCACGGCGACCATCTCTACCTCTGGTCGCGGGAGACGCCGACGCGTCCGCGCGACGACAACGCGGTGGCCGGCCGGACGCTGGGGCAGTTGCTCGCCGCGAAGAAGGTGAAACAGATCCTCCTGCTCATCGACGCGTGCAGCGCGGCCGGTGGCGTGCAGGACATCGCCGCGGCGTTCCGTGCGGAACTCCAGCGGTACACCTTCGCGGACCCGCGCAGCAAGCCCAGCCTCGCGGTGATCGGATCAGCCGATCACGACCAGCCGGCCAGAGAGGCGGCATTCACCACCGCGCTCGCACTGGTGCTCCGCGACGACACCTGGTGGACTGAGAACGACCGCTACGTCTACACGATGGACATCGTCGACGCGGTCACCGCCCGGTTCGATGAGTTGGGCCTGAGCCAGGCGCCGCAGCACGACATGGTGGGATCAGTGCGGTTGCCGAACCCGCACTACAACGCCGTGGTCCTGGACGGCAGCGTGCCGACGAAACAGTGGCGGCGGCGAGCGCTGTCGAGCCGCGCCGCCCAGCACTTCGTCCTCAAGTACCGGGGAATCGACCTGCCCGCGGACGATGGCTGGCACTTCGCCGGCCGACGCGACCCCCTGCTGGCGATCGTCGGCTGGCTACGGGCCAGGCCGAACGGGATGCTCGTGGTGACGGGCTCGCCCGGCTCGGGCAAGTCTGCCCTCCTCGGCCGGTTGGCGGTGCTGTCCGACCCGTACTGGCGGGGTGTGGCAGTCAGGGCCAAGGCGTTTGATCCGGAGTGCCAGGATGACACCGACCCGGGTGTCGGTGCCATCGACGTCGGCCTGCACGCCAAGAACAAGACCCTGCTCGACTGCCTTCAGGACCTGGCCGACGCCCTGGACCTCCCGAGTCCGATCGGAGGCTGGAGTTTCCCCGGCCGGCTCGTCGCCGCGGTCGGCCGGCTCCGGACCCCGCTGACGATCATGCTTGACGCGCTCGACGAGGCGCAGGCCGTCGACCAGTGGCTGATCGTCACCGACCTGCTACGGCCGCTGTCCGAGCTGCCGTTCGTGAAGGTCATGGTCGGCACGCGGCCGCACCGGGCCAATCGGGACGAGGCCGAGGAGCGGGAAGCGCTTCAGGCGCGAGGGCTTGTTGAGGTCCTCGCACCGGAGACCGTCGTTCAGCTCGACGACGATCCCGGGGCCGTCGACGCCGTTGCCGAGTACGTGCGACGGCGGCTGCTGCTTGAGCCTGGTTCCGCCTATCGGCAGGACGCGCCCGCAGTCGGCATCGCGGCTCAGACGATCGCCGAGCACAGCGGCGGTGTCTTCCTGTTCGGACGTCTGATCAGCAGTGCGGTGGCGCACAGCGGCCGGATCGTCGATTTCACGAGTGCCGGCGGGAAGCAGCTGCTCGCCGGTGGCGTGGGTGAGGCCTTCGCCGCCGACCTACAGCGTTACGGTGACGATGCCAGGAGGGTGCGGGAGTTGCTGCTTCCGCTCGCATGGGCGCAGGGTCACGGTCTGCCCCGGCGGCAGATCTGGCTGACCTTGGCCAACGCGCTCCGCGACCGGAGCCGAGGGGCGGACTATCGGGCGGCCGACATCTCCTGGATTCTCGCTCATGCGGGCGCCCACATCATCGAGTCCGGTGAGGACGAACAGACCGTCTACCGGCTGTACCACCAGTCGTACAACGACCACCTGCGGCGCCATGCCGATGTCACGGCCGTGCAGAGCACGATCACGTCGTCTCTCGTCGCGCTCGTGAACGCTGGCGGACGCCGCTGGGACGAGGCGAGCCCCTACCTGCGTCGTCACCTCGCGGCCCATGCCGCTGCCGCCGGACGACTCGGCGAATTGGTCGCCGACCCGCACTTTCTCTACCACGCTGAGCCGCTGCGCCTGCTGCAGGTGCTGGGCACCGTCGACTTCACCGACCATGTGCTGTGCCGGCTGTACTGGCGGGCGGCTGACGAGATGGCCAACGCCTCCCCGGTCCAGCGGGCCGCGCTCCTGCAGTCCGTCGCCCTGCGTGACGAGCCAACCGCCGTGTCGCTCCTGGACTCACCCGCGGGGCTGCCCTGGAAAGGGCTGTGGAGCAAGGGACCGGGTGCGCACTTCCACCGCCGGCTGCCGGGCCACCGAGGCCGTGTGCAGGCCATCGCCTTCGGGGAGGCGGACGGCCGGCAGATCGTGGCTACCGGTGGCACTGACGCGACCATCCGCATCGCCGAGTCGGCCACCGGGCAGTACCTGAGGACGCTCCCCGGCCACAGCCGAGGCGTGGAACGACTGGCCTTCGGATCCATCGCGGGGCAGGCGGTGCTGGCCTCCGGAAGCGCCGACGGCACGGTACGACTCTGGAATCCGGCGACCGGGGAACACCTCCACACGATCAGCGTGAACGCCGCTGGCGTCAGCAGCCTGGTGTTCTGCACACTTCAGGGTCGGACCCGGCTGGTTACCGGTGGTGCCGAGGGTCGCCTGTGGATCTGGGATCCCGCCTCGTCCACCCGGCTCAGAGAGTTGCCGGGACACAGGGGTGGGGTCCGTGGTCTGGCCGTGCTGGACCTGAGCGACGGCCCGCTCCTGGCATCGGCCGGCGGCAGTGACCTGACCGTCCGGCTGTGGGATCTGGCGACCGGGGAGTGCACGCGGGTGATCAAGGGGCACCGAGACTGGGTGAACTCGGTGGCGCTCGGCAGGCACGGTGACAAAGTCGTGGTCGCGAGCGGTGACAGCAAGGGGGTTGTGCAGCTGTTCGACGTCAGCAGTGGGCAGCTTCGATGGCGGCAACAGATCCGCGGCTGGATCCACGATCTGACGTTCGTCAAGGTGCGCGGCGTCAACCGGCTCGCACTGGCGCGCTCGGGCCTCACGATCCCCCTGATCGACCCCCGGGACGGCACCAGTTCCGGTGCTCTGATCGGCCACTACTCCGACACGACCGTCCTGGCCACCGCCCAGGTCGCCGGCCGATCGGTGCTCGCGAGCGGTGGGCGCACCGGTTTCACCAGACTGTGGGACTGCGATTGGTTGACCGATGCCATGACGGCTACCCACGCCGAGACGGCTGGAGTGGTGATCCGCGCGCTCCCGCCCAACGGTGGTCGAGCGCTGATCGTGTGGCAGGACGGCACCGGGTCGACCGCCGTCGGCGAGGTGGCCACCGGTGAACCGGTGGCCACGATCCCGGCGGGCCGGTTCGACGCGGTCACCGTACGTTCTGACCGCCGACGTAGCCTCCTCGGCGTCGTCGAGAATGGGCACGTCCACGTGGTGGACGTCGACGGCCGGCGACCCGCCATCAGCTTTCCCGTGCCCCGAATGACCGTCGCGAACCTGGCGCTGGACGAGTTCGGCGACGAGCTGGTCATGGCCGCCGGATCACCGACCGAGCCGTTCGTGGAAGTGTGGACGGGCAAGCTCAACTCCCGGACGTTCCGGCCGTCGGTCACGCTGCTGCCGATAAGTCAGACGCAGCCCAGGTACGGGCCGGCGGGTGCCCGGCTGACGCAGCTCATCCAAGTGGGCCAGCGAACGGTGGTCGTCGCGGCCAGCACGGAAGGGATCCTGCACTTCTGGGACGGCAGGAGCGGTGAAGTGCTCAAGCTGCACAGCCCCGCTTCCGACTACCAGGACTTTCGACGCGTTGGCGCGGTAGCGACATCGGAGACATCCAGCGGGGCGAGGCTTGTCACGGCGTTCGAGTTGATCGAGATCGAGGCGACCCAGACGGGCCTGGAGGTCAGACACGTCAGGGCTCTTCCGTACGACGCCGGCTACCCCACCGCCGTCAATCTCGCCGAGGTGGCGGGTGAGACTCACATCGTGATCGGCAACGACGCGGGCTGGGTCGGGGTCTGGCACTGGGAGTCCAAGCAGCTGTTGTGGCGGGTGTGGCAGGGCTACAAGCCGTCACATGTCGCGCTCTTCCCCGAGCCGACTGGCCGCTTGCGCCTGCTGGCATCGGGATCGGGACGGATCACGACGTACGACCTGAACTACCCGGCTCACGCCCGGCCGGGCGCCTAGCGGGATTCCCCGGCCGGGCGGTCGGCTCACCGCGCCGGCTCGGCGGGGAGGCGGTGCCGCCGGATCAGCCGCTGCCCGATGAAGGTCCGCCAGACCCGGTCCGCGACTGTCGGTTCGACGATCCAGAGCCGACGCTGCGCCTCGGCGAGGGTGAGCGGCGCGCTGAAGAGGTCCAGGAACAGCCGGCTGCTGCGGTTGAGCGCGAACACCTGACCGTCGACCCGGCGGAACAGGTGCCGGTCGGCCGGGAGGTCGCCCGGGGTGCCGTCCTGCTCGTCGGACCGGATCCGCCGGTACGCCTCCCAGACCTGTTCGTCGTCACGCTCCACGAAGGAGCCGTTGGCGAGGAACTCGGTCTGGTCGTCGGTGTCGTGCCGGACCCGGTCGTTGGCGAGGACGCCACGCACCGCGGTGCCGTACCGGTCGTGGTAGAAGAACGTGTGCGGGGTGTCGGTGCTGCCCAGCCACGGCCGGTGGTAGTGCCCCGGGTTCAGGCCCGCCTTGGCCTGGGCGACCTCGGCCTGCGCCGCCTCCGTCACCGGCTCGTCGTACTTGAGCATCCGGACGATGTCGGAGCCTTCCACCGGCCGCACGTTGGTAATGCCGAACCGTTCGGGTTCCTTGGCGACGATGGCGCCCGGGGTCAGCATGAAGTCACCGAGCCCGCCGAGGGTCCACAGGTCCGGGTTGTCGCGCAGGAAGGTGACGCTGTCCAGCGCCTCCTCGCGGGTCTCGGTGGGGAAACCGGTGAAGCCCATCATCTGCACACCGATGTTGGCCTTGGTCATCGCGGTCATGGTGCGGCGTACCTGTTCGGGTTTGGTGCCCTTGTCGATCAGGTCGAGGATGCGTTGGTTGCCGGATTCGAAGCCGACCGAGATGGCCACGCAGCCGCTGCGCCGCAGCAGTTCGCAGCGCTCGTCGGACCAGTACTTCTCCAGCCGGATCTCAGCGCCCCAGCGGAAGTCCAGCCCTCGCTCGACGACCTGCTCGGCGAAGCGCAGGATGGTCGCGGGGGCGAGCACGTCGACGGAGAAGTAGATGAACTTGGCGAACTTCGACAGCTCGGTGACGTCCGCGATCATGGTGCCCACCGTGTCCTGCCGCCAGGGGCTGGTGGGGCCGTCGGTGTTCAGTCCGTAGTCGCAGAACGTGCACTTGTTCCAGTAGCAGCCCCGGGTCGGCGAGTAGTAGACGAACTTCTCCGGGCTGAGGTAGAGGTCCCAGGGCAGGCCGGAGAAGTCCGGCACCGGCACCTGCGCCAGGCGTTCGTAGCGCAGCGGCAGGTGACGCTGGCGGCCGTACCTGGGGTGCAGCCGGACGTTGGGGTGCCCGCCCGGGAGGGTGCCGGCCGCCACCGCGTCCAGGATCTCCGTGTACGCGCTCTCGCCCTCGCCGACCACAATCGCGTCGAAGTCGGCGAGCACCTGGAAGACGTACTCGGGTTTGCTGGCGCACTTCCAGACGTCGGAGATCTCCGTGCCCCCCGCGATGAGGAAGACGTCCGGGCAGGCCTGCCGGATGAGTCGCGCGATCCACAGCGCGAACGGCAACTGCCACTGGTAGGTGGCGCTGATGCCGATCACCTGGTGCCCGCCCGCGGCCAGCCGTGGAATCAGCACGTCCTCGTAGTACGGCAGGAAGGGCCGGTTGAGCCGGGCGAGCAGCGCCTCGTCGGTCAGCGCGGCCACCGAACCGATCGAGATCATCGGCGGTGGGTGGAGGCGGAAGCCGGCGTGGAACTGCCCGGGAAACCCGACCGAGCCGAGCGCGTCCATCCAGGAGATCACGCCCTCGACGGCGTCCTGGTAGTGCCGGTAGTCGTAGAAGAGGGTCGGATCCTGCAGCACGCCGATCGACCGACGCAGCCGCTCCGGATCCGGGTCGGGCAGGCCGAGCTGGTTGGCCCGGGCCATCAGCGCGTCCGGGCCGCTGAGGTCGTCGATCGAGAGCCGGGACAGTTCCCGCCGCAGCCAGTCGTACGCCGACGGGGTGTACGAGTGGTGGAACGCCTCGATGTTGGCGTCGATGATCTCCGCCGGCTGGTGCCCCTGGGCCCGGGCGTACGAGTCGAGGTAGTTCAGGGAGTGGTATCCCGAGGTGGGATCGGTCAGCGGGGGGTAGATCAGTGCCGCCTTCACCGTGCCGCTCATCGACGCCTCCTCAGCCGACCCGGGCCGCTGGACCGGCCAGGGTGCCCTCCTGCGCGCGCGTGCCCACGGTGGGCAGTCGCGGGGAACCGAACGCCTTGACGTACGCGACCAGCGGTTCGGCGGCGTACCGGAACGCCGCGAGGTCGACGAAGCCCCGGTCCCACGCCGCCGCTTCCAGCTCGTCGACGGCACAGCCCCACAGCCGTGCGAAGCACGCGTCGACGATCTCGGTGCGGAAGTGCAGGCGAGCACCCGGGCGGCGACGCCCCGTGGTCCGCGGGACGAGCGTCTCGTTCAGCGACGCCGCGGTCGCCGCGACCTGCCGCGCCGCGGTGAGCAACGCGGGGGTACGCAGCGGCGCCGCGACCATCCACAGCGCCAGGCTGCGGTACGGCGTGGTGCCGAACGCGCGCACCAACACCCGCAGCACCGCCTCGCGGTCGTCGAGGTCCCGTTCCCGGTCGGTCAACCAGTCCCACCCGTTCGCCGGGGCACCGGTCAGCCCGCGTCGGCGGGCCACCTCACTGGCGCGTTCCTCGACCGCCGGGTCGGTGATGTCGACCTCGGCCAGCCCGGCCAGCACTCCCTGCCGGTGCCAGGTCGGCGACTCGGGATGCAGCAGCATCAGCACCGCGGCGGCCTCCCGGTCGCTGGTCCAGTGCCCGCCGACCGGTTCGCCGGCGAACCGGGAGCGCCAGCTGTCGAGAAAGCGGGTGTGCAGGTTGTCGATCGGTTGGTCGCCGGGGTGCGCCGGGCACAGCTCGGGGGCGCTGTCCGCCGCCATCGACAGCAGCAGCCGCGCGTCGGCGCCCTTGGCGTCGCTGGGGTCCTGCCGGTGCCACGTCAGGAACCGGTCCACCACGTCTTTCGCCTCGGCCGGCGCGCTGCGTTCCAGCGCCCGGTAAGACCGTCGGCGGAAGGGCAGGTCCCGGCCGATGTTCAGCAGCAGCACCGCCTCGGTGTCGCTGAGCACGCCGGCCGCGACGGCGCGGCGCAGCGCGACCCGGATGTTCACCAGCGGGACGCTCAGGGCGCGGTGGCCGTCCTCGGCGGGGCCGTGCACCACGGCCACCTCGTCGTCGCCCGTGACGACCCCGTCGCGGTAGAGCTGGAAGACCTCGCCGACGCCACGCATACCGAACGGCCACAGCTCGGCGGCGCGCAGTGCGCCCATGCTGGCCGCGCCGGCCACTGTCACGCCACGGGCGAGCAGGTCGAGGATCTCCCGGTGGCGGACCGGCGGGTGTTGCAGGAAGAACCCGTCGATGACGAGGACCCGGTCGCCGGGGGCGACGTCCAGGCGGAGCAGATCGCCGTGCGCGACGGGGGGCAGCACCACCGCGTCGGGCAGCAGCCGACCGACCTCGTCGGCGGGCAGGCTCGGGCCGATGAAGACGACGTCAGTCACGGGGCACCCCCGGTCGGGTGCTCAGCGCCCGTTCGTCGAACATCCGCAGGCCGGGGGCGAACACCTTGCTGACCGCGATGCCGATGTCGTCGTGGGTCAGGTCGACGCTGAACGGCTCGACGCCGGTGACCCGCTGCACCCGGGACGCCAGCTCGCGCAGCACCTGGGTCACGTCCCCCACCGGTGGCGGATTCCGGCGGACCGGCCGGACGGGCCGGTCGACGGTGGGCGGCGGCACCGGCGGCGCGCCGACATCGTGGTACGCGGTGGCGTCGATGTCGTCCCGGGCTCCGGAGACCATGACGAGGCGCGACTGTGCCGCCTCCGCCATGGCTCGACCGACGGCGATCTCCGGGTCCACGTGGCAGCCGAAGCCGCCGAAGGTGACCGGCAGGTCCTCCGACCAGATCGAGGCGGCGTAGCAGGGCACGTCGACAGCGTTGGTGATGTCGCAGACCTCCACCCAGCAACCGGCGCGCACCAGCGCGTCGTGCACCGTGCGGGTCATCGCGTTGGTGGCGGTGCCCGGGTCGGCGTAGGTGCGCTCGGCCAGCGGGGCGGTGCAGTACGGGGCGATGCAGTCGCGTTCGACGACCTCCAGCAGAGCGTGCAGGCTGGCCTCGGCGAAGGTGTTCCCGGTGGCCAGCCCGTTGCTGCTGGGGGTGAACAGGGCGCGGTCCCAGCCACGCCGGATGGTGAAGTCCAGTTCGATGGTGGCGCGCGGCACCAGGTAGGGCGTCCCGGTCACCAGCCCACGGCCGGCCACCCAGTCGAGTTCGACGGCGGGGGTCACCGGTGACCGTTCCGCCAGGTGCAGCCACCGGACGTCGTAGGGCAGGTCGAGCGCCTCGGCCGGGGACCGGACGACGGTCCCCGGCCGGAGGTTCTCGGCATGCCAGGACTCGATGCTCTCCATGACCGCGCTGACCCGGGCCTGCATCGCCGTGGCGCCGGTGCCGACGCTCACCGCCATGGTGGCTCCCACCGGCCGGTAGGCGACGTGCACCGGTAGGCCGATCTCGTCGAGCCGGGTGATGTCGGCGACCCGGGTGATCCGGAACCGGTCGAGCAGGTGTCCGACCCGCTCCCAGGTCTGCTCCACGGTGGCCGTCCGGTAGGTGCCGGATCGGAAGGCGATGGTCTCGGTCGTGTCAGTCATCGAGGCTCCCGGCGGGGGGTGGGGAACTCAGAGGATGAGGACGGCGATGATGTTGACGTTGTTGTCGGCGATGGGGGCCACGCCGCCGGCGACCGTCTCCAGCTCGGCCTCGGTGAGCTCGTTGAGGTCGACCAGCGGCACCTCGGGCACGTGCAGGATGTGCAGGCCGGGCGTGCCGGCCCAGTCGGCGACGATCTGGTCCTTGGTGTAGAGCGTGGCGGGCTGGGCGCGGTCGACCTCGACCCGGGCGCCGGGGGTGACCGGCAGGCCGGCCGCGGTCGCGTAGCCGGTCGGGTCGGCGAGCAGGCGCTGCAGTTCCTCGTCGCTGCGCCACACTGCGGTGACCAGTTCCGAGTATTTGGTCACGAACCTCGCGCCATATTCCTGTTCGTCGTTGCTCATCGTTCGGTCCTTTCCTCGGGTGGCTGCAAGACGGGGTGTGATCGTCGTGGCGAGAACGCTACGAAGATCGAGCTTCGACAATCAATGTTTTTCGGCTGTCTGCCATCAGAATCTGCCGTTCCGGCGAATGGGCGGCAGACTTCGGTGTCAGGTGCAGCAGCACGGGCAGCAGCAGGCGCAGCTGGGGTCCAGGCCGGCGACGACGCTGTCCAGTTCGTCCTCGGCCAATTCCGCCTGAGCCACCGGCAGCAGCGACGGCACGAAGAGCACGAACGTGCCGGTGCTGGCGGCCTGCTGCCAGGACTCGATCTGCACCTCCAGGTCCGGATCGGCGTCGGTGACGTCCCGGACGACCCGGACCTGCACGTCCTCGGACAGTTGGAGCCCGTAGCCGGCGAGGAAGCCGCGCGGGTCCCGGTCGAGCGCCTGCTCCTTGCCCGGGTCGGCCCAGACGTCGGCGACCAGCCGGCTGTACGCGGCCACGAAGACCGCTCGATCGACAGGTGTCACACCCTGCTCCCTTCGATGGTCGTCCGCCGATGGCGGCGACAGGCAGCGCGGGAGGGTCCGGGCCGCCGGTTTCGCTTCATCGTGGGTCACCGGTGGAGCCGGTCTGCTCGGCGAGCGGGAATTTCACCGAATGTGGCCGCGAAAAGGTTGCGCTGCGGCGAAAGCCGGGTAATTGGGAATCAGCGAGTTGCGGCGGATGGTGATCCTAATGAATGTCACCACTGTGGACAAGTAGTAATTCCCCGCCTTTCACCCGCCCGGCGTCCGCACTTACGCTGCGATCGGCGGACCGCCCAGCGTGACAGCGGTTCGACGGGGTTGCCGTGTTCCGTCACCGAGTGCTGCCGGAGGCCACCGTGACCATCGACGAGGTGACGACGACGTCCGGCGCTCCGGTCGGGTACAGCGTGGAGGAGCTGGCCCGCAAGGTGGGGATGTCGCCGCGCAACATCCGAGCCCACCAGGCCCGGCGGCTGCTGCCCCCGCCGGTGCGCCGCGGTCGGGCCGCGCTCTACGACGACTCCCACGTCCGTCGGCTGGACGCGATCCTGGCCCTGCAACGACAGGGTTTCAACCTGGTGTCCATCGAGGCGATGCTCGGGGTCCGGGCCAGTGACGACGCGCCGGACGGGCTCACCGCGATGCTGCAACGGCTGACCGCCGACCGTCCCGCGTTGGCCCACGCGTTGACCCGGCACGGCGTGATCGGCCGGACCACCGACGGCACCGTCCGCACCGTCCGGCCGCGTCCGCTGCGCGCCGCCCTGGACCTGCACCGGGTACGGGTGGGCACGGTACCGGCACTGCAGACCCTCAGCGAGGTGCTGGACAGCCTCCGGCCGGTCGCCGACGAGCTGGTCGCCGCCGTGACCGCCCGGCTGCTGACCCTCGCTCCGGAGCTGGTACGCAGCGACGCCCGGTCGTCCTGGGCCGATCTCGACCGGGAGACCCTGTTGCTCACCCAGGGCGTGGTCAACGTGCTCACCGAGGCGTTCCGACTGGCGGTGGAGAACCAGTCCGAGGCACACATCGCCGAGCTGCTGGAGAACCACCTCGACGCGGACGTGTGCCTGGAGGACAGCACCGTCATCGACAACGGCTGACCGGGCCGTCAGCCGGTCGCGGGCTGGCCGTCCGCCTGTCGACTCTCCGGCACGGCGTCGGACCGTTCCGGTTCGGTGAGCAGTTGCCGCCGCGCCAACCGGTGGAACAGCCCGTCACTGTCGCCCATCAACTCGTCGAACGTGCCCCGCTGGACGATCCGCCCCGCTTCGAGGACCACAATGGTGTCCGCCGCACGGACCGTGGACAGCCGGTGGGCGATGACCACCCGGGTCGCGGCCAGCGCCGCGGTGCTGCGGCTGACCACCTCCTGGGTGCGGTTGTCGAGGGCGCTCGTCGCCTCGTCGAGGAAGATGATCCGGGGTAGCGGGGCCAGCGCGCGGGCGATTAGCACCCGCTGACGTTGCCCGACGGAGAGCGTCCCGCCGCCGAACGGCACCATCGTGCTCATCCCCATCGGCAGCGCCTCCAGGTCGTCGGCGAGGCCGGCCATCCGCGCCGCCTCCCAGACCTGGTCGAGTCCGAAGCTGCCGGCGCCGCAGATGTTGTCGCGTACCGAGCCGGCAAAGAGCTGACCGTCCTGCAGGACCACTCCGCACTGCCTGCGGACCGCGTGCACGTCGAGTTCGGAGAGGTCCTGCCCGTCGTAGAGCACGGCGCCCTGCTGCTGGCGTTCGAAGCCGAGCAGCAACCGCAGCAGTGTGGACTTCCCGCAGCCACTCGGCCCGACGATGGCGACGAACTCACCGGGGCGGATGTGCAGGTCGATGTCGACGAGCACCGGCGGCTCGTCCGGCTGGTAGGCGAAGGTGAGCCGGCGCAGCGCGATCTCGCCGCGCAACTCGCCCGGGTCCACCCGGTCCGGTCGCGCCTCGGGGTCAGCGCGCAGGATCTCCCGCAGGCTGCCCAGCCGGGGCACCGCCGCGATCACTTCGACCCCGGCCGACACCAGCACCAGCAGCCCGCCCAGCAGCATCGCGAAGCCGACGTTGAGGATGAAGAAGTCGGCCGGCGCGACCCGGCCGGCGAGCGGCCCCATCAGCACGGCGAACAGGACCAGTTGGCCGGCGACCGGCAGCACGGTGCCGAAGGCGACCAGGCCCGCCTGACTCTGCCGGACCCGTTGCAGCGCCGCTCGGGCCGTCGCGGCCACCTCCGACCAGCGCGCGTGGGCACGGGTCTCGGCGGCCGCCAATTTGATCTTGATGATGCCGCCGAGCAGTTGGTTGGTCATCGCCGCCGCGCGGTGCTCGGCCGGCAGCGCGGACCGTTGCTGGTGGACGATCAGCACGGCGAACCCGCCGAAGGTCAGCATGGTGACGGCGACGATCCCCGCTGCCCAGAGCCCGAGCACCGGCTCGACCACCAGGAGCATGCCGAGGGTCACCGCGACTGTCGCCGCCGCCGTGACGAGCTGCGGCAGCAACGCGCTCAACGCCTCACCGACGAACGAGATCCCCAGCATCGAGTTGGCGATCTCGCCGCTGCTGCGACCGGCGAAGAACCGGGCCGGTAGCCGCATCAGCCGGTCCCAGATCGCCAGCTGCGCCCCCGACTGCATCCGGCCGTCCAACCGCAGCAGACGCAGGTTCTGCACCACACCCACCAGCCCCGCGACCACCGCGGCACTGAGCATCAGCGCGAGGAAACCGACAAGGCCGGTCACCTCACCCTGCCGGGCCAGCTGACCGAGCACCTCGCCGGTGGCGAGCGGCACGCCCAGGCCCAGCACCGCCACGCAGGTGGCGGCGACCACCAGGCCCCGCACGTCGCCGGACGCACCGACCAGCCCGGCCCGCAGCAGGTGGCGCATCCGCGCGGTCGGCGGCAGCGGCGCCTGCACCTCGGTGGCCTCCGCGGCGAACGTGGCGGCCACCGTCGCGTCGACCGGGCCGTACGCCCTGGTGTCCGGGTCGACGTGGTGGTAGCGGCCACGGCGGAACACCAGCGGCACCGCGACGGCGCGCTGCGGGTCCTCGCCGGGCCGCCACCCCACCAGCGGCCCCAGGTCCCGCCGCCACCACCGCTCCGGCAGCCGCACCTCCCGCAGGAACAGGCTGGACGCCCGGGTCACCGCGTGCACCGCCGCCCGGTCGTCCAGCGGCGCGCGGCTGCGGTCGGCCGGCTCGTTGATCGGGCTGCCCATCCCCTCGGTGACCACCCGGAGCACCGAGGCCGCCCGTCCGTACCGGTCGAAGCCGGCCTCGCCGTCGGGGAGCGGAACCGCACCGCCCGCACCGCCGGCGCCGATCACCCCGATCGACCGGCGGGCCGCCGCGGCCAGCACCGCGGCGTCGGCCTCCCGGCGCCGGTGCACGGCACCCAGCACCGCCGCGTCGGCCTCCTCGATCCGGATCTCCACCATCCGCAGCAACCGGGCCACGTGCTGGTCCACCGCCGACCGGAGCTGACCGTTGACCAGCAGGTCCCAGCTGCCGTGGCTCTCCACCGCGCACGCCGACTCGGCCACCACCCAGTCCCGCTCGGCGACCAGCAGCAGCTCCCGCTCCCCCGACATCTCCGCCGGACCACCGTCGTTGCGTCGCAGTTGCCCACCGGCGCTGCGCAGCCACCACGCTCCGCCGGTGGAGGTGACAGCACTCCCCTGCGCCAGCGAAATGATCTCGCGTCCCTGGAGGGTGGACGCCTGCCGGGGCGCCTGCCCGCGACGCAGCGCGTCAGCGACGGCGACCAGCACCAGATCCACCGCCGCCACCAGCTCCGTCGCGGCGACCCGCGCCCGCAGCGACGCCCCCTCGTCCGCCACCCGGCCGAGCCGAACATGCCGTTCCAGCACCGACAGGTGACGCCGGGACAACCCGCGCAGCTCCGTTCCGGGCAACGGCACCAGGATCAGCTGCCACGCACCGATCGCGGTGGACGTCGGCACCAGGCCACCCGCCGGCAGCCGAGCCACGTGGTGCCGACGCGAGGGGCTCATCCCGGCCCGGCGTACCGCGAAGAGGTCGGCCTCACCGCCGGTGACCAGCCAGCCCGCCGCCGGGCCGTCCAGGCGACACACCTGGCGTACGCCGTCCGCGCAGAAAGCGCTCAGGCCACCGGCCGGGGCATCCTCCACCGCGCCACTCATCAGCGTCTCCTCGGATCGTCGTGGTCAGTGGTCCCGGACCAGGCGCGCGTACGCCCCGTCCTGGGCGACGAGCTGCTCGTGGGTGCCGCGCTCCACCTCCCGGCCGCCGTCCAGCACGACGATCAGGTCGCAGTCGCGGACCGTGGACAGGCGGTGGGCCACGATCAGGCAGGTGGCCCCGCGCCGACGCAGGTGCAGGTCGATCCGGCGTTCGGTCTCGGCATCCAGCGCGCTGGTGGCCTCGTCCAGCACCAGCACCCGGGGGTTGCGGACGAGCGCCCGGGCGATCTCCAGCCGCTGCCGCTGCCCACCCGAGAAGTTGCGGGCGTTCTCCCGCACCGGGCTGCCGAGGCCACCCGGGCGGGCCGCAACCTCGTCGTAGAGGCACGCGTCGGTCAGCGCGGTGACGACGTCGTCGTCGGCGACTGTGAGGTCCCACATGGTGACGTTGTCCCGCACCGTCCCCTCGAACAGGCGTTGGTCCTGGTCCACCATGGCGACGGTGGCCGCCCAGAGACCGTCGTCGGCGGCGGCCCGCTCCAGACCGTCCACCGTGACCCGCCCGGTCCAGGGCCGGTAGAGCCCGGCGACCAGCCTGCCGACCGTCGACTTGCCGCTGCCCGACCGCCCGACGAGCGCCACCCGGGCACCCGGCGGCAGATCCAGGCTGAAGTTCTCCAGCAGTGGACGGCCCAACGGGTTGTAGCCGAAGGTGACCGCGTCGATGCGCAGATGCCCCTCCATCGGGGACACCGGACCGGCGGGCCGGTCCTGGACCGTGGGCAGTGGGTAGCGCTCCACGTCACGCAGCCGGTTGAGGTCCGCGCTCATGTCCTGCAACCGGGAGCCCAGCGCGGTCAGATTGCCCAGCGGGCGGTTCATCGCCGCCGCCAGGCTCTGCATGCCGACCAGCACACCGACGCTCATCGACTCGGCCACCACCTGCCGGCTGCCCAACCCCAACAGCACCGCCGTGGTCGCCGAGGCGAGCAGCGCCGGCAGGACCGAGAGCACCGCGGTGGGCACCCCCAGCCGCTGTTGACGGGTGGCGACGGTGGCATGGCGTGCGGCGAACCGGGCCACCGCCCGTTCCTCCTCGCCGCCGGCCTTCACCGTCTCGATCATCTGAACCGTGGTGTACACGGTGGTGACCAGCTTGCTGCGGTCCGCCTGCAGGCCGACAACGGCGGTGGACCGGGTCGAGGCGACGTAGCGCAGCACGCTGACGTTCAGCCCGGCGAGGACCACCGCGCACAGTCCGAGCAGCAGGTCGTACTGGCAGAGCAGTGCCCCGTACGCCAGCACCAGGCCGGTGTCCACCACGGTGGTGGCCGTCCGGCGGGTGAGCACCTCGGCGACCACCTCGTTGCCGCGGACCCGCTGGCTGAGGTCGGCGGCCTGCCGCTGGTCGAAGAAGGTCGGCGGCAGCCGCAGCAGATGTCGGAAGAACCTGGCGGCGCTGGCGAGGGCGAGCGCCGTCTCCGCGCGTACGGTCAGGCGTTGCTGGAGCAGGCTGGCCAGGAAGGTCAGCACGGTGGCCACCGCCACCGCCGCCACCAGGCCGGCGAACGCGGCCCGGTCCTCCTGCAGCAGCACCCGGTCGACGAAAACCTTGGCCATCACCGGGATGGTCAGACCGACCACGGCGATCAGCAGGCCCAGCAGCAGCATCTGCGCGATCGCCGAGCCCGGGCCGCGCCACCGCTGCGCCAGCGCCCGCACCAGCCGGTAGCGGGTGCCGCCGGGCTGGAACTGCGGGCCGGGCTCCATGGTGAGCACGATGCCGGTGAAGGCGCCGTCGAACTCCTCCCAGCTCACCGCCCGGGGGCCGGTGGCCGGATCGTTGATGTGGACCTTACGGCCGAGCCCTTCCAGCACCACGAAGTGCTCGAACCGCCAGAACAGCACCGCCGGCAGCGCCACCGTGGCCAGGCCGGCGAGGTCCATCTGGAAACCCTTGGCCACCATCCCGTACCGGCGGGCCCCCTTGAGCACGGTGGCCGCGGTGGAGCCGTCCCGGCTGACCCCGCAGACCCGGCGCAGTTCCTCCAGGGGCACGTGCCGACCGTGGTGCGCGAGCAGGATCCCCAGCGCGGCGGCACCGCACTCCACCGCTTCCATCTGGATCAGGGCGGGCGTGCGGACCCGGCGACGCCGGATCCTGGGCAGCTGCGGTGTGCCGCTGGCGGCTGTCGTCGGGGCGCTCATCGCCGCAACAACCAGTCGATCGGGTGTTCCCGGTCCACGGTGAACCAGGCGGTGACCTCGCTGGCCGAGTTGAGCTGGAACGGCGGCGGGGACTTGGTCCAGCGCAGGCCGCCCGGGGCGGCCGGGTCCGGTTCCAGGGCCACCGTCACCCGCACCACGCTGCCGCGGGCGAGCAGCCGCCGGACGTCCGGCCCGGTGCCCAGGAAGGCGCGCAGCGAGGCCTCGGTCTCCGGGAAGGCGCCGACAGTGGTGATCTGGCCGGCCAGGGTGCCGAACACGTTGCGCGGCGCGGCCGCGGCGGCCACCTCGACGGAGACGCCGGGTTGCAGCAGCGGCGCGGCGACGGCGGGGGCGTAGACGACGGCCTGCAACGCGTCCCCGGCGGCGTCGAGGCGTTCCAGGTCGGCCAGGTGCGTCCCGGGGGTGACGATCTCGCCCTCCGAGACCAGCCAGGCGACGACGTACGCGTCACCCGGCGCCGTCTCCACCCGTACCTTGCCGTCGGCCGTGCGCAGGCTGTAGAGGGGCGTGCCCTTCGGCACCCGCTGGTGCGGTGCCGCCCACACCTTGGTCACCTGGCCGGCGTCGAGCGCGTCGAGCGCGGAGATCCCGTTCGAGTGGATCAGCACGCCGGCCGCCTCGACGGTCCGGGGCACCACAGTGCGTACCGACCAGACACCCGCGGCGACCACGACGATGACCAGAGCGGTGGTGGCCAGCCAGTTCGGCACGGTGGTCAGCCGGACCGCCCGGTCCAGTTGCTCGGGCGCCTCCAACTGGCGCAGCGCCTGCCGCCGGAACTTCATGGCCGGCCCTCCCCGGTGGCCGGGCCGGTGGCGCGACGCGAGCCGAGCAGGAAGTCGGCCACACTGGGCTCGACCAGCGGGTCGAGCCCGGACAGCTCGGCGAAGGCCTGCGAGTCCCCGGCGCCGAGGGCGCACGGCGCCAGCCCCATGGCGGTGGCGACGAGATACATCTGCTGGGTCAGCACACCCGCGTCCTTGAGAATCATGGCGTAGCTCATCCCTTCGTACTTCCACATGAGCCGCTGCACGCGGGCGGTGACGACCAGGACCGTCTGCGGCGGCCGGGGCAGAGCCCCGGACGCCCGGGCGTACGCCAGCAGCCGGTCGGCGGCCGTTCCCCAGGCGGCTACCGGCTCCAGCCGGTGCCCCACCGGGTCGTAGTGGTAGAGCCCGGGATCGAGCCCGGCGCAGCGCGCCACCAGCGGATAGATCTCCAGTTCGTAGACGCCGCCGCCACCCGGGTAGGGCCGGTGGCCGACCTCCTGCCCGCCGGCCTCGCCGACGGCGGTGGTGTGCTGCGACCGGTACAGGAACTCCGCCAGCCGTTCCAGCGGCAGCGGTGCCGCGTCGTCGTGTTCGCGCACGCTGCGCCGGTCCGCGACGACCTGGCTGAACGAGGGGTCCTCCTTGGCGATCGTCGCCAGGTCCGGCAGCGGCAGCTCGACCGCCCGACTCCCGTCGTACGGGCGGCGCAGCGGTTGTGGGGTGAAGCGTTCCCGCATCCGGTAGGTGCCGCCCACCGGCAGCGCGTGCCGGCCGGCGCGGGAGCGGTGGTGCAGCCGCAGCTCCTCCGGCGACCAGTAGGCCAGCGGCGCCTCGTCGCATTCCGCCTCGAACTCGGCGTCGGTGACCAGGACCCGGGCGGTGGTCAACTCGTCGAGCACCCGGCCGGCGACATCCGGCGGCACGCCGAGCGTGCGGGCCACCACGTCGGGTCCGACACCCGGCGCGGCGGCGGCCAGCACCGCGCCGAGGGCGGCGTCGGCGCAGCCGACGACGAGGGTGCTCAGCGCCGACGCGGCCACCAGCATGTCCCGGTCGTGCTGCAGGGTGGCGAAGCGGGAGAGCCGGTAGCGGACCCCCGGGGTGTGCGGGCGCGTCTCCGGCAGACTGCCCCGGCCCAGGCCGGTGGGCACCAGGTCGAGCAGCGGCCGATCGTCGACCTGGACGCGGCGCTCCAACCAGGAGTGGGCGAGCAACCGGCGCAGCAGCAGCTGCGCGGGCAACACCCGGTTCTCCCCCTCCAGGCCGCTGATCAGCCGGCCGACCTCGACGTCGTTGACCCAGTTGGCGGCGAGCCGCAGCAACAGCGCCCGCCGGCCCATGCCCGGTTGTTCCAGGCTGAGCTGGAAACGGGTCTGCCGCAGCGTCAGCGCGCCGTCCGCACCGATCCGCAGCTCCGCGTCACGGCGCAGCCGGTACGACTCCTGTATCGGCGGACCGCCGACGGAGCCGCTCATGACGGTCGCCGACCGACCGGGTCCACGACGGTGGTCATCCCCACATCCTTCCCGCGCTCCCGGTGTGCCCGGGATCACCGGCTAGAAGAAGACGTTCAGCGGATTGGCCGACGTCTCGTCGACGGCCAGTGGGCTCCGGCCAAGGTGGGCCGGCACGTCCCACAGCCGGCCGGGACCGAGTCGACGCCAGAAGTGCCGCAGGCCCGGAACGACGACCTTCACCACCGCCAGGTCGACGTCCGGTCGGGACTGGTCGACGACGATCACCTCCAGGCCGGCCTGCTCCGCCCGGCGTACGCACCACCGCACGTCGTCCCCGACGTCGCCGGTGGTCAGCGGCGGGTGGTCCGCCGCGGTGCGCGGCGGCCGGCTGGGATCCGGGGCCAGCCACTGCTGCTCGGCCACCCGCACGGTGCCGAACCAGCGCGCGGTGTCCGGGTCGTCGACGCCGTACCGGTTGCGCCCGGTGTCGGGGCCGGCGACGGCGGGCAGGAACTGGTTCACCTCGGTCAGCGCCCGGGTCAGCGCGACCCGCGCGTCCAGGTGCGCGCCGAAGCCGACCAGGACGTCCTCCGGCCCCCGCTCGACGCGACGGGACACCGCCGCGAACGTGGGTACGCCCAGGTCGGCGGTCAGGTCGAGGGCCCACAGTTCACGGCCGAGGACGGTGGCGTGATGGTCGACGCAGGCGGCCGTCCACGGGTCGGCGAACGAGGTCAGGTCCACCCCGGGCATCCGGGAGCGGTGGTACCACCACAAGGCCACGCTGTCCCGTTCCACGAGCTCGCAGAAGCCCTGCAGGATCGCGTCGGACAGGTTGCCGCCGGCCGCGCAGCCGTTCGAATCGGCCGAGCACACCCCCAGCCCGGTCAGCTCCGGATGCCCGTACCAGCAGTACGCGGCGGGCAGCTCGCGCGGTGTCTGCCGGGTCAGCGACCAACCCGTGGTCCAGTCCAGCTCCACCTCGTCGGGCAACGGGCGGGGAACACGGTGCAGGTGGCCCAGGTCGCGGTTGAGCCGCTCCCGGTCGGCGTACTGGCGTTCCGAGAACAGCAGCAGCTCCCGCAGGTGCACCGCGCGGTCCGGGCCGAGCTGCCGGTAGGTCGCCCGGTGTACGGGCCGGTCGCCGCGCCACACCCCGCAGTAGCGCTCCACCGCCTCCCCGAGCGCGCTCATCCGGGCCTGCAGGTCGGTCCGGCCCTTGCCGCCGCTCTGCCCACGCAGGTTGCGGCGCAACGCGGCGAGCTGGCGGGGCTGGGCGAAGTTGTGCCCGGCCGAGTAGGTGTGGGTGACGCCGTTGTCGGTCGCCTCCAGCGGGGTCAGCCGGCTGACCACGCCCAGGTACCGGCTGACGTGGTGGACGAGCGCGGCGTACGCCTCGGCGGGTTGCCTGGTGCGGGAGTCCGCGGTCCGGCTGGGCTGGGCGCCGCTCGGTGGCAGGTCGATCCGCGCCTCGGCCTTGCGGACGAGGTCCGGGTCGCCGCAGGCGGGGCACTGCGGCTGGCGTACCAGTTGGTGGCTCTCCGTGCTCAGGTCCCGGGTGTCCAGGGCGACCATCCGGCCGGTGAGGCGGGGCGACGTGCCCCGGACGGCGAGCACCGCGAGTTCGGCGGCGAGCAGCCCGGCCGCCATGGTGGCCAGCCCGGGCAGTACCGCACGGCCGGGCTGCGGCAGCGGACCGGCCAGGTCCTGCCCGTCGAGGAAGGCGTTCACCTGTTCGTTCTCCTGCCAGCGTTGCCGCAGGCAGGCCCAGCAGCCGGTGCGGCCCGGCACGAGGTGCGGGCCGAGGAACACGACGTTGCCGTGTGGCCGGGCCAGGGTCCACGCGCGACCGGCGGCGAGGTGCCGGTCGTTGATCAGCGCCAGGCGCGGGTCGAGCATCGACGACGGCAGCACCAGCACCTGGTCGGTGGCCGGGCCGGGGTCCGGCGCGTCCGGCCCGACCACCGTCGCGGCGAGCCCGAGGGCGCGCAGCGCGTCGGCGGTCTCGGCCACCCGGGGCGCGCCCAGGTCCACGATGGTGACAGCTCCCCCGGCCATCCACCGCCGTGCGGCGTCGGGCGGGACACCCCGGGCGTCCCAGCCTGCGGCCTCGGCCGGCGTGGTGTGCGCCGGACCGGACACCAGCAGGCCGTGGTCGCGCAGCCGGGCCAGGGCCGCGGCAACGGCGGCGACCGGGTGCCGGGTGGCCAACCGGGCCACCACGTCGGCCAGCGGCGCGGCACCGTCGAGCTGGTCGGCCAGGTCCGCGGCGACCGGATCGTCGATGAGCAGGCTGCGGGTCTCTCCCAACACCACCAGCGGGCCGTCGGGCAGCCGCACCGGCACGTAGTCCGTTCGGAAGCGCGGACGCCACATCTGGGTTCCTCCCGGGCCTGGTGGCCGGACCGGGCGGGGCCCGCCCTGATCACGGCTGCTGCCATCGTCGCGGTCCGGTGCGCCCCGGTCCGAGCGATGCCACCGGTTTCTGCCGTCGCCGGTGCCGTGGCAGCGGGGCGGCGGGGTCAGCCGGCGGTGACTGTCAACGCGGTGTCGTTGAGCCCCAGCACCGAGGTGCCGACGGTCTGCGCCGGCACGAGCAGCGCGAAGGTCTCCACCCGGGTGACCCGGATCGACTTTCCGCTGACCGCCGTGCGATGACCGGTGGCGATCAGGTCCGGGCTCTGCGGCTCCAGTCGGACGGTCGCCGGGCCGCCCGGCGCCGGACGCAGCGTGTCGGTGGCGTGGATCGTCAGAAAGGTGAGCGTGCCGGTCGGCATGGCGACCGCGCAGTCGGACCACTCGGCCCGGTCCATCGTCCGTCGCACCGCCCCGCCGACACCGGCGAGCTGCTGCCCGTACACCTCCCAACCGCCGGCGAACTGGCCGTCGAGCAGCGGACTCGACGCGACGAGGGAACGGTTGCCCGTCGTGGACCCGATGCTGCGGGCGAAAACCTCGGCGGCGACGGCCCGGCGACTGGTCTCGTCCAGGGCGGCGCCGCCCGCGGTGGCCGGCCGGCCGTCGATGCTGCGGGCCACCACCAGCGAGGGTTGGGTGACCTGAACGTTGTGGCTGAGCTTCCACTGGCCATCGGCACCGCGCACGAACTGGCTGACGTCGGTGGGAGCCAGCTCCGATCCGGTCAGCCGCAACGTGGCGGTGGCGAGGAAACAGGACGGTTCGCCGGGTGGCACCGCGAAGGCCGGGTTGATGTGCTGAAAGGACGGTTGCGGACGCTGGTTGTACTCGGCCCGCCGCACCGCGGCGATGCTGAGGTCCAGCGAGGGCGACACCTCCTGGGTCCGCAGCGCCTCGACGTCACCGGCCACCGAGGCGGCCGAGTCGGCCTGGTCGAAGGCGGTGAGCACCAGCGCGGCCCGGTCCCGACCGAACGCGGCCGAGCCGTGCGGCGCCGGGGTGGCCGCGTCCACCGGCTCGCCACCACAGCCGGTCAGCACCAGCAGCGCCACCGTGGCGGCGGCGAACGGGATCGCCGGCACCGGCGCGGCGAGGGTACGCGGGTTCCTGACGGACCTTCTGCGCAGCATCTCGTCCTCCATCCACCACCGGCGCACGGGAATCGCACCGGATGCAGTCGAGTATGTGAGCGGCTGTCGGGCTACGACGGCGGCGGCGCTGCCTCGTGCTGCCCGGCCTGTCGACGTTGCACGGAACGACGTCATCCGGCCCGCGTCTCGGTCACCGATCGGTGTCATCGAGCCGAGCGACCCAGGCGACCAGAGCCGATCGGGAGGCAACGCCCGCCTTGCGGTAGATGCGGGTCAGGTGCGCCTCCACCGTGCGGGGGCTGATGTTCAGCTGCCGGCCGATCAGTCGGCTGGTGGCCCCGGTCGCCGCCAGCCGGGCGATGTGCCACTCCCGGTCGGTCAGGGCGGCGACCTCGCGCGGACCGACCGGACGGGCCAGCCGCAGGCCGACCCGTTCCGTTGCGCACCACCCGGCCAGTTCCAACGCCCGGCGGCGGGCCCGCGCCGCCAGGCCGCTCTGGTCGGCGGCTTCCGCCGCCCGGGCCAGGGAGGCCAGCGCAAGGCTGCGCCGCAGCACCATCCCGCCGGTACGGAACAGGTCGGCGGCGGTCTGCAGGTGCGGCAGCGCCGCCCGGAACTCGCCGCGGGCGAGCAGCACCTCGCCGTACGCCGACTCGGCGAAGCCCCGCTGCCCACGCAGACCCACCTGGTCCGCCTCGGTCATTGCCAGCCGCGCCTGACGCTCGGCGTCAGCCACCTCGCCGGCGGCGAGCGCGGCGGCGCACAGCAGTTCGTACCACCGGGGCCGCAGGGACGTCTGGAGCCGGCTGAGTCGACTGTCGCCGCCGGCCGAGAGCACCAGCTCGGCACAGGTCGCCGGATCACCCGACAGCAGTGCCGCGGTCGCCAACGCCGTCGCGGCGGTACGACCACACCAGGTGCTGAGGTCGGTGGCGATGCCGACGGCGCTGCGGGCCAGCGCCACCGCCCGGTCGTCGTCCCGGAGGCCACCCCGCCACGCCGTCGCCTCCGCCTCGAACGCCAGGGCGAAGCTCAGCAGGTGGTGACTGCCGATGCGCCGGGCAACGATGCCGGCCTCGGTGGCCAGTGCGATGGCGGTGGTCAGCTGCCCGCCGTGGTAGGCCACCTGGCTCCGTCCGAGCAGCAGCTGGCACAGCCCGTCGTCGCGGTGCGAGGCGCGGACGAGCGTCAGCCCGCGGTCGAGGTGCCGTGCGGCATCGGCCTGCCGTTCGAGGTACAGCTCGCTCAGACCCAGCGCGGTGAAGCAGTCGGGATGGTCGCGCATGTCCCGGTCCGGCAGCGCGTCGACGATCCGGGCACCGGCATCGAGCAGACCCCGGGCGTCGTCGAGCGCGCCGTCGTGGGCGGCGGCCAGACTGCTGACGGCCAGCAGGCCGGCCCGGTCCGCTCCGGAGCCGCCGAGGTCTCCACCGAGCATGTCGGGCAGCCCGGTCACGGGGTGCCCGGCCAGGATGCCGGCGACGCCGATCTCGGTGGCGAGTCGGTAACCGCCGGCGGGTCCGGCAGCGGCTGGCAGGGCGGCCAGTTCCCGCCGGCTGATGGCGGCCGCCTCCGCGTAGTTGCCGAGCAGACGTTCCACCCGCGCCCAGAGAGCCACCGCCTGCGCCCGCCGTCCGTCCCGGTCGGCGGGCAACAGCGGCACGATCTCCTGGAGCAGGGCCCTGCTCTCGGCCAGATCGCCCGCCTCCCCGGTGATCTGGGCCAGCGCGAGCGACACGTCCTGGCGACGTTGGGTGAGCCCGGCCGTCGGCCGTAACGCACACAGCGCGAGCCGCAGCCAGCGGATGGCCAGGTCCGGCGTCTCGCGCCGGACCTCCTGCGCGGCCCGGCAGAGCACGGTGACGCAGCGGTCGACCCAGCCGCCGTTCGGCAGGGAGAGCAGGCGTTCCGCGTAGCGGGCCCGGTCCGTTGGTGGCGCGCCCAGCTCGACGAGCGCGGTGAGCGCGCGGGCACACGCCTTCACCTGCCACGCAGGGTCGGTGTCCTGAGCGACCGCCATCCGCAGCACCGGGTGCCGGAAGGCGAAACGTCCCGTTCCGGGTACGCGGCGGATCAGGTCCAGCCGGGCCAACCGCCAGCTGGCCTCGACCGCCACTGACGGCGGGACCTGCGCGACCTCGGCGAGCAGGTCCGTGGTGAAGGGCGCGTCGACGATCGCCCCGGCCCGAAGGCAGGTCAGCTCGACGGGGGGCAGCTCCACCCACTCGCGACGCAGCACGGCCACCGCCGCGTCGGTCAGCCGGGCGCCCGGTGCTTCCCGGGTCGGGTCCGCGCTGGTCGAGGTGGGGCCGCTGGGCAGCACCGCGAGGTATCCGGGGTTTCCGCCGCTCAGGTCGTACCGGGCGCGCAGCTCCACCTGGTCGACGTGGGGGTGCAGGAGCCCGACCTCGGCGACGCTGAGCGGGTGCAGTTCGATCCGATCGTGTGACGTCGGTTCCGCGTCGGCGTGCTCGGCGGGGACCGGTGGCCCGAAAGGCATCGGGGTCGCCATCTGCCGCGGGCGGTAGACCAGGACGAGCAGCAGCGGGGCGGGCACCGGGTATCGCAGCAGGTGGGCGATCAGACCGGTGGAGGAGGCGTCCGCCCAGTGCAGGTCGTCGAGGACCAGGACCAGACCGTCCCGGGCCGCCAGACCGATCAGCCGGCGGGCCAGCTGGTAGGTCCGGAACCGTCGGGCGTCCGACGCCCGCGCCGGCGCGGCTGGCACCGCGCCGACCGACTCCGCCCAGGTCTCCTCGGTGGGCTGCCCGGCACGCACCTCGTGGCGGAGTGACTGCCCCTCGGTGAAGGCGTGTCGGAACACATGGAACGGAACTCCTCGTTCGTCCGGCGAACAGGTCCCGACGGCCCAGGGGATGGTGGGCCCGCACCGCTGCAGAGCCTCGTGGACGAACCGGGTCTTGCCGATGCCCGGCTCTCCGACCACCTCGCACACCATTTGCCACCGTCGGCTCAGCACGGTCGCCTGGGCTCTCCCGATACGCGCCAACTGTGGTCGCCGCCCAACGAAGCGCGGGCTCAATGATGCGCTTTCCAGCCCAGGTGTCATCACGCAGACCAGACGCCTTCCGGCTTCACTAAAGGGGAATTGATCGCACTATACCGAAGCACCGCCGAATGTCGAAACATACCGATGCGAGCCACTCCCATTCCAACAGATGGCGTCGCGGTGCAGGTTCTTTCCGACATCACCTCACAAGCCGCAGAAAAGGACCGGTGGCCAGAAGCGTGGAACAATATCCCGGAAACCCCTACATCGCCCGCGACCTGCCGGTCTCGGGCTACGACCGTCACCGACCCACGACGGCTGGCGGACTGCGTCGTGGCCACCCGGACACCTGGTCAATCCCACGTACGGCCATGTCTAATCCGATACCACCACGATCATGGCCGGCTATGGTGAATCACCCTAAGCGGTCATATTCCTACCTTCGCCTTCAACCCTGATGCCCGTCCCACTTGGTGAGCCATCGGCGCGGTTTCCCACTGCGGACGAATGGCCGCAATGCCGCGCCCAGAATTGGTCACCTGTCGCCGGCGTTCAACATGCGATCCGCAACATGCAGACGCGGCACGAGCGGAGGAAAAGTCGCCGGCGATCCAGCCCACGAAAAACGCACCGCGCACCTCTTCGGTACGCCACCTGCACCGCCGCTGAACGATCTGGCCTCCGGACGGGCGGCGGTACGACATCCTCCGATCGAAGCCCTGACCATCCGCGAGCAGGTGGGCCGGGTCTCCGAGGTCACCTGGTCGAAGGTGCAGGCCACGCCGGTGCCGCTGGCCCGGACCCAGGTGTACGCGTTGCGGCAGCTCGACGCCATCGCCGAGAAGCTGGAGACCCAGACCAAAGTTGGCGACCTGGCCAAGACGGCCAAGGAAGCCGAGAGCAAGGTTCAGGAGTGGCTCGCCGTCCTGGCCCGCTGCTTCCAACTCCAGGACGCGGTCGCCGTGCTCGAACTCGACCGGGTGCTGGACACGTCCCCGGGAGAGCTGGAGGAGCATCGCGTCGCCATCCGGGCCGCCCGGCGCAACCGCCTCGACCTCATTTCGCGCAGCACCTCGCGCCTGTTGTCCCGGATGGACGCTGCCGCCGACACCGCCAACGCGAAGGTGCTGCTGAACCCGAGCACATCCCGCGCCGTGGTGCACTCGACCAACCACGTGGCGACCACCGTCGTCGACTTCCACGGGCGGCTCGGCCTCGAACGCGACCGACGGTCGTGGGATGCCAGGCGGTGGCTGGACGCCGCCGTCGAAGTGCGTGACAAGGTCCTCGAAACAGGGACCGAGGTACGCGACAAGGTCATCGACACCGGAACCGGGGTGGGAGGGAAGGTTCTGGAGACCGGGGCGGAGGGTGTGGGCGTCGCCAGTCGTTTCGGGGCGGCGGCCTTCGGCCGGGCCAGGTCGATGATGGGCAAGGCCTCCGGCGAGATCGCCGAGCGGGCGCAGCGCCAGTTGGGGAGCAGAGAGGAATCCTGATCGGCGGGTGTCGTCGGTCCTGGTGCGAGCATTCCGCGCACCCCCGCCGCCGCTTGACTTCTTCTGCCGACCGGCCGCGATCACATGGACGATCCAGTCCATCCGATCCTGAGTGCGGCGAGGCCAGTCAGACCACCTGCACCGCCGTGACGGACGGCAATCGCTGCTGAGCGCACTCGCCGACGGTGCGCAACGTTTGCCGCCAGCCGCCACGTCGGCTTACCATGGACGGGATGGTCCAATTACTGATGTCGCGATCATGCGGCCGCTGCTCTGGGAGGGGCGCATGGCAGTGATTTCACGCGGTTTCGGTGGCCGCCGACGCGATGACACCGATCTTCCGCCCGGCCAGTACCGCACCGACGACTTCCCGGTGCTGTCTGCGGGACCCACGCCCCGCATCGGGCTCGACACGTGGGAGCTCGCCGTCATCACCGAGATCGGCGAGCGGAGCACGTGGTCATGGGCGGAGTTCACCGCCCTTCCCGCCGACGAGACGACCGTCGACATCCACTGCGTCACGCACTGGTCGAAGCTCGGCACGCGCTGGCGGGGCGTCTCGGTGGACACGTTGCTGGCCGATGTCGAATCCTCGGCCGAGTACGTCGTCGCCCACTCCTACGGCGGCTACACCACGAACATTCCGCTTGAGGACCTTCTCGACGGCCAGGCCTGGGTGGCGTACGAGTTCGACGGCGAGCCGCTGGCTGCGGTGCACGGCGGTCCGGCCCGCCTCCTCGTTCCGCACCTGTACTTCTGGAAGAGCGCGAAGTGGCTGCGCGCCCTGGAACTACGTCACGACGATGAGCCTGGGTTCTGGGAGACGGCCGGCTACCACAACTACGGTGACCCGTGGCGCGAGCAACGCTACCTGGCGGACTGACCTGGCGGCCGGCGACCGTCGCGGCCACCAGGGCGGAGACCGCGACGGCGCGGACGGTGGTCCTCGACGTCGACGGCTGGGCGGGTCACGTGCCGGGCCAGCACGTCGACGTCCGGTTGACGGCTCCCGACGGCTACACGGCGCAGCGCAGCTACTCGATCTCATCCGCCCCACGGTCCGACCGGCTTGAGGTGACAGTCCAGACGGTTGCCGACGGTGAGGTCTCGCCGCACCTCGTCGATGTCGCGGAACCGGGTGACCAGCTTGAGATCCGTGGGCCGCTCGGCGGCTGGTTCGTGCGCCGACCCACCGATCCGCGCCCGGCGTTGTTGATCGGCGGCGGATCCGGCGTGGCGCCGCTGATGTCGATGGTGCGGGCGGCGACGGCTCCGACCAGGCTGCTCTACTCGACCCGGTCCCCGTCGGATGCGCTGTTCACGGCGGATCTCGCGAGTGCAGAGGCCGCAGGAGACGGTCTTGTCGCGGTCACCCACGTCTACACCCGGGTCGCGCCCGCCGGCTGGCCGGCCCCGCCTCGACGACTGGACGCGGACACCCTGGCCCGCGTCGCGTGGCCCCACGACGCCGACGCCGTCGCGTTCGTCTGCGGGCCCACCGGATTCGTCGAGACCGTGGCCGACCTTCTCGTCACCATCGGCCACAACCCCGCGACCATCCGCACCGAACGCTTCGGACCCACCAAAGGATGATCATGTCGACCACCACCGTCGGAGCAGACGACCCAGGCTGGGTGGACGGTCACGCCCTCGCCGGCCCGCTCGGCGAGATCATGGGAACCCTGCGTGGATCGCTCGTGGTCAGCCTCCCGCTGCCGCGGGCCTGAGCACGAGATTCGACCAATCGCGACGTAGCGAGATTCAGGAGACATCATGGCGAACAACGCCGAAGACATGATCGCGTTGACCAGCGCCGAGCAGGACTCGGGCGACTCGACCCTGCCGCCCGCCGGCCCGGTCGACGCGGAGGACTTCGTCATCACCAACAACAGCGCGGGCGGCATCTACGAGGCCACGGTAGGGGGCCGGACAGCGGCAGGGATCGTCTACAGCACGGCCGGGAACCGCGTCATCCTGTCGGCGACATCCGTGTTCCCCGAGTTCCGGGGGAAGGGAGTGGCGAGCAGGCTTTTGGGCGGCGTCCTCGACGAGCTGCGCGGGCAGGGAAAGACCGCTGCCGTGACGTGTCCGTTCGCGGCAGCGTTCGTCGATGCTCATCCGGAGTACGCCGACGTGTTGGACCCGACGTTCCGGTCACACCCCGGCCAGCGAGGGCACTGAACACCCGTCGGCCCGCCTGAACGCGCCCCGACCGTTCTTCCCCGAGTCCTTACGAGCGAACGCGGATGATCGTCTTGCCGGTGGTCCGTTCGGTCGGGTTGAGGGCGGCGACGGCGTCGTCGAGGTCCGCGACCTTGCCGATGTTCGTCAGCAGGCGCCCGTCCCGTACCCGCTGAACGATTTCGCCCAGTTGGGCGCGATCAGACGTCACGACGAAGTCGATCGTCAGGGCGTCCGCGGGCCGCACCTCGGGCGGCCCGACGACGGACACCAGGCTTCCGCCGGCACGAATCAGGCCTGCCGACCGCCGTCCGATGTCGCCACCGATGACGTCGAAAACCAGATCGATTCCACCGACATCTTCCAGGTCGTCGTTTTCGAGGTCGACGAACTCCTGCGCGCCGAAGTCGAGCGCCCGCTGCCGGTCGGCGGCGCGCCCGGTACCGATGACGTAGGCGCCGAACTCATTTGCGAGCTGCGTCACCACCGCACCGACAGCGCCGGCCGCGCCGTGCACGAGAACGCTCTGCCCCGCCCGGAGGCGGCCGTGCTCGAAGAGTCCCTGCCAGGCGGTCAGGCCAGAGATCGGCAGGCTCGCGCCCACCGTGAAGTCGACGTCGCCGGGCAGCGGTGCGAGGTTGCGCGCCTCGACCGCCACGTACTCCGCCAGGGTGCCGTCGCGGCTCCAGTCAGTGAGGCCGAAGACCCGCTGCCCCACCGACAGCCCCGTCGTGCCGTACCCGAGTGCGCTGACCACTCCGGCCAGTTCGTGCCCGGGTATCGAGGGCGTCCGGTCCCGACCGAGGCGATCGGTCCAGGTCGAGGGCCACGTCAGCTCGGTCGGCACGAACCCCGACGCGTGAACCTGGACAACGACGTCGTTGATGGCCGGTTCCGGCTCAGGCCGGTCCACCAACGTCATTCCGGCCGTCCCGGCGGCCTCGTCGGTCACCACGATCGCCTTCATCAGATACCTCCTGGATTCCGCCCTCGTCGCACTGCCACGAGAAGCACTGTTCGTTCCCCGCACCGGCGGCGCCACGCCTCGGCGCCGTGGCACACCACGCCGACCGGTAGCGACCGGAGCGCGGTGGGGTGTGTCGGCGGGGACGCCTGTCGACCTCAATGCCGACGGGCGAGTCAGGCAGCTCGTCGGCCGTCCCGAACCTAGCCATGACAAAAGTGGTCTGTCAAGTCCAGTATGCGGCCGTTCAGCCAACGCCGCAGTAACAGTAATTGCAGCTCAGAGCCACTATGACGACACCTGTTCAAGCAAGTATGGGCTTGTAGTTGGACTTTGACGTCCAGATGTGACGACGGCTGCGGGAATACGGCCGGCCGGGAGATTGTCTGTACCTGCGTGTCCAGGCGCTCTCCGCCTGGCTCCACAGCTGAGGCCACGAAGGGAGAGCTGTGCACCAGCAGACCCAGTACCACAGGAATCCGGAGTCCGTTTCGCGGCTCAACCCGGAGCAGTACCGGGTAACCCAGCAGGACGGCACCGAGCGACCGTTCGCCAACGCCTACTGGGACAACCATGAGCCCGGCATCTACGTCGACGTCGTGTCCGGCGAGCCGCTGTTCGCGTCTGTCGACAAGTACGACAGCAACTCCGGCTGGCCGAGCTTCACCAGGCCGATCGCCAGGACGAACGTCGTGGAGCGCCAAGACTCCAGCCACGGAATGATCCGGACCGAGGCCCGCTCGTTGCACGGAAACAGCCACCTCGGCCACGTCTTCAATGACGGTCCCCCCGAGGAGGGCGGACTGCGTTACTGCATCAACTCGGCGTCGCTGCGGTTCATCCACCGCGACGACCTGGAAGACGCGGGGTACGGCGAATACCGCACCCTGTTCACGAGTGACACCAACACGGGCACGACATCAGCCAAGGAGACGATGTGAACACCGAGAAGGCAATCCTCGCCGGCGGCTGCTTCTGGGGCATGGAGGAGTTGTTCCGCCGCCAGCCCGGCGTCGTGTCGACGCGCGTCGGGTACAGCGGCGGTGACGTCCCGAACGCCACCTACCGCAACCACGGCACCCACGCGGAGTCCATCGAGGTCGTCTACGACACCGACAAGACCGACTTCCGCGCGCTGCTCGAGTTCTTCTTCCAGATCCACGACCCGTCGACGAAGAACCGCCAGGGTAACGACATCGGCCTCAGTTACCGCTCGGCGATCTTCTACACCAGCGACGAGCAGAAGCGGGTCGCCGAGGACACGATCGCCGATGTCGACGCCTCCGGCCTGTGGCCCGGCAAGGTCGTCACCGAGGTCACCGCGGCAGGAGACTTCTGGGAGGCCGAGCCGGAGCACCAGAACTACCTGCAGACGTACCCCAACGGATACACCTGCCACTTCCCCCGCCCGGGATGGAAGTTGCCGAAGCGGGCGACTGCCTGACACCCCCGGCGCGCGGACCTAAGGGTCCGCGCGCCGATCCGGCCGTGGTGGGAGGCCGATGGGCTTTCGCCGGCGCGCCGAGCACGAGACGTCGTCGCACGACACCGGAAACCCAACCCGTGGGACCAAATAGTCCATTAAAGCTGCCTCCAAGGATGTCTGGCGGTGCGGGAAAACGGTCATTGGGGCGACGCATCGGGTGAATGGGACGTGACACGAGATGGACTCAACGGTCCCATTCGCACGAGATTATCTGGCGCGCTGGATACACTTGACAGATGAGCGACGAGCAGGTGGCTGCGCCGACGAATAGGCGGAGGATCAGTCAACGGGGCATCGCGACCCGAGAGCGGATCCTCGACGCAGCGAACCGGCTGATGCTCGTGCGCGGAGTGAACGCGACGACCCTCGACGACATCCGCGAGGCAAGCCAGACGAGCAAGTCCCAGCTCTACCACCACTTCGCCGACAAGCAGGAACTCGTGCGCGCCTTGGTCAAGTATCGAGGCGCGCTCGTGCTTCAGCGTGAGCGCGCGGGGCTTGAACGACTGAGATCGTTCTCCGGGCTGATCCGGTGGCGCAACGCGCTGGTCCAGGCCAACTCACTCAACAACGGCAAATACGGGTGCGGCCTCGGTTCGATGGCCCTTGAGCTGTCCGACCAAGATGAGCAGGCGCGATCGTCGCTGTCGGAGACGTTCGCGGCATGGGAAAAGCTGATCAGTGACGGTCTGCACCGAATGCGGGACAGTGGTCTCCTGCGCCAGGACGCCGACCCGGAAAAATTGGCCACGGGGTTGATGGGCGCACTGCAGGGCGGCTACCTGCTGGCGAACGCCGCGCACGACGTCGCCCCAATGGAAGTCGCACTGGACATGGCGCTGGACCACATCAAATCGTTCCTCGTGCAGCCGTCCGGCGAACCGACCCGTTAACTGCCCCATTAGTGGCGATGAAGGCTGCTCGCGCCCACCGCGAGCAGCCGGAGGCCGATGAGGGCGCCATCGAGGACCCTGACCCGGACGACCTGGCGGTGATGCACGAGATCGCCGAGAGGTCCCCCGGTGACCCTGCTGATCCAGTTCGCGTGGAGCGTGCGGACCGAGTTCGTCGGACCGCGCTGAGAACAGGGCACCTGGATCAACAGCGGCTTGATGACACTCGGCCGCGACGCAGTAGCGACCCGTACCCAGAACTGAGCGTGCGGGCCGGCGACGTGCGGCGCGGCCGGCGCCCGCTCCGCAAAACCACAGAAGCAGAGGTACGACCCGGAGCAGGCGGTTCGCCCTCGGGTCCCGCCGCACCGCCATGGACATCCCCGGCACCGGTGTTGTCGTTGGGACGTGGAGGAGGTCACCGCGTGGATACCGGTTTTCAGAACGTCCGGCTGAACGCCACAAACGAACATCTCATGGCGCTGGCGAATGCCGGGGCCGCAGCTTTCGGCCATACCGCCACCCTGCGGGTGGACCGGGCCCTGGCCCAGCTTCTGCGGTTACGCGTCGCGCAGCTCAACAATTGCAGCTACTGCCTGCTGGTGCACCACGCCGCCGCCCGTACCGCCGACATCCCGTCCGCCAAGGTCGAAACCCTCACCGCGTGGTGGGAGACGCACCTGTTCACCGAAGAGGAGCGGGCCGCGCTGGCCTACGCCGAGGCGTTGACCCGCGCCGCCGACGCCACAGTCAACGCCCGGCTCCAGGAGACGCACGACAGGATGGCCGCACACTTCACCGAGGACGAGATCCTGGAGATCGTGGGCGTTGTCATCAACATGAACGTCTGGACGCGACTCAAGCTCGCCGAGGGTGCCATGCCCACCACGGCGACTCCCGGGTGAGGCGACGTCATCTGCGGCTAGCCGCCCACGGTGTCGAGCCGGGACGGGCTTGTCCCATCCCCGTGCTCTGATCCCGTCATGCATGTCGTCGCCTGCGGCGCGCTCGTCACCAACGGCGCGGTCCTGCTGGTCCACCGCAGCCCGACTAGACATCGCCAAACTTCGATTAATTCGGCTCTGTGTCTGGTGGGTTTCCATGGGACTGCTCTACCGTCGACACATGGTCTCGCGTCGATCTGCTCTGCGGGCGGTGCCGCTTGCCGCCGCCGCCCTCACCGCCGCCCCAGGTCACTCCCATTGGCTCGGCCCGTCGTCGACCTCGACGGATGCGGCCCGCGTACCACCGGACCCGGCCACGATGCAGGCCGCCGCCACCGCGGTTCGTGGCTTCACGGCCGACCTCTACCGCACACTGGCCTCGACTGAGGCAGGCGGAAATGTGGTGTGCGCACCGTACTCGGTCGGGCTCGCGCTCGCGATGACCCGGGCGGGCGCCCGCTCGACGACGGCCGACGAGATGGACGCCGTGCTCCACGCGCCGCATCCGCGTCCCTGCGCGCTGGACAACGGGCTCAACACCGTCGATCAGGCGCTCGCCGAGCGCTACCAGAACGGCGACGGGACCAAACAGCCTCGGCTGACCACTGCCAACGCGCTGTGGACACGACTCGACCTACGCCTGCAGCGCAGGTTCCGGAACACACTGGCCGGCTACTACGGCGCCGCGCCGCACCCGGTCGACTTTGGCGGCAACCCGGAGGGGGCCCGCCAGGAGATCAACACCTGGGTGTCCGATCGGACCAACGCGAAGATCCCGGAGCTGTTGCAGCCCGACGGCGTCAGCCCCGACACCCGCCTGATCCTCACCAACGCGATCTACCTCATGGCGGCGTGGAAGTACCCGTTCACCCCCACCGCCACGGCGCTGGAGCCGTTCACCCGGGATGACGGCAGCGTCGTCGACGTCTCGATCATGCGCGGGCCGTTCGACCGGATGGGCTACCTCGAGGGCGACGGTTGGCGCGCGGTCGACGTGCCGTACGCGGGCGACGGGCTTGCCATGGCCATCGTCATGCCGACCCGGGGCGACCTCGCCGCGGTCGAGGCGAACCTCGACGCCACCTGGCTGGGCGCGCTGCTGACCGGGTTCCAGGTCACCGACGTCCAACTACGCCTGCCCCGATGGAGGTTCCGCCTGCCGGCCGAGCTGCGAGCCGCGCTGGGCAGCCTCGGCATGCCCACGGCATTCACCGCACAGGCCGACTTCAGCGGCATGAGCGCCGACCCGTCCCTGTGCATCGACGACGTGGTGCACGAGACGTTCATCGCGGTGGACGAGAAGGGCACCGAAGCCGCGGCCGCGACGGCCGTCATCGTCCGGCCGCCGTCGATTCCGCAAGGGCCGCAGTTCTTTGTGGACCGACCATTCCTGTACGTCATTCACGACCGCCTCACCGGCGTACCGCTGTTCCTCGGCCGGGTCCACGACCCCTTGGTCACCGGCCCAGCCTGACCGGACTACCGGGAGCCTGGGCCGAGGAAGCACGACAACAGTTGCCTGAACTCGTGCGGGTGTTCGATCGCGGGCACGTGCCCGCATCGGCCGAAGACGTGCAGACGGACGTCGGCGAGGTGTTCGAGCAGGGGCCGGGTTGCCGCTTCGAGTGGGGTGATGCGGTCCTGGGCGCCGTGCACGAGCAGCACGGGCGCGCTGATCGCCGCCAGCGTTCGCGCCGAGAGTGTGAGGTCGTCGACCCATCGTGCCCGGGGTGGAGGGAACAACGACGCGAAGGCAGCATCCCCCGCTCGCATCGCGGCCGCCCGGGCGTCGACGGCCGATTCGGTCACGAGCGCCTGGTCGAGGACGAGGCGACTCAGCATGTCTCGTGCCCCGAGCGGGCCGGCGGGGGCGGCCCAGATCGCGTCGAGCCCGGCGGACAGGGGCGCGCCGGGGGCGCCCATCGTCGCGACCGCCACGACCCGGGTGACCTGTCGGGGGCGCGCGGCCGCCAACGCCAGCGCCACGGCACCACCCATGGAGTGGCCCACCACGGCGTAGTGCTCGATACCGAGAGCGTCCATCAGGCCCGCGGCCTGCTCCGTCCACAGCCGGAGCCCGCCCGAGGAGCCCGCCGGGACGGGCGTACGGCCGAACCCCGCCTGGTCGGGAGCCACGACGTGCCAGGACGTGCCGAGCGCCTGCGCCGTCGCTGCCCAGGCGCCGGACCCGGTCGTGCCGGGTCCGGAGCCGTGCAGCATCAGCACCGCGGGTCCGGTGCCGCTTTCCAGGACGTGGACCGGGGAGCCGTCGACCGTGACGGTCCGAAGTGCCGTCACCGGCACAGGCCAGCTGTGCTCATGCCGATGCGGGGTTGACGGACTTCGAGAAGACCTCCATCATCGCCCGCCCGAACTGCGGCATGTCGGGCCAGCCCCGGCAGGAGACGAGGTTGCCGTCCACGACGTCGGGAGCGTCGATGACGGTCGCGCCGGCGTTCTCCATGTCACCGGTGATGGGCGGGAAACAGGCCGTCTTGCGGCCCTTCAGCAGCCCGTACACCGCTGGCACCTGCGCGCCGTGGCACACCAGCGCGATGGGGAGGTTGCGGGCGAAGAAGTGCTCGGTGATGCGCCTGACGTCGGCGTCGACCCGGATCCATTCGGGGGCGCGGCCGCCGGGGATGATGAGGGCGTCGTAGCGCTCGACGTCGACGTCGGCCCAGGGCACGTCGACCGGCAACTTCCGGCCGTTCTTCTCCACGTAGGCGTCGGAGTTGGGGTCGAACTCGTGGATGACCAGTTGCACGTCACGCATCGTCCGTGACGACACGTCCACGTCCCAGCCACCCTCCTGCACGCGGTAGTAGGGATACATGGTGTCGAGTTCCTCGGCGGCGTCGCCGGTCAGCAGCAGCGCTCTGGGCACCTGCTTCTCCTCGCGTCTGGGGGCGGGTGAGGTGGTGGATCGAATCCAATCCGATCCGATTGGGCTAGCATTCCCCGGCCCGGCCCGCCCGTCAAGCGTCTGCTGCCATCCCGTCCGCGTCCCTGACGCCGTCGAACAGTCGCCGGAAACGCTCGCCGGAGCGCAGGATGTGCCGACGCATCGCGTACGCGGCGGCGTCCGGGTCACGCGCGGCGATCGCGGCCACCACGTCCTCGTGCTCGGCCATCGCCAGGTGCGTGACCTGGGTGTCGTGGTGGAGCCGGAAGAGGTGCACGTGGCTGTGCAGGCGAGCGAGCGCTTCGCGGATGACCTGGTTCTCCGCGCTCAGGGCGACGAGATCGTGGAAGGCGGCGTCGCGTAGCCCGAAGGCGCCGTACGCCGTGGGCCCGTTGCCCCCTTCCAGCTCCGCCATCTCCTCCAGCATTCGTCGCAGACCGGCCACCTGCTCCGAGGTCGCGCGTTCGGCGGATCTGCGCGCCGCCGCCGGTTCGAGGAGCAGGCGGACCTCCAGCATGTCCTCGAATCGCTGGCGGGTGATGTGCGGAGGGATGCGGTAGCCGGCATGGGGCACCCGCACGACCAGGCCCTCGGCCTCCATGCGGTTCAGCGCGTCGCGGATCGGCGTCTGCGAGACTCCCAGCTCTCGCGCCAGGACGTCGATCGTGACGCGGGAGCCGGCCTCGATCCGTAGCGACATCAGCTGCCCGAGCAGCGTGTCGTACACCTCGTCGGCAAGCCGGCCGCCGGATCTTCCCGGCGGCGTTCCGCCCGCGACGGCCCTACGGCCCCGCGCGATCATCGCTTCGTCGTCCATCGTGACGTGAGGTCCTTTCTTGCGCCTTCGGGAACCTGTTGACATCAGTCACAACGCTGCGACATGCTGACGCCCCACACCGGATCGTATAGGAAAAGCGCTGAATGATCTTCATTCTGCGCCATCGCGGAACCGCTCGCCATCGCACCTGTGACGCCAGCCCGCGGGTCGGCACCCCGCGACAGCCCGGCGGCGACACGCCTGAGCAACCCAGCAACTGCACGGCGAAGCACATAGCGAGGCCTTAGAAGTCCCCACCCCAGAAAGCAGGCCAGAAGATGCGATATCAGAAGCGAACAGGACGATTGTCCGTTCCCGCCCGGAAGGTACAGCTGGCGACGGCAGCCATGCTGCTGATGGCCACGACCATGGCGGCGTGCGGCGGCGATAGCAAGGACGACGACGCGAAGGCGAGCGCCCCGAAGGCGCCGGCGGCCATCCCGGAGCTCACCAAGGACCCGCTGACCCTCAGCTTCATCTGGTTCGACTGGCCCCCGGCCCAGGCACTGGAAGCCTTCGCGAACGCGGAGTACAAGAAGGAGCGGCCGAACGCCACCATCAAGGTCAACACCGTGCCGAACGCCAACTGGCACGACGCGATGTTCACCCAGTTCGCCGCGCGCAAGACCGACTTCGACATCGCGATCCTGGACTCGCAACACATCGGCGAGGCCGTGACGAACGGCAACATCCTCGACCTCACCGACTTCGTCAAAGAGAACATCGACGTCAACGCCTACAACCCCTACCTCCTGGCGGCGTACGGTCAGTTCCCCCAGGCGGAGACCGGCAAACGCGACGAGAACGCCAGCCTGTACGGGCTGCCGCTGCTCGGCGACACCTGGACGATGATCTACCGCAAGGACCTGATCGGCGACAAGCCACCGCAGACCTGGGACGAGATGATCTCAGCCGCCGAGAAGTGCCAGGCGGAGAACCCCGGTGTCAGCGGGCTGGCCTTCCACCAGGCAAACGGCTCCGACGCCGCGGCCGTCACCTACAACACCGTCAACGGCGTCTACGGCGGCAACCTCTGGGACCCCAAGACGCGCAAGATCGACGGTGTCCTCAACGACGCCGCCGGCCAGGAGGCGATGGACGTCCTGGTCAACAAGATGAAGCCGCTGACCGCCAAGGGCTCCGGCAACTGGTTCATCGACGAGGTGAACGCGGCTGTCGCCCAGGGCAAGGCCTGCATCGCGTTCAACTGGATCGCCGCGAGCGGCGGCCTGCTCGATCCGAAGCAGTCGACGCTCGGCACCAGCCGGGAGCAGATTCTCGACAAGCTGGGCTTCGCCACCCTGCCGAGCCAGAAGACGAACCTGGTCCCGCTCGGCGGTATGGGAATGCACATCTCGGCCTACTCTTCGAAGGCGAACCAGGCGGAAGCCCTCAACTTCATGAAGTGGTTCGAGCAGGCTGACGTCCAGAAGAAGTGGGCCGCGGCCGGCGGCGTGCCAGCGCGGACGGACGCCCTCGCGTCGCCCGAGTTCCTCAACGCCGGGCCGTTCAACAAGGTGTACGCCGACTCGGTGCCGCGGATGCGGGACATGTGGAACGTGCCCGAGTACGCGCGCCTCGTCGACATCGAGAACACCAACGTGAACGCGGCGCTCAACGGCGCGAAGAAGCCGAAGGACGCGCTCGACGACATCGCCAAGGAGCAGCAGAACGTGCTCGACTCCAGCAACCGCAAGGGCGGCGGCGGACTGTGAAAGACCCCGCACCGCTGACCACCGACCACCCCGGGCAGGTGGTGTCTGTGACGCCACCTGCACCGGGGCGGTCCCGGCGGCTGAGCGACCGCTGGCTCGCCGTCACCTTCATCTCCCCCGCGATGCTGCTGTTGCTCGGCATGTCGGTGTTCCCGCTGCTGTGGGCGTTGTACCTGTCCTTCACCGACTACTCGGCCACCCGCGGCGGGCCGGCCAACTTCATCGGGTTCGGCAACTACACCGCCATCCTGACGTCGGCGCAGGTCCACACGAGGGCTCTGACCACGCTGATCTACGTGGTCGGCGCGGTCGGCCTGCAGACGGTGCTCGGTTTCGGCATCGCCTACCTGATCTCCCGGCGCACGCGCGGGCGGGGAGCGCTGACCACTCTGTTCCTGGTTCCGATGATGCTGTCGCCGGTCGTGGTCGGGCTGTTCTGGCGGTTCATGCTCGACGCGCAGTTCGGCGTGGTCAACAGCATGCTCGGTTCGGTCGGCCTGGGGCAGGTGGAGTGGCTCACCCGGCAGCGGACGGCACTGGTCTCCCTGATCGTCGTCGACACCTGGCAGTGGACGCCGTTCATCATGCTCATCGCGCTCGCGGGCCTCACCGCGGTGCCCAAGTACCTCTACGAGGCCGCCTCGATCGACCGGGCCTCCGAGTGGTTCCGGTTCCGCACCATCACCCTTCCGCTGGTGTGGCCGCTGCTCCTCATCGCCGTGATGTTCCGGGCGATCGAGGCGTTCCGGCTGTTCGACCTCGTCTACATCCTGACCAGCGGAGGCCCGGGTGTCTCCACCGAGACGTTGTCGTTCCACATCTACAAAGTCGCGTTCCTGGGCTTCAACTCCGGAACCGCCTCGGCGTACGGGATCCTCATAGTCCTTGTCGTCATCGTCCTCACGCAGATCTACCTGCGCTACCTGAACAAGCTCAAGGAGGACTGATGGCCGTCTCCGTCGACGAGGCCGTGTCCACCGGTCCGGCCCGGGATCACACTCCCCCCACCCGCCGCTTCGGGAGCCGGGGCCGCTCGGTGGTGGAGGTCACGCTGTTGACCGTGCTGGCGGTCGTGATGCTCTTCCCGGTGCTGTGGATGCTCGAGACGTCCATCAAGGAGAACCGCGACGTCTACGCCATCCCGGCCAAGTTCTTCGACTTCGCCGTCACCCTGCAGCACTACAAGGACGTGTTCGTCGCCGGCAACGACGGTCGCACGCCCGTGTCCGTCAACTTCCTCAACTCGGTGGTGGTCGCCGGGGCCTCCACGCTGCTGGCCACCGTTTTGGGGGTCCCCGCGGCCTGGGCCTACTCGCGCTTCGCCGTGAAGGCCAAGAAGGACCAGCTGTTCTTCATCCTGTCCACCCGGTTCATGCCGCCCGTGGTGGTGGTGATCCCGATCTTCCTCATGTACCGCGATCTCGGGCTCATCGACAACAAGATCGGCCTGATCCTCATCTACACCGCGTTCAACGTCCCGTTCACGATCTGGATGATGAAGGGGTTCGTCGACGAGGTGCCCGCCGAGTACGAGGACGCGGCCATGCTCGACGGGTACACCCGTCTGCAGGCGTTCTGGCGATACACCCTGCCGCTGCTGGTGCCCGGCATCGCCGCGACGGCGGTCTTCGCTCTCATCTTCTCCTGGAACGAGTTCGTGTTCGCCACCTTCCTCACCTCCAGCGACAGCGTACGGACGGCGCCACCCGCCATCGCCGGCCTGATCGGCGGCACCACGACGGACTGGGGTCTGGTGGCCGCCTCCTCCGTGGTGTTCGCCCTCCCGGTGCTCGTCTTCGCGTACCTGGTGCGCAAGCACCTCATCGCCGGTGTGACGCTCGGGGCGGTGCGACGCTGATGGCGGGCATCGAGGTGACCGCGCTGCACAAGCGCTACCCCGACGGAACGGTAGCGGTCGAGCACGTCGACTTGTCCATCGGCCACGGCGAGCTGTTCGTGATGCTCGGCCCTTCGGGTTGCGGCAAGACGACCACGCTGCGCGCCATCGCCGGCCTGGAGAGGCAGACGGCGGGCGACATCCGCATCGGCGACACGCTGGTCAACGACCTGCGGCCGGCCGAGCGCGACATCGCCATGGTGTTCCAGTTCTACGCTCTCTACCCGCATCTGCGAACCCGCGACAACCTGGCGTTCCCACTGCGGGCCGAGGGACTGCCCAAGCAGGAGGTGAACGCGCGGGTCGAGGAGGCCGCCCGGCTGATGCGGCTCGGTCCGCTCCTGAACCGGCGACCGCGCCAGCTGTCCGGCGGGGAGCAGCAGCGTGTGGCGCTGGCTCGCGCCCTGGTGCGCCGACCGCGCGCGTTCCTCATGGACGAACCGCTCACCAACCTGGACGCGGAACTGCGGGCGGACATGCGCACCGAGATCAAGCACCTGCAGGGAGAACTGGGCGCGACCATGGTCTACGTCACCCACGACCAGGTCGAGGCGATGTCGCTCGGTCACCGGATCGCCATCCTCAACAAGGGCCGCGTCGAGCAGATCGGCACGCCGTTGGAGGTCTACGACCGACCGGCGAGTCTCTTCTGTGCCGCCTTCATCGGCTCGCCGCCGATGAACCTGATCGACGTGGAGGTGGCCGACGGCGAGCTGCGCGGTCAGGGCGGACTGGTCCTCACCCCACCGCCCGGCCTACCGCGTGACCGCAGCCTGGTCGCCGGCGTCCGGCCGGAGGCGTTGGAGGTCACCGCATCCGGGACGGAGGGCTCGATCCCGGCGCGGGTGGTCTCGGCGGAGTGGCTGGGCGACGAAATCATCTACGTGGTCGACCACGGCGGCCAGCGTGACGTCCGGGTCCGGATGCCACCGACTGTTCGGTTCGCCGCCGACGCGAAGGTCGGGCTGCGGCACACCGGCGGAACCCCGCCGGTGTACGACGTGCGCACGGAAGAGCTGGTGGCCTGATGGGAACCGTGGCAGCGCACAGGCTGCGCAAGTCCTTCGGCAAGGTCCAGGCCCTGGACGGGGTGACGCTGGACGTACCGGACGGCTCGTTCTTCGTCGTGCTCGGACCCTCCGGGGCGGGCAAGACGACGACCCTGCGGGCGATCGCCGGCCTGGACAAGCTCGACGCCGGGTCGGTGCACCTGGACGGGAGGGACGCGACCGGCGACTCCCCGGCCGCACGCGACCTGGCCATGGTCTTCCAGAGCTACGCCCTCTACCCGCGACGCACGGTGTACGAGAACATCGCCTCACCGCTGCGGGCCCGCCGCTGTTCGGCGAGCGAGATCGCCGCCGCCGTCGAGAAGATGTCGAACCTGCTGCACATCGAACGGCTGCTGCAGCGTCGTCCCGCTCAGTTGTCCGGCGGTGAGATGCAGCGGGTCGCGCTGGCCCGGGCACTGGTCCGCAGCCCCCGGGCGTTCCTGATGGACGAGCCGCTGACGAACCTCGACCTCAAACTCCGGGTCGAGATGCGCACCGAGCTCACCCGCATCCACCGGAGCCTCGGCGCGACCTTCATCTACGTGACCAACGACCAGGTCGAGGCGCTGTCCATGGCCGACCAGGTCGCGGTCCTCAAGGAGGGGAAGGTGCAACAGGTCGGAACCCCGACCGAGGTGTACGAGCGTCCGGCCAACCAGTGGGTGGCCGGGTTCGTGGGGAGCCCGCCGATCAGCCTGCTCCCCTGCCGCACCGAGGGGGATCGCCTGGTCGGCACGAATGGCTGGACGCTGCCGCGACCCCGCTGGGCCACGGCTGAGGACGGTCAGGCGCTGCTGCTGGGCCTGCGCGCGGAGGACCTCTCCGTCGAGCAGCGTGGGGACGCGTCGTTGTCGGGCGAGCTCTACGGGCTTGAGCCGCTCGGTGACCGGACGGTGGTCGACGTCCGGGTGGGGACGGAGATCGTCAAGGTCAAGGCACGACCCACCGTCAGCGGTACGCCGGGCGAGCGACTGTCGGTCACCGTCGACCTGGACCGTGCGCACCTGTTCGACGCGGGCTCCGGGCTGTCGTTGTCCGAGGCGGGGCGGTAACCGGGCCCGGCGGCGACGGCACCACGCGCCAACGAGTGGCAACCGGGCGTCGGCGGACCGTCAGCAGTGCGTACGGCCTGACGACGCCCGGTCGACCGCGGCCCGAGAAGACGACCGGTGGCGTCCGTCCGTGCGTACAGCCGTGGTCGCTGAGGCACGACGGACATCACCAGGAAGATCACAGGAGGCGACGGAATGAGTGATCCGATGAACGTCCTGGCCCCGGAGCACCGGCGGCTCCGGATCGGCGACGCCTGGCGCGACGCCGCAAGCGGAGCCACGTTCGCCGTCGAGGACCCCGCAACCGGCAAGACCATCGCTGAGGTGGCGGACGCCGACGTCGGTGACGGGCTGGCCGCGCTGGACGCGGCGAGCGCGGCGATGGCGCAGTGGGCGGCGACCCCGCCGCGGAAACGGTCAGAGTTGTTGACCGCGACGTACCGGGCGCTGACCGGGCGATCCGAGGAGGTCGCCCGGCTGATCACGCTCGAGATGGGCAAGCCGCTCGCCGAGGCTCGGGCAGAGGTGGCCTACGGCGCCGAGTTCTTCCGCTGGTTCGCCGAGGAGGCGGTCCGCGTCGAGGGCCGGTACAACACCGCTCCCGCAGGTGGATATCGCGTCCTCACCGTGCCGAAGCCGGTCGGGCCGTGCGTCTTCGTGACGCCCTGGAACTTCCCGTTGGCCATGGGTGCCCGCAAGATCGCTCCCGCCCTGGCGGCGGGCTGCACGACGATCACCAAGCCGGCGGCCCAGACGCCACTCACCATGCTGCTGCTGGCCCGCATCATGGAGGAGGTCGGCGTACCCCCGGGGGTCGTCAACGTGGTGACCACCAAGCGTTCCGGCGCGGTGGTCTCCGCGCTGCTGGCCGACGGTCGGACCCGCAAGCTCTCGTTCACCGGGTCGACCGAGGTCGGGCGCGTGCTGCTGCGACAGGCAGCGGACAACGTGCTGCGTACCTCAATGGAACTGGGTGGCAACGCGGCCCTGATCGTGTGCGCCGACGCCGACCTGGACGTGGCTGTCGACGGCGCCATGGTGGCCAAGATGCGCAACATCGGGGAGTCCTGCATCGCGGCCAACCGGGTCTACGTCGAGGAGCCGGTGCGCGAGGAGTTCACGGCGCGCTTCGCCGAGCGGATGGGCGCGCTGACGATGGGCCATGGTCTCGACGACGGCGTGACCGTCGGGGCGTTGATCGACGAGGTCTCGGTCGCCAAGATTGACGAGCTCGTCGCCGACGCGGTCGATCGCGGCGCCCGGGTCCTGGTGGGCGGTGAGCGTCCGGACGGGCCGGGTCACTTCTACCCGCCCACGGTCCTCGCCGACGTGCCCGACGATGCGCGGATGCTGCAGGAGGAGATCTTCGGCCCGGTCGCGCCGATCATCTCGTTCACGTCCGACGACGAGGTGATGGCGAAGGCCAACGACACCGAGTACGGCCTGGTCGGGTACATCTTCACCCGTGACCTTCAGCGGGCGCTCCGGTTCGCCGAAGGGCTGGACACCGGGATGCTCGGCATCAACCGTGGCCTGATATCGGATCCGTCAGCTCCGTTCGGTGGGGTGAAGCAGTCCGGGATCGGCAAGGAGGGATCGCACGAGGGAATCCTCGAGTATCTCGACGTCACCTACGCGGCGATCGACCTGCCGTGACCGACCTGCCACCCCGGGCACCCGCCCCGCACATCGCCGCCGACGTTCCGGAGAGGCACCGACATGCTTGAGACCGTCCGCGGACCGCGCCAACTGATAGTGGGCGAAGGGGTCGCGCAGAACATCCCCCGAGTGGTGGCCGAGAGCGGCTCACGCGTCCTCGTCGTGACCGACCAGGTTCTTCTCCGGCAGCCGGGGGTGGCCGAGATCGTGGCCGCCGTGCGGGAGAAGGTCAAGGCCGTCGAGGTGTTCGCCGACGCGACTCCCGACGTGCCACTGACCGATGTCGCACTGGCCGTCTCGGCCGCCGCCAAGGTGGACGCGGACGTGATCCTCGCCATCGGGGGCGGCACGGTGATCGACCTCGCCAAGATCGTCGGCGTCATCCGGTGCCACGGTGGGACGCCGCGCGACTTCTACGGCGAGTCGAAGGTGCCGGGGCCGACGATGCCTCTCGTGGCTGTCCCGACGACGTCGGGCACCGGCTCGGAGCTCACCCCCGTCTCGGTGTTGACCGACCCGGACCGCGAACTGAAGGTGGGCGTCTCCAGCGTCCACATCGTGCCCGACTTCGCCATCGTCGACCCCGAACTCACCTACTCCTGCCCGGCGAGCGTCACCGCCCACTCGGGCATCGACGCGTTCTGCCACTCCGTGGAGAGCTACACCGCGCGACCCCGGGCCCACGGACCGCGCGACCCGGTGGAGCAGGTCTTCCTCGGTCGCAACCCGGTCACCGACCACTACGCGCTGCTGGCGGCGGAGCGGATCGCCCGTAGCCTGCGTCGTGCCGTCAGCAACGGAGGCGACACGGACGCCCGCGCGGACATGTCCTACGGGTCCATGCTCGCCGGGATCGCCTTCTCCCACGCGGGCAACGCGGCCCCGCACGCTCTCCAGTACCCCATCGGCGCGGCCACGCACACGCCGCACGGCCTGGGCGTCGGGCTGCTGCTGCCCTACGCGCTGGACGCGGCGAGGGACGCCATCGGCGACCGGTTGGCCGTCCTCGCCAGGGTGTGCGGGCTCGACGTCACCGACGCCTCCGATGCCGAGGCCGCGGAGGTGTTCCTCACCTGGCTCGACGGGCTCCTCGCCGACATCGGCATCCCCCGCACCCTGGCGGACATCGGCGTGGCCCGCGCCGACCTGCCGCGCTTCGCGGAGATGGCCAGTGGCGTCACCCGGTTGATCCAGAACCATCCGGGCCCGACCGACACCGCCAGCCTGACCGCGATCCTCGAAGCGGCCTGGACCGGGGACCGGGCCCGACATGTCCTGACCCCGAGCAGCGCCGGTGACCGACCCCCCGCATGACGAGGGGTTCCGGCCCAACAGCGATTGTCGGGATGCCCGGCCACGCCATTCGGGTCACTCCTGCGGTGCGATCAGCGTGTCGTCGGTGGCGTCGCGGACCGTGATCGCCTCCACCGGGCACGAGTCGGCGGCGTCGAGGATGACCTCGGCCGGGACGACGACGTCGGCAAGCGGCGCGGACTGGCCGCCGACCAGGCGGAAGTGCTCGGGCGCGGTGCCGGCGCAGATGCTCGTGCCGATGCAGCGGCGCGAGTCCACAGCGATCCGCCAGGCGGCACTCACCAGGCCACCGGCATGCCGAGCAGGCCCCGGACCAACATGCCCCGCTTCCACTGCAACTCGTCCTCCGGTACGGCGAGCCGCAATCCGGGCAGGCGGGTCACCAGTGTGGCGACGGCGACCTGCAACTCCATGCGGGCCAGCTGCGCGCCGACGCAGTGGTGAACGCCGTGCCCGAAGCCCAGGTGCGGGTTCTGCTCGCGACCGAGGTCCAGCCGGTCCGGGTCGGCGAAGACGGTAGCGTCCCGGTTCGCCGACGACAGTGAGCCGAGGACCGGCTCACCGGCCCGGACCAGCACCCCGCCGACCTCGACGTCCTCCTTGGCGTACCGGGCGAAGGAGGAACCGACGCCGAGCGGCACGTACCGCAACAACTCCTCGACCGCGGCCGGCACCAGCAACGGGTCGGCCCGTAGCCGAGCGAGCTGGTCCGGATTGTGCAGCAGGACGTACACGAAGTTGGGGATCTGGGTCACTGTGGTTTCGTGGCCGGCCGCGAGCAGTCCTCCGGCCAGTTCCACCAGCTCGGTCTCGCTGAGCCGATCCTCGTTCTCGTCGCGGGCCCGCACCAACGCGCCGAGCAGGTCGTCGATCCCCGGCTCGCGGCGGCGCTCGGCGACCAGATCACCGATGTAGCCCCAGAGATTGTTCAGGTACTCCTGGATCGTCTCCATGGGCAGCGAGGTGGTCGAGACGATCGCCTCGGACCAGGTGTGGAAGCGGTCGCGGTCGGCGTACGGGACGCCGAGCAGCTCGCAGATCACCTGGATCGGCAACGGTGTGGCGACGTGCTCCACCAGGTCGGCCGGAGAACCGAGGCGGACCATGTCGTCGACCAGAGTGTCGGCGATCTCCTGGGTGCGGGGGCGCAACGCCTCCACCCGGCGGGCCGTGAACGCCTTCGCCACCAACCGGCGCAGCCGAGTGTGATCAGGCGGGTCCATGGTCAGCATGCCGCTGTACTGCTGGCGCGGGGTGAGCCTGGGCTCGTCGCGCTGGACGGCCGGGGCCCGGCCGAACCGCACGTCGCCGAGGACGGTACGGACGTCCTCGTACCGGGTGGCGAGCCACGCCTCCTCACCGTAGGGGAGCTGCACCCGGGTCATCGGCTCGCTCTCGCGCAGCTGGCCGTAGGTCGGGTCGACGACGAGGCGGTCAGGAACGCTGAACGGGTACGCCCGCGCGGGCGGAACGGTTCGGCTCCCGGTGGTCTGCGCGCTCTCCGTCATCCGGATTCCCTTCGTCGAGGCGGCGTGATCCTCAGGCCGGCGTCGTGTGGTGGCGGTGCCGGGCTGCCAGCGCCCAGGACACGCATCAACGCTCAGTGATCTACCGATGTCGGATCGTAGCGATAGATGACGATGATCGCCATGGCGGCCGGTCCGCGTCCGTACGGGAAGCTCATCCCACGGTGAAGTGTTTGTCCCCGCCCGGTCTCTCCAGTTCGTCGAGGACGGCGACGGCGAGGTCCTCCACCGAGATCCGGGACGCGCCGTCGGCCCCGGTGATGAGCGTCGCGGTGCCCCGTCGGTACGTACCGGTGCGGGTTCCGGGTTCGAGGATGGCGGGCGGGCTCAGGTAGACCCAGTCGGCCCGGTGCGCCCGGCAGGCGTCGAGTTGCACGATGCTGGCGGCGGCGATGCTTCGCCAGGCCCGCGGCACGTACTCCGGGCTGTCGAGGACGAGGCGGTCGGGGTGTCCGGGGATCCGCAGCGGGGCGGCACCGCCGACGACGACGATGCGCGTCCCGGCCGCCTCGGCCGCGTCGAGCAGCGTCGTGGTGGTCGCGGCGACGGTGTGTTCGTACCCGGGGGCGGGACGGATCGCCGCCACTATCGCGTCCGTGCCGTCGAAGAGGCGGCTGAGCCAGCCGGGGTCGTCCGTGTCGCCGGCGACGGCGGTCACGCCCTGCGGCAGTGCCGCCGGCCTCCGCCTCCGGACGATGGCGATCGGGTCGTGTCCCCTGCGCGCGGCCTCGTCGACGACGCGCGAACCGACCATTCCGGCGGCTCCAACCACGGCGATCTTCATCGAGTTGCCCCTTCCGGTACGAGTTGCGAGCCCGGGTGGCGCGGCCGGGTCGGCGCGGGCAGCTGCCCCGCGACGATTGCGGCCAGTGCGAGCCCGAAGCCGAGAAGCTCGATCGGGCCGAGCGTCTGATCGAGCAGCAGGGCACCGAGCAGCGCGGCGACCAGCGGCGACAGCAGACCGAGGACCGCGACGGAGGTAACCGGTAGCGCGATGACGCCCCGGAACCACAGCACGTACGCGCACAGGCCGCCGACCAGTCCTAGCCAGAGGTAGCCGAGAACAGCGGGCGGGTCGATCGCTGGTGGTGGTCTTTCGACGAGGAAGGTGACGGGCACCAGGAAGAGACCGCCCGCGCTGAGCTGCCAACCGGCGAAGGCCATCGGGCTCACCCCGGCGGGACGTTGCCAACGCTTGGTGAGGGTTACCCCGAGCGCCATCGTTGCCGCGCCGAGGAGACCGGCCACGATCCCCACGGCGTCGAACGCGGCGTTCGGTCCGATCACCACCAGGCCGACGCCCAGCACCCCGGCGACACCCCAGACGGCGCGCCAGAGGGAGAGTCCCTCCCGCAGGAGCGTCGCGGCCAGGACGGCGACGACGAGCGGCTGCACCGCCCCCAGGGTCGCAGCGATGCCTCCCGGCAGCCGCTCGGCCGCGACGAAGAGCAGCGGGAAGAAGAGTCCGATGTTCAGTACGCCGAGCGTCGCCGCTCTCCCCCACCACGCGCCGCTCGGCAGCGTACGGGTGAATGCCAGCGCCACCAGTCCGGCGGGCAACGCGCGCAGGAGTCCAGCGAACAACGGGTGGCCGGGCGGAAGAAGCTCGGTGGTGACGACGTAGGTGGTGCCCCACGCCAGCGGAGCGAGCGCGGTCACCGCGGTACGCGGCAGGTTGTTGGAGAAGCCGGCTCCGCCGACGAGTCTCTCCGCTCCGGAACGTGTCATGTCGGAAAGTCTCGTCGCGCGCACATCGATGAGTCCAATGCATGTTTGTCATCCGATCGATCTACAGAGAAGATGGATCGATGGAGCTACACCAACTGCGCTACGTCCTCGCCGTCGCCGAGACGAGCAGTTTCACCAGGGCCGCAGAACGGTGCCTGGTCGTCCAGTCCGCGTTGAGTCACCAGATCGCGCGGCTGGAACGGGAACTCGGTGCGCGGCTCTTCGAGCGGACCAGCCGCCGGGTGCGGCTGACTCCGGCGGGTGCGGCGTTCCTCCCCGCCGCCCGCCAGTGCCTGGACGCCGCCGAACGCGCGGCCGCCGAGGTCGCGGCGGCGGTGGGAGAGGTACGGGGACGACTGCGGGTGGGTCTGATCCCCACGGTTGCGGCCGTCGACATTCCGGCCACCCTCCGCGCGTTCCGCCAGCGGTACCCGTACGTGCGCGTCGGCCTGCGTGTCGGCGGGAGCGACGCACTCGTGGAGCAGGTCAAGCAGGGCGTCATCGACGTGGCGTTCCTGGGGCTGCCGGAAACGGTGCAGCCAAAGGGCGTCGACGTGCACGAATTGGCTCGGGACCGGCTCGTCGCCGTGGTCGCCCCGGACCATCCGCTCGCGGGGGAACCGGCAGTCGACCTCGACCGGCTCGCCGCCGAGGTCTTCGTCGACTTTCCGGTGGGCAGCGCCGGGCGGGCCCAGACCGATCAGGCGTTCTCCGCCGCCGGCCTCGCCCGCGACGTCGCGTTCGAGGTGACCGCCGCCGACCTGATGGCCGACCTCGTCGCTGCCGGCCTCGGCGTCGCCATGCTCCCCTCCGCCTACGTGCCACGACTCAATGGCGTGACCACCATTGCGGTCGCCGACGCGCCGGCCCGGGTCGAGCACCTCGTCTGGAGTCGCCTGGGCCGGACCCCTGCGGTAAACGCCTTTCTCGCTGTTCTGAAGATCCCGGGCGGGGCGCACCCGGAGCGGCAGCGACCCGGCCGGTAATCACGACTCCGGCGGACGTGCCCGGCGACCGGGGGTGAATCTTGGTCCTGTCGCCGATGCCATTTGGCGGACAGGTCGTCCCTGCCGATGATCGAGCGGGGACGCGTCGTCACCATCTCCTCGACCGTCGCCGCAATGGGCTTCCACCGCTTGTCCGCGCACCGGGTGACGACTCCCGGCCGGGAGGTATTCACGCGTTCGCCGGCCCACGACGTGGGACGACGCGGCCTGACGAGCAACGCTGTGGCACCAAATCGACCAGCGCCTTCGCTCGGGACACGCCTGGAAGCGTGAATGCGGCGACCTCAACCGGTTGCGCCGGAGATATTGACGAAATGGCGGCGACGGTCGCCTACCTACTCCCCCAAGCCGCAGCGGACCCATCAGGCGGATGACGATTCCCCCAGCAGGTTTGCGATGGAATCAGATTCCTGCGGCTGTTACGAACAGCACGGGAGGAGGGCCGCGTCGGTTCAGACGGCTGACCGCCGAGAAACGCGCAGAACAGTTCCTCGGCCACGCCCGGACGTCACGGTGCTCCGCATTAACGACGCCGCGATCAAATCGTCGTCCGGCGCACCTACTCCCATGCCTGGGAAAGAGGCTCGAAAGTCTCCGGATCGGTGTGACACGGAATAACGCATACGAGATGGCCGCCCGGGGCCCGCAGGGTTACGCACTCCAGCCAGCGGCCGACCTCGACGGCGCCGTAGGCGACCAGTCGGCGGGTCTCCGCCTCGACGTCGTCGGTCTCGATGTCGACGTGGTAGCGAGCCTGGTCATCCACTGCCTGCACCGCCAGCACCAGCCCGGGCAGTGCGCCGTGCAGGGAGGTGAACTGCTGCTCGTCGGGGACCGTACGGGCAGGCACGCCGAGGGCCTCCGACCAGAAGGCGGCAGCTGCCGGTGCCTCACCTCGGGGTACGTCAATCAGGATCGTCGAGAGTCTGCTGCGATGCGCCACGATCAATCATTATCCACATCCATGCGGAGATTCGCCGCCATCGCATGACGGCCAAATGGGGCAAAGAGGGCGCCTTGCGGTCAGAGGCAACTTTCACTGACGCCTATTCGTTGATCTTGCCCAACGGGCTGAGATGGCGCTCGATCCCGTCCCCTCGCTTGTCACCTGGAGCAATACTCCCGCAAGGCAGCTGAGCCGTGGCGGACGGGCGGATCCGACAACCAAAGTGGGCTGGACGTGCGCTGCGGAACCGGCGTAGCATCCTGCTCCAGAGAGATCGTCAAGCGATCGCCGCTGGTGAATGTAGACAGCGGATCGGGGGGAGTAATGAACTATGCGCTGCCGCTGCAATGCCACTTTTCCTGCGCTGCCATAGCGCCACATCCCTGGATTCTTACCGTGGTGCCAGAGGAATGCGGCGCAACACGATGACACGGCCAGCGCCGACCTTCACGAGCCTATTGGCCTGATGTCGGCTGGTGTGCGCCAGCCTCGGACCGCACTGCGGGCCGCGACGGCCCGGCACGCATTCCCGCCTCCACAGTGGTCGGACAGCGATTCCAGCAACACCGCTGGCATCGCAACCGGCGGCGTGTCCAAGGTCGGGAGCCCGCGTCGGTTCCGTCGCTCGCCGGGCCGGCCGGCCGGGCCAGGCGCGTCAACAGCACCTTCGACCGTCTTCTGCACACACGTCGCCCTCACTCCGCCGGGGACGAGGAACGCCCTCGCGCTGCGGTTCACCGAGCCGCGCCGCGGCGTCCCCGCGCTGGTTCAGCCTGCGAGCCGGCGGCACCAGCGGGTGTGAGAGACGACCGGCCACCTCCCTCCGCACAGCGGCTACGTGCTGGCCGATCCCGATCGCCGGCGCGCCACTGTCCGGAGCGATTGTGCCGACTACTGGAGCAGCAGGTCCGTTGAACGGCCCGATGCACACGGGGCACCAGATGAGAGGGGTTTCGCGAACCGTGGTGACAGTGGATATCTTCGGTCGCTGCCAGTCATACACCGAGAGCCAGGAGGCTCGCGCAGCCAACGTTTACCCGTACTTCATTCCCTTCGAGGGGCACGACGCGACAGTCGCGCAGACACTCGACGGCGACATCCTCATGTGCGGCTCGAACAACTACCTCGGGCTGACCTCCGACCCGCGCGTGAAGGCCGCGGCGCAGGCGGCGATCGAGGAGTACGGCACATCGCGCACGGGCTCGCGGCTGCTCAACGGCAACACGCCACTGCACGACGCGCTGGAGCAGGAACTGGCCGACTTCCTCGGCATGCCGGCGGCACTGGTGTTTCCGACCGGCTACCAGGCGAACGTCGGCGTCATCGCATCCCTGCTGTCGCGTCACGACGTGGTCATCCTCGACCGTGAGGCGCACGCCTCGGTCTACGACGGCTGCGGCATGAGCCGGGCCAAGACGCGACGGTTCGCCCACAACGACATGGACGACCTGGAGCGGCAGTTGGCCGCCAGCCCCTCGGACGCCGGCCGGCTGGTCGTCGTGGACGGGGTGTACTCGATGGCCGGCGACCTGTGCCCGTTGACCGAGGTCGTACGGCTGTGCCGGCAGTACGGGGCCCGCCTGCTCGTCGATGACGCACACGGCATCGGCGTACTGGCCGACGGCCGGGGCACCAGCGCGCACTTCGGCGTCACCGACCAGGTCGACCTCATCACCGTCACCTTCAGCAAGTCGCTGGCGTCGATCGGCGGTGCCGTGGCCGGCCCGGCGGATGTGATCGAGTACCTGCGTCACCACGCGCGCAGCCTCATCTTCAGCGCGTCCGCCCCGCCGGCCAGCCTGGCTGCCGCGTACGCCGCGCTGCGCATCCTGAAGGCGGAGCCGGGGCTGTGCCAGCAGGCGGTGGAGAACGCGTCGTACGTGCGTCGCGAGCTGACGGCCCTTGGCTACGACCCGATCCCGAGCGAAACGCCGATCGTTTCAGTACGGCTCGACGGCGTACCGCAGACCCTGCTCGCGTGGCGCAACCTGCTGGACCGGGGCGTCTACGTCAACGCGGTCATCCCCCCGGCCGCCTCGCCCCGGCTGCGAGCGAGCTTCTCCACCACGCACACACCGGAGCAGCTCAAGCGCGTCGTCGCCGCGTTCGCCGAGGTCGGCGACCTGATGTCAGTGGAGGACCAATGACCGTCAACCAGCTCGAACCCGCCGTCAGGACCTGGGACCTGGTGGTTGCCTGGGCGCGGATGTGGCGCCTGCACTTCGTGCCCTTCTCGCTGTCGGCAGGTCTGGTCGGCATGACCGCACCGCCGGCCGGGGCCAACGCCGCGAGCATCGTGATCGGGCTGCTGTTCTGCACACTGGGATACGGCGTCGGCGTGGTCATCAACGACTGGTTCGACCGCGAGGCCGACGCGGTCAACGCTCCGGACCGTCCGTTCGTCACCGGGCTGATCAACCCCCACATCGGCCTGGCGCTGACGCTCACGTTGTCCGCAGCCCTGATGGTGGTGGCGATCGTGGTCGCACCGACGCTGGCGCTGTGGAGCGTCATCGCGATCGGCGGGCACCTGGTCTACTCGTGGACCAAGCGCATCCCCATGCTGGGCAATCTCGTCAACGGCGTCGACATGGCGCTGTTCACGGTGCTCGGCGCCGTGGCCGTCCGACCCGACGCGGGATGGCTCGACATCCCGGCGGTGACGTGGTTCCAGACGGCACTGGTCGCTGTCACGTTCAGCGGCTTCTGCCTCGTCGGGTACTTCAAGGACATCGAGGGCGACCGGGTCGCCGGCTACCGCACGCTGCCGGTGGCCATCGGCACCAGGGCCTCCAGCCGGATCGCCGTGATATTTCCGGTCGTCGCGGTGATAGCGGCGGGCACCGCCGCCGTGGCCGAGGCCGACAGCGCGAGCGCCTACGCCGAGATCGTCTGCTGGGGGCTGCTCATCGCGTCCGCGTTCGGGTTCACGCAGAGCCTCGTGACACTCAACCGGGCGCCGGAGACCCGGGCGTACGAGGCGCTGGTCTGGTTCATCAGGGCGACCACACTGTTCTTCCTGTCGCTCGGCGCGCTGCACCGACCGACGCTCTTCCTCGTCGTCGGCGTTCCGATGATGGTCTACCTGGAGCTGACGCTGCGGGCGACCCAGTCCTCCCGGCAGGCGTGACATGACCTCCACCACCCGCAACCGGTTGCCGTTGAGCGCGGCCGAGAGCAGCCTGATCATGGCGATCCGCGAGCGCATGACCCGCTCGCCACGGCAACTCAACAACGCCTTCGAGGCCGACGCCGAACTCCTCGATCTGGGCGCCGCCGGGCTCCTGGCGGTCACCGTCGACACCTTGAACGACGGAGCCGAACTGGCCACCGCCACCACGCCGTACGCGAAGGGCTGGTTGACCACCACGGTCAGCGTGAGCGACCTCGCCGCGGTGGCCGCCGACCCGGTCGCCGTACTGGTCTCCTGCTCGCTGCGCCCGGACAGCTGGACCCCCGAGGAGGCCCGTGAGTTCGGGCGCGGCGCATCCGAGGCCGCCGAGCGGTACGGCTGCCACATCGTGGGTGGCGACACCAACTGGGCCAACGAGGAGAGCTTCACCTCGTGCGCCCTGGGAACCGTCCCACGCGAATCCATCCTGAACCGGATGGGCGCCCGGCCCGGCGACGCGCTGTACGTGACCGGCCCGATCGGAGCCGGCAACGCGGTCGGATTCCGCGCGCTCGCACTGGGCGGTGCGGGCGCGGGCGAACCGTGGCTGCCCGAGGCGCGGGTGACCGCGTGCGAACCGCTGCGCCGCTACGCCCGGGCGTGCATCGACACCAGCGACGGTCTGTTGAGCGCGGCGGTCAGCCTCGCCGAGGTCAACGGGCTGGGGGCCGAGGTGATGCTGCACGACGAGGTGTACGCGCCGCTCGTCTCCGCCGTCGCCGACTCGGCGGGCCTGCCCCGGTGGTGTTCGGCGGCCGCCGAGTGGGGTGAGTTCGAGCTGCTGTACGCGATCGATCCGGCCGACGCACGGGCGTGCTCCCAGGCGCTCACGCGACAGGGACTGCGTCCGTTTCACGTCGGACACCTCGTCGCCGGTCCGGAGCTGCTGATGGTCGACGAGTCAGGCCAGCGCCGTGAACTGCGAAACCTGCTGACGCGGATGCGCGCACTCGACCCGGCCGGGTCGCTGCTCACCGACCTGCGGGCCCTGCTGGCGGAGGGTTCGTGATGGGGTCGGGTCTCGCTCTGGTGACCGGCGTCACCGGCTGCGTCGGCCGCGCGGTCGCCGCAGCCCTGCGGGAACAGGGCTGGTCGGTACGCGGGCTGGTGCGGGCACCCGCGCCGGACGACGCGACGTACACGGCCCACCGTGGCGACCTGACCGACCCGGAGTCGCTGCGCGGCTCCTGCACGGACGTCGACCTGGTGGTGCACGCGGCCGCCGACCTGACCGACTGGCGACCCGGCCCACGCATCTGGCAGGTGAACCGGGATGGCACCCGGGCGGTGCTGGACGAGGCGCGGCGCTGCGGCGTCTCCCGATTCGTCTACCTGAGCACCGTCGACGTCTTCGGTTTCCATGCTAGAAAGGTCATCGACGAGGCGTCGCCACGGCGGGTGCCGCGCTACCCGTACCCGCTGTCGAAAGCTGCCGGCGAAGACCTGGCGTGGTCGTACCACGGGAACGGTCTCGACGTCACAGTGGTGTACCCCGCCTGGGTCTTCGGCCCCGGCGACCGCACCTTCCTGCCCGAGCTCGTGCGCGGGCTGCGCGCCAACCAGCTCGTGCAGTTCGACCGTGGCGTGCCGCCGATCGAGTTGACGTACAGCGCGAACCTGGCCGACGCGATCGTGCTGGCCGGCACCACTGCCAGCTGCGCCGGCGGCCGGTTCATCGTCGGTGACTCGTACGGCCTGACGCTGGGGCAGCTGTTCGCCTCGGTGGCCGAACGGATCGGGGCACGGCCGCCGACCACCTCGATCCCCTTCGGCGCTGCCCTGGCCGCGGGAGCCGTGTCCGAACTCGCCGGGATGGCCGGCATCGGCATCAGATCCGGCCGGCCGCTGCTCACCCGCTACGCGGTCCGGTCCGTCGCCGGAGGCATGCGGTACGACGTCGGCCGGATCCGGTCGATCGGCTACTCACCCCGGTACGGCTTCGAGGAGGCGCTGAGCCTCGCCATGGCGGAACTGGAATTGGAGCAGGCGCATGGCAGCCGATGAGAACGACCCGGTCGTCTGCATCACCAACCCCGCGTCCGGTGTTCAGCGCAGGGACACCATCATGCGGCGGATCGCCACGGAACTGCCCGGGGCGCGGTGCTGGTCCACCCGCTATCCCGGGCACGGCATCGCCCTCGGGCGGCAGGCGGTCGAGGACGGGTACGCCACGGTGGTGGCGATCGGCGGCGACGGCACGCTGTCCGAGGTGGCCAACGGGGTGCTGGAGGCGGGCGGGGAGAAGGTGCGGCTGGCGTACGTGCCGGCTGGCACCTGCAACGACTTCGCTCGCGGCCTGCGGCCGGTCACCGACCTCGGTGACCTGCTCGACCGCGCCCGCGACCGGGAGACCGACGTCGGAACGGTGACCTTCACCCGGCCCGACGGCACCCGGGACCAGCGGTACTTCCTGGTCAGCTGCACGGTCGGGCTGATCAGCGTGATCGGTCAGCGGTTCACCGAGAAGACACCTGTCAACCGGGTGCTCAAGCGGCTCAACCTCCAGCTCGCCGAGACGGCGTCGAGCATCCGGACGCTGGCCCGCTGGCGGCCGGTGGCGGTGCGGTTGGAACTCGACGGCGAACCGTCGCACCAGAGCATCAGCAATCTCGCCGTGCTCAAGGTGCCGTACTTCGCCGGTGGGCTGACCTTCGGCAGCACGCAACCCCCGAGGGCGGGCTACCTGGACGCGGTGCGGGTGTCGGGTGTCGGCCGCCTCGGCGTGGCCGGACTGATGTGGCAGGTGTTCCGCGGGGCCGCAGCGGGACATCCGGCGATCCACCGGCAGGAGGTCCGCACCGTGCGCGTCGACGCGGACAGCCCGCTGCCGGTCGAGGTCGACGGCGAGATCGTCGGATACACCCCGGCCGAGTTTTCGATACATCCGTCCTGCCTGACGACGGTGGTATGAACCCAGCGAGGGAGCGACACGTGAGTGCCCCGACCATGTTCCACATCGGACTCGTGGTTCCCGACTACACCGGCCAACTCAGCCCGATGGCCACGCTCGGCAGAGAACTGCTCCGGCGCGGCCACCGGGTCACCCTGATCTCCCTGCCGGACGCCGGAACGAAGTCGTTCACGGCCAGGTTCGCCTTCGCACCGATCGGCGAGCGCGAGTTTCCGGTGGGCTCACTGGCGCGCTTCTCCGAGGAGCAGGGTCGGCTGACCGGCCTGGCCGCGGTGCGTTTCATCGTCCGGGGGTACGTGCGCGAGGTCGAGGTTCTGCTGCGGGACCTGCCGGTTCTGGTGCAGCGGCACGGCATCGACGCGCTGCTGGTGGACCAGGTCTACGGCGCCGGCAACACCGTCGGGGACCACCTCGACATTCCGGTTGTGAACGTGTGCAACGCGCTGGCGCTGAACACCGAACCCGGTGTGCCGCCGTTCATGACGGCGTGGCCGTACCATCCCTCGCCGCTCGCGCGGGTGCGCAACATGGTGGGCGACCAGGTGATCGCCTGGGTCATCCGGCCGGTGCTGCAACGGATCAACGAACGTCGTGCCGCATGGGGCCTGCCGCTGATCAACAGTGTGAACGACGGCTCGGATCTGGCCCAGATCACCCAGCAACCGCCGTTCTTCGACTTCCCCCGCACCCGCCTGCCGGACTCGTTCCACTACACCGGGCCGTTCCACGACGAGGACAGCACCGAGCCGGTGTCCTTCCCGTGGGAGCGGCTCGACGACCGCCCGTTGATCTACGCGTCGATGGGCACCCTCCAGAACCGCCTCCCGCACATATTCGAGGCGATCGCCACGGCCTGTGCCGGGCTCGACGCGCAACTGGTCATCTCCCTCGGCAGCACCGACGTCGAACCGCCGACCGGCCTTGCCGGAAACCCGATAGTGGTCCGGTACGCGCCCCAGCTCGATCTGCTGGCGCGGGCGTCGCTCGTCATCACGCACGCCGGCATCAACACCACACTGGAAGCGCTCGCCCATGGCGTGCCGATGGTCGCGCTGCCCGTGGGCAACGACCAACCGGGCGTCGCCGCCCGACTCAAGTACCTCGGTGCCGGCGAGTTCATCCCGGTGCACAAGGTGACTCCGGCGCGGCTGCGGGCGGCCATCGACACGGTGAGCGGCGACCCCACCTACCGGGCGAAGGCGCAGCACTACCAACGCCGGATCGCGGAGTTGGACGGCGTACGGCGCGCGGCCGACATCGCCGAGGAGGCGTTCCGGACACGCCGGCCGGTACGTCGACAGGAGATGTCCGAAACGACGGAAGGTGGCCGCCGATGACCCAGCAGGCGGGACGGATGGCCCGGCAACTGCCGACCCTCAACGGTCTGCGGGGGCTCGCCGCGGTCACTGTCTTCTTCTCGCACACGACGTTGTTCGGCTTCTTCGCCGACGAGCGGATCGACGACTGGTGGTATCTCGTTCTCAGCCGTACCGGATCCGCGGCGCTCGGCTTCTTCTTCATCCTCAGCGGTTTCGTCCTGACCTGGTCGGCTCCCGACCACGAGCCGAATCGCCGGTTCTGGCGCCGACGGGCCGCCCGGATCCTGCCGAACCACCTGGTCGTCTGCGCCGTGTTCATTCTCCTACTGATCCTGGTACGAGGCGGCGCGCCGCTGTGGCCGACGGTGGCGAACCTGGCCTTGGTGCAGAGCTGGATCCCGAACGAGTTCATCTTCAACGGGGTCAATCCGCCGAGCTGGTCGCTGAGTTGTGAGATCTTCTTCTACGCGTCGTTCCCGTGGGTGCTCGCCGGCATCCGACGGCTCAACGCCGCCTGGCTCTGGTCGCTCGCGGGTGGCATCGTCGCCGCGATGCTCGTCGCGCCCGCCTTCTCCCTGGCGTTTCTTCCGGCCGAGCCGACGTACACCTACGCGGACGCGGCATTTCCGCAGTTCTGGTTCGTCCAACAGTTTCCGTTGATCCGGATGCTGGACTTCGTCCTCGGGATCGTCATCGCCCAACTCGTCATGCGGGGGCTGTGGATCAGGCTCAGCCTGCCCGGCGCCGCACTTGTCACGCTGGCCTTCTACGGCGTCTCCGAGGTCGTTCCGCTGCTCTACTCGGTCGTCGCGGCGATGGTCATCCCGCTCGCGTTGCTGGTGGCCGCCGCGGCCCGGGCGGACGTCGAGGGGCACCGCTCACCGCTGCGCGGGCGGGTCACCGGCTGGCTGGGCGACACGTCCTTCGCCTTCTACCTCCTGCACATCCTGGTGTTGTACGGCGCCGCCAACATGGCTCCGAACGGCTTCGGCGTCGCCGCCGCGCTCGCCGTGATGGTCGGCGCCTACCTGGTGACCCTCGGCCTGGCATCGCTGCTTCACGTCGGCGTGGAACGGCCGATGATGCGCCGGTTCGCCAAGCCCCGCAAACGGGCCGCCGCCCCTGCGGCCGCCGCTACGCCGGCCACTGAACCGCTGCCCGTCGCGACGGCTGACGGGACGCGGGTCACGTAGCGACAGTCGGACCCGGAACCGAACGGTGCCCTGGCTGATCCGGTCCGGATCAGCCAGGGCATCAGGTCACCTGACGGTCAGCGTGGCCCGGACCGCGCCGGCCGGACGCAGCGTGACCATCGGTACGACCTCCAGCCGCTCGCCACGCGTGTCGACCCGGTATCGGGTGAGCAACGCGCTCAGCAGGACGGTCATCTCCAGCAGCGCGAAGTGTTCGCCGATGCAACTGCGCGGGCCGCCACCGAATGGGAAGTAGGCGTAGCGCGGCCGGTCCTGCTGCCCGAGGAACCGGTCCGGCTCGAAGCGCTCCGGGTCGGGCCAGAATTCCGGGTGCCGGTGCGTGACCCAGGGGGCGACCACCACCTTGGTATTGGCCGGGATGCGGTGTCCGGAGACCATGACGTCGGTTTCGGCCATCCGCTCCATGCTGTAGACGGGCGGGTACAGCCGCATGCCTTCCATGATCGCGGCCCGCACCAGCTCCTGGTCGCCGGTGCCGGCCGCGGCCGCGACCCGTTCCTGCACCTCCTGGTGCTGACCCAGCAGGTGCATGGTGAACGCCAACCCGGCCGAGGTCGTCTCGTGCCCGGCGAGCAGGAACACGAGCATCTGATCGCGGATCTCCTCCATGGACAGGGTCTGCCCGGTCTCCGGATCCTTGGCCGCGAACAGCCGGCTGAGCATGTCCTCGGTCTCCTCGCCGCCGGTTCGCTGGCGGGCGGCGATGATGCGGTCGATGATGTCGTACTGGGTCGCGCGGACCTGCGTGATCCGGCGCGACCGTGGAGTCGGCCAGCTCAGCGGCAGCTTGACGACCTGTAGGGCGCGTGCCAGCGCCAGGTCGCCCAGGATGGGCATGAGCTCCTGTAGCCGGGGAACGACCTCGTCGATGTCGTCGCCGAACAGCGCCCGGCCGACCACCCGCATCGTGTAGCGCTGCATGACCTGGTAGAGGTCCACCACGGACCCGGCGGTGACCGCCATGTCGTCGACGACGCGGGCCGCCTCCTCGGCCATCAGTTCGGTGTAGCGGGCCACCCGGCGCGGCGTGAACAGCGGTTGCAGCGTCCGCCGCTGATGCAGCCAACGGTCTCCGTCGCTGGTCAGCAGGCCCTCACCGATGAACTCCCGAAGGATTTCGTACGCGCTCGCGCGACGGCTGAAGACCTGGGGCGTGGTGAGGACCTGATGGATGCCGTCCGGGTGGTGCACGTTCACCACGTCGACGCTGACGGCGCGTGGCCCCCGTGGCAGCCCGACGTGGTAGGCCACCACGTCGCCGTACCTGTGGAAGCCGTTCAGGATCGATCCCAGCAGGTCGTCGCGGAGTTCCGGCAACATGCCGAGGAGCGGATGCCCGGTCGGACCCGGTACGGCGGTGGCCTTGGACAGCTGTGTCGTCACGGTGATCCCCGTTCAGTCGATCGACGGACGTCGACTATATTTCCACGCGCCGTACCCCTTTTTCAGCACAGAATTCCCGCAGTCGGCAGCGATGGTCGTCGCTGCCGCCGTCGCCAGCAGGCAAGAGGTCGGCACCAGCCCGACGCCCCGCCGGTCGGTCGCGTAACGACAGCCGGGCGTGGCACCGCTGGACGGCGCACGCCCGGCTGTGCGGGGCGACGGGGCGCGGCGGGCGCGCTCGCGTCGGTGGGTGCTCACCAGTGGCGGTACGACGCCCAGTCGAAGTCCGCGTAGACGCCCTCGGCGCCCAGGTCCTGGACCCACAGGCCGACGAACGCGCCGGTGAAGCCCCAGCCCTCCGGCTCACCATCGACCAGGGTCGCGGCGTACTCGTCGGACAGGATGGTGGCGTCGAGCTCTGCCGGCAGGTCGACCCAGCGCGCCTCGCCGGCCAGTTGATAGGCGAAGGTCAGACGCGGGCCGTCGAAGGTGGCCCGCAGCGTGATGTCGCCCGCGCTCGGCAGGTCGACGTGGCACGCGTCGTGCATGACCCGCCGGCCGTTGTCGCACGACATCACCTCAAGCACCGGCTGGCCGTCGTCGTCGGCGGTCACGTAGGCGTAGTGCCAGTTGCGGGTGTTGTAGTAGGCGGTGACGCCGGCGAGCTGGCGGTAGTTGGCCGGGTCGAAGCGCATGGCGGCCGTCAGCTCGCACTGCTGCGCGGTCACGCGACGCGCGACCAGGCTCGGACGGTGCCGGCCGACCGGCGACTGGCCGCCGTGAATCCGCAGGACCGAGGGGTGCGAGGTGAGATCCACCCAGTCCGCGGTGGCGGGACGGCGCAGCGTCGACCACTCGGGGCCGAGCACCGGCTCGGTGAAGTCGTCGCGCTCCTCCGGCAGGTCCGCCGCCGGCTCGGCCTCGCCCGGCACGGGCACGAGCACCGCCGGTATTCCGTCCTCGATGCGCGGCCACTCCCCCTCGGGCCAGTGCACCTCCTGGATGGCGGTCTCCCGGCCGAGCACACACCGGCCGAGGGGGGTGTACGGCCGGGCCGTCAGGTGCGCCAGGTACCAACGCCCGTCTGGCGTGGCCACCAGGCTGCCGTGACCGGACTTCTGCAGCTCCAGCTCGGGATGGCCCTGCGAGGTGAGCAGCGGGCCGTCCGGATGGGCCTCGTACGGCCCGAACAGGCTACGGGAGCGGGCCATCGTCGCCTGGTGCGTCCAGGAGGTGCCGCCCTCCGCGGTCAACAGGTAGTACCAGCCGTCCTTCTGGTACACGTGCGGCGCCTCGGTGACGCCGGCGGTGGTTCCCTGGAAGATCGTCCGCTCGGTGCCGACCAGGCGACGGGCCTCGCGGTCGTACTGCTGGATCTGGATGCCCGCGAACCGGTCACGGCCCGGCCGCCAGTCGGCGACCATCGACAGCATCCAGGTGGTGCCGTCCTCGTCGTGGAACAGCGACGGGTCGAACCCGCGCCCGTGCAGCACGACCGGGTCGGACCAGGGCCCGGCGAGGTCGCTCGCGGTCACCAGATAGTTCTGCGGATCCCAGTAGCCGCTGGCGAAGCTCGCCACGTCGGCGTACAGGAGATAGAACACACCGTCCACATAGGACAGATCAGGCGCCCACACGCCGTTGGAATCGCCCGCTCCGCTCAGGTCGAGAAGCCGCCGCTCGGTGATGACGCCACCGAGCGGGCGCCAGTGCACCAGGTCGGTCGAGTGGTGCAGCCGGACGCCCGGGTACCACTCGAAGGTCGACGTGGCGATGTAGTAGTCAGTGCCGACGCGCAAGATCGACGGGTCGGGGTTGAAGCCGGGAAGGACCGGGTTTCGGATCAGCCGGCCAGGCACCTCGCCGCCGTGGGGCCCGGCCGCTGCCGGACTCTTTGTTGCGGTCGTCATTTCGCTTCTCCGTAACGGTAGCCTCGTCGAAAGTTTCGACGAGGTTCGATCGCCTGATCGGCACAGACTAGCCGCTATTACACCTTAGTGACAATGGCGTTGGCCTGTACAGCCGCGTCATGTCCACTGTCGCTTGCTTCCGGAAGTTGCTCCGATAGTTCACCTTCACCACCTTCTTGCGGGCTTCGTAATGACGGGTCCGGCGGCCCACTCCGGCACCGCTGACAGCCCGCCAGATCCGGTGGTGAGGCGACCTGCCGACCAGAGGGGCGGGCGGCCAGCACGGCACAGGACACGGTGGCCGGTACGGCCACCGGGCAACCGCCACCGGTGCTGGCGCGTCCGGTCCACGACAGCCCGACAGCGGTGTCACCACCTCAACAACGCACCGAAGCGGCAGTCGTGGTGCGGCACCCGACTGGCTGCGGTTTCCCATCATTCAGCGGCGGAAGAATTGCGTGGTCCCGACCGCCGCCACTGTTGTCAGCTGCCCAATGCCGCCACGATCTGCTGCCCTCTCACCGGCACGCCCGGACGGCATCCAGGACACTGCGGGCGTAAACGCTGGGTAGCCACTCAGACGGCAGCAGACGTGCGCGCCGATGATGGCCCGTGCAGCTGCGGATGGGATGTTCGCGCCGTCCGGGCGGGATGCGAGGCTGAACGCGTGGCCTTCCGATCGGCGTACACGTGAACAACCCTCGGCCCGGCAACATCCTCGCCACGCCCGCCCGCCGGTGACGTCCGGATGAGCCTGGTGTCGGCGTTCGTACCGATCTGGATCCTCACCGCGGTCGGCTACGCGGCCTGTCGTTGGGGCCTGCTGGGCGAGGCGGCGGCGTCGGTGCTCGGCCGGTTCGTGTTCCACCTCGCGATGCCGTCCGCCCTGTTCCTGGCCCTGTCCCGGATGCCCCTGTCCGTGTTCGACGGCCGCTCGCTGCTCGCCTTCGCAGTGAGCACCGCCGCGGTCGTCGGGTTCGGGTGGGTCGGCGCGAGCTGGTTGTTCGGTCGCAGGCCCGGCGAACGGCCGATCTGGGGCATGGCCGCCGGGTACGTGAACTCGGCGAACCTCGGCATTCCGATCGCCACGCAGGTTCTCGGCAACGTGTCGTTCCTGGCTGAGGTGGTGCTGCTACAGGTGCTGGTGGTGACCCCCGTGATCCTGGTCGCCCTGGACCGGCACAGCGACCCGGCCGGGCGCGTACGGGTCCGCCGTATCGCCTCCCTGCCGATCCGTAACCCGGTGATCCTGGCGTCGCTGCTCGGTGTCGCGTGCTCGGCCGCCGGCCTCCGACTGCCGTCGGCGGCCGGCGCGCCGCTCACCCTGCTCTCCGCTGCCGCGGTTCCGGCCGCCCTGGTCGCGCTCGGCGCGTCGCTGCACGCCCCGGCGCCGACGGAGCGGGTGGAGCCGGCAGAGCGGGTGGAGCCGGCAGAGCCAGCCGGGCTGGTCGAGCTGGCCGTGATCACCGCGCTGAAGCTCGTCGCACAGCCGGTCATCGCGTACGTGACCGGGCTGGCCCTGCACCTGTCCGCGCCACAGTTGCTCGCCGTGGTGGTGTGCGCGGGCCTGCCGACGGCGCAGAACACGTTCATCTACAGCCAGGAGTACGGCGTCGGCGAGGCGGTGACCAACCGGGCGGTGCTGGTGACCACGACGCTGTCGCTGGCCACAGTGGCCGCGGCGGCGACGCTGCTCGGCTAGGTCCGTCAGCTGACCCGTCCAGCATGCGTCTCGGTACGGCGGCGTTGACGTGGTCGTTGAGCGAGACGGGCGTCAGAAGGCGGAGATCGAGGTGGGAGCTCGTTCTTGCCGAGCCAGCGCTCGTATCACGTTCAGCGAGCCGTGTCGCCAGGCTGCGAGGCTGCTCAGCAGAGTGATCGCCGCTCGGGTCGCTGCCGGGGGCATCGCTGGCGTCGGCAGGCCGAGACTGACTGCCAGGTCGTCGATGTGCACGACCAGTTCCACCACACGGGTCAGCAGGAAGTCATCGATCCGCAGACCCCAGTCGCCGAGGTCCACGATGCGGTCCGCTGGTTGTGCCGGCACCGCGGTACGCAGCTCGCTCAACGCATCACCGACAAGGTCCGCCAGGTTCGTGGCGGTGGTCGACGCGGCTGCCTGCTCGCTGCGGCGTCGGATGCCGATGTTGTCAGCGCTGTCAACGCCTGACGTTACCCAGGCGTTGCCGGTGAAGTGTTCCAGCACCGAGACAGCCGACGCTCCTGGCGCTGCGGCGAGAAAGGTCACGGTGTGGGTGAGCTGGTTGGCGAGATGCCGGGCGAGGCCGCCGGTGGAAAAGTCGGGCAGCGCGCTCGGCGTGGACCATCGCTCGATGAGCATCGGTTCCCGTACCAGGGCTGCGGCGGTTTCAGCGACGTCCAGGAACGCAGGTCGGATCATCGATTGCACCTTATGCGGGTGCGACGTGTGTTGTCAGTCCCGTGCCGGGGTCGCCCCCGACCCGCTGGCCGCCGTCGTCGACGCCCAGCGCGACGACAACAGGGATGCCGATGGGCCGCCAAGGCGCCGAGCGCGCGTCGGCGGCCCACCCTCTCAGCCGTTGTCGATCAGACTGGCGATCTCGTTGTAGATCAGGTGCGCCTTCGCGCCCTGGTTCGACGGACAACCGCCGAGGTGGTGCAGGGCGATCACCCGGTGGCTGCCGTCGAGCACCGGTGAACCGGAGTTGCCGCCGGAGGTGTCACAGCTGTAGCTGATGTTCCAGGTGTTGTAGTTCGCGTTCCGAACGGTACAGGTCCCGCCGTTCTGGGTGTCCTCGTAGATCGACAGCCGCTTCGGGCTGCCGTCGCCGTGCCCGGGGATGTAGATCCGGGTGCCGTTGCTGGTGGCGGTGGTCGCCAGGTACAGCGTGCCGAAGCCCTGGATGGCGGCGAAGTTGTTGACCGAGAACAGGGTGTAGTCGAGTTGGCTGGAGCCGCCGCTGCTCACCTTGTAGAGGGTGGCACCGCTGACCTTGGTGCCGGCGCCGGGGTTGGCACCGCCACAGGTGGCGCACTGGTAGTTGAACTGCATCTCGCTGCCGCTCACGGCGGACTGCGTCGAGAAGCAGTGCTTGTTCGTCAGCATCCGGTTGGTGTTGCCGACCCGCCAGGTGGTGCACAGTCCACCGCCGCTGATCAGCAACCGCGCCACCGCCCTGCCGCGGGCGTACTCGGTGGGGTGGCTGTTCTGGTAGCAGACCACGTCGCGGCGGGCGTCGGTGCTGCACACGGACTGGGTGGAGAAGTTGTGCGCGGCGATCTCCGCGCGGTCGTATCCGCGCCAGAACCGGTCGATGGTGGCGGCGCTGCCCCGTGCGGGGCGGCTGCTGTGCAGTGTCACCACTGCGGTGTCGCCGTCGACCGACATCGCCCAGAAGCCCGGCTGTCCGTCGGTGGTGTAGTCCGAACCGGTCGCCCGGTTCAGGTGGCGGTCGTACCGGTAGCTCTCCTTGCCGTCGCGGCTCGACACGGTGACGTAGTCGCCCTCGGCCAGTCGCAGTGAGCTGAAGTGCACCTTGATGTAGGTGGCGCCGGGGTGCTGGATGACCTGTGTCCCGCCGTTGGGGGCGTAGGACAGCGAGCTGCCGACGGTGCGGAGTTCGCCGATCGTGGTCACACCCTCTGCCGAGAACTGGTTCGATTCCGGTGCCCGCTCGGATGATGGCGCGAGAGGGGCAACCGAGTACGCCTCGGCGGCGGGTACCGACAGTAGACTCAGCCCGAGTGTGCAGGCAGCGAGCGCGACCGCCCCCGTTCGTAGGCGGCGCAGGGCATGTTTCATCTGTCGCTCCTTCTCAGGAATCAGCACCGAGACGTGCCTTCGGCCTTCCTACCTGAAATGACGCAAGAGATATAATCTCATCTATGTCATAGCGGTGCCGCTAGATCAGCCGGCGCCGTATTCGCCACACCACCACACCGATCAGGATCGCCGTGACGGCGACGAACACGGCCGCCTCGATGAGCTGGAACGTCCAGAACCGGTCGGCCGGGTGGTAGACCCCGAACCACTGGATGCCCCGCGCGTGCAGGAACTGGTTGAGGTTTTCGCCGGCCCGGTCGGCGGCGCTCTCCAGCTCGTGATACTCGGTCCCGCTCAGCCTGCGCCCGGTGGCGTCCGCGTAGCCGCGTTCGATCACCCAGTCGGCGAAGCCGGGCACAGCCCGGCGCCCCGCCTGGTCCGTCGCGCCGCCGACTCCGACCGACTCCGTGGTGGTGAGCGGCGTGGCGTACGCGGGGCGGGCCAGCAGCGCCACCGACATCCGGGCGGCGAGGAACGCCCCGAACGCGCCGCCGAACGCGGGCAGGCTGCGCCGCAGGATCGCCCCGGCGGCGGTGGCGACGCCGAACGCGAACAGCGCGTACGCCACCGGAACGAGCCCTTCCAGGTCGAAGGCGTCGTACTGGAACCGCCCTTCCCACGCGTCGAACGGCTGACGGAACCAGGTGAGCACCGCGGTGAACATTCCGGTGAGCGCTACGGTGACGCCGGCGAGTGCCACGAGCTTGGTCGCCAGCCAGCGCATCCGCGGCACGGCCTGCGTCCAGGCGAGCTGCCAGGTGCCGTCCTCCAGTTCGCGCGCGAGCAGCGGCGCACCGAGGAACGCACCGATGACGACGGGGACCAGATAGAAGCCCGCCAGCAGGTTCTCGACGTACCCGTACTCCTCGTCGAGCCGGCGGAAGGAGGCCGCGCAGGCCTCGTTGACACCGGCGTCTCCCGCGCACCGGCCGGGACCGCCGGGGAACAGGTCGTGGGCCTGCGTCCCGAGCACGAGCAGGACGACGGCGAACATGCCGACGAACAGACCCAGGACGCAGACCTCGGCCCGGTGCTGGCGCCAGATCAACCACGTCATGCCGGCACCCCCGCCGGGACGGTGGTGCTCGGCTCGGACGGCCGGCGCAGGTACGCCAGCACCAGTTCCTCCAGCGCGACCGGCTGCGCCTGCCACCCGGGCGCGGGCGGGAGCCCGCCGTCGCGCACCAGCAGGCTCGTGTGGCGATCGCTGTGGACGGCCTCCACGACGGCACCGGATCGGTCGAGGTCGGTGGGCGTGCGCGGGCCGACGAGCCGCCGGTGCTCGGCGAGGAGGGTGTCGATGTCACCGGTGAGCGTGACCCGGCCGTTGTTGAGCACGACCAGGTGGTCACAGACGCGCTCCAGTTCGTGCACGACGTGGGAGGAGAACAGGACGGTCACCCCGCCGTCGGCCACCGCGCCCATGAGGACCTGGAGGAACTCGTGCCGGGCCAGCGGGTCGAGGCTGGCCACCGGCTCGTCGAGGACGAGCAGGTCCGGCCGCTTCGCCAGGGCCAGCGCCAACGCGACCTGGGCCTGCTGGCCGCCGGAGAGCGTGCCGACCCTGCGGTCGAGCGGGATGCCCAGCTTCGCCAGCCGGCGCTCCGCCAGCCCCTGGTCGAACCGCAGGTTGCAGGCCCGGCCGAAGCGGAGCATCTCGGCAACGGTGAAGCGCTTGTACAGCGGGTGGTCCTGGGCCAGGAACCCGACCCGGGACAGCGTTTGCGGGGTGCTGGCGGTGACATCGTGGCCGAGGACCTCCACCGTGCCGGTGCTCGGTGCCAGCAACCCGACGACCAGGCGCAGCAGCGTGGTCTTGCCCGCGCCGTTCGGCCCGACCAGGGCGATCACGCCGCCCGCCGGCAGGGCCAGTGTGCAGTCGCGCAGCGCCCAGCCCTTCCGGTATCGCTTGCCCAGAGCGTCGGTGCGCAGCGCGAACTCGGTCGCTGTCACGCCACGTCCTCGTTTCGCGTCTGCTGGTGCACCGAGGTGAAGAGCGCGTTGACCGCCTGCTCGTCGAGGCCGGCGTCGTAGGCGCGGCGCAGCCAGGTCGCCAGGCCGCGGCGCAGCGAGGTGTACGTCGATGCCGACATCGCGGCCGACTGCTGCTCATTGACGAACGTGCCCTGGCCGGGCCGGCCGGTGACCAGGTTTTCCTGCTCCATCTGCCGGTACGCCTTGGCGACGGTGTTCGGGTTGATCGCCAGGTCCTCGACCACCTCGCGGATGAGCGGGAGGCGGTCACCGGGTTGGAGGAAGCCCAGCAGCACCGCCTGGCGGACCTGCTGGACGAGTTGCAGGTACGGCGGCACGCCGGAGTGGGTGTCGAGCCGGAAGACGAACACGATGACCCCTTACTGATTTACTAGGAACATAGTAAAGCGGCACGGTGGCGGTCAAGAGAGGTCACCCGCCCACCCGAGCGCGGCACCGGATCCGGGGGCACGCCCGCCCGGGCCACCGGCCGGCGCCCGCGCGGTCGGGGCCGACCTCAGAAAATCATGATGTTTCGGCCACGCCGGCCTCGCGTTGTTGAGACCCTTGTTACTCGCCGGCACCGGGCCCGGCCGGCCGTGGTTTCGCCGGCCAGGGGTACGCGATGGCCCCTCGATGTGGGGGTGGGACGTGGTTGGCGGGTCTGCGGTGCGACGGTGGCGTGACGTCGCGCCGTTGGTCGTGTTGACGGTGCCGGTGCTGGCGGGCGCGGGGTTGTGGTTCGCGGGCCAGCGCGGGGCCGCCGACGTGTGCTGGGCGGCGACGACAGCGGCCACCCTGCTGGTCACGCTGCGCTGGTTGGTCCAGTCGTTGCGGCGGCACCGGATCGGCGTGGACGTGATCGCGACTCTGGCTCTGGCCACCTCGCTGCTGGTCGGTGAGTATCTGGCCGGGGCGGTGGTGGCGCTGATGCTGGCCAGCGGGCACACGTTGGAGCGCTACGCCCAGGGACGGGCCACCCGGGACCTGCACGAGCTGCTGGCGCGAGCACCCCGCCGGGCACGGCGTCGCGGTCCGAACGGCGACATCCAGGACGTCGACGTGAACGACATCCGGAAAGACGATCGGCTGCTGGTCGGGCCGGGTGAGGTCGTGCCGGTGGACGGCTTCGCCGAGGACGCGGCGACGCTGGACGAGTCCGCGGTGACCGGCGAGTCCCAGGCGGTCGAGCGCCGGGCCGGGGACCGGCTGGCCAGTGGAGTGGTCAACGCGGGCGCGGCGTTCGGGTTGCGGGTCACGTCGGTGGCGGCCGAGAGCACCTACGCGGGAATCGTCCGGCTCGCGGAGGAGGCGAACGCGGAGAAGGCGCCGTTGGTGCGGCTGGCTGACCGGTACTCGGCGGCGTTCGTGCCGTTCACCCTGATCCTGGCCGGTATCGCGTGGGCGGTCTCCGGGCAGTTCGTGCGGGCGGTGGCGGTCCTGGTGGTGGCGACTCCGTGCCCGTTGCTGCTGGCCACCCCGATCGCGATAGTGGCGGGGTTGTCCCGGGCGGCCCGGCGCGGTGTGCTGGTCCGCAACGGCGGCTCGTTGGAACTGCTGGGCCGGGCGCGGACGCTGCTCGTGGACAAGACCGGGACGCTGACGGCGGGGCGTCCGGAGATGGCCAGGGTGTTGACCGCGCCCGGCGGCGACGGGGACGAACTGCTGCGGATGGCCGCCTCGGTCGAACAACTGTCCTCCCATGTGCTGGCCGCCGCGATCGTGCGGGCCGCCAAGGACCGGAGCAGTCGGCTCGTGGCGCCCACCGAGGTGACGGAGGAGCCCGGACAGGGGGTGAGCGGCCGGGTCGACGGACGGCTGGTCCGGGTCGGCCAGCACGGCGGTGACCTACCGGACTGGGCCGCACACGCACGGCAGCAGGCCGAGGAGGACGGCCTGTCGACGGTCTGGGTGGGCCTGGACGGCGTCCTCGCCGGGGCGGTGCTTCTCCGCGACCCGGTACGGCCCGACGCGAAGGACACCGTACGACGGCTGCGGCAGGCCGGCTTCCAACGGGTGATCATGGTGACCGGGGACCGGCCAGAGGTCGCCGAGCGGGTGGCCCGCGCGGTGGGCGTGGATGACGTGGTCGCCCGCTGCTCCCCCCACGAGAAGGTGGCCCGGGTACGGACCGAGTCCGACCGGGCGGTGACGGTGATGGTCGGCGACGGGATCAACGACGCGCCCGCGCTGGCAACCGCCGCAGTGGGCGTGGCACTGGGGGCGACCGGGGCGACGGCCTCGGCGGACGTGGCGGATGCGGTGCTGTCGGTGGACCGGCTGGACCGGTTGGCGGACGCGGTGGAGATCGCCCGCCGGTCGCGGACGATCGCGGCGCAGAGTGCTGGCGTGGGCATGGGATTGGCGGTGGTGGCGATGATCGCCGCCGCGTTCGGCCTGCTGCCCCCGGTGGCCGGCGCGTTCCTGCAGGAGGGCATCGACGTGGCCGTGATCCTCAACGCGCTACGCGCTCTCGGCGGCGGCAGGACCCGCGCCTGAGTGCCGCCCAGCCGGCGCGCGGTTTCTTGGGCGCGTCAGCTCATGCTGGCACCCGTTGACCCTTCTCTGTTATCGCTAACATGGCGACTCCCGGCAATTGAAACATCGAATCAACTCGTTCGTCAACGAGCACAATTTCTCCCTCCATCGCTTGACAACCCCCTATTCGTCACACGTCTGACGCCTTACGACAGAGCAAAAATCCGGCCTTGCGCGACCATAGAGCGATCCGTATGTTATCGATAACATCGATGTTTCCCCCTTGTTTCAGCTCATCGATCCGGTGCCGGACGACCAGCACCCATTGGTCGGAACGGCTCGGCGATGGGCGGCCATCGTGCAACCTGGCTCACCCCGCACGACCTTCTCTCGTGCAGCCACCACCCGTGGCAACGCTCGCGGGTTCGACGACGCCCCGGGACGCCGGTCGCCGTCGGCCCCAGCTCCGGCCTGCACCTGAGCAACGGCCGTCAGCCACAGCCACCAACCGCTACCAACCACCGGAACGAGAGAGGTCTCCCCCATGGCCCTGACCCGACGAGCATTCACCCTGGGCGCGGTCGCCGCTGGCGCGGCCACGGCCACCGGTCTGACGATCGCATCCGGCCCGGCCGCGGCCGCGACCTACACCGGGTACGTCATGACGTACTTCACCGAGTCCCCGAACTTCGTCGGCGCCGACTACGGCCTGCATGTCGCCGTCAGTCGGGACGGTCTGAACTGGACCCCGCTGAACCAGAACAATCCGGTGGTCACTCCCACCGCAGGTCAGCTGGGGCTCCGCGACCCGTTCATCTTCCGCAAGCAGGACGGCACGTTCATCGTCATCGCCACCGACCTGCGCGGCACGAACTTCGGCGCCAACAGTCAGTACCTGCACGTGTGGGACTCGACGAACCTGACCAGCTTCACCGGGTACCGCCGGCTGCGGATGCACACCTACAACGCCCACACCTGGGCCCCGACGGTCTTCTGGGACGCCAACCGCGGGCAGTACGGCATCGTCTACTCCTGCAACAACGGCGGCGACGTGTTCCTGGTCAACTACACGTCGGACTTCCAGTCGGTCAGCTCCCCGCAGGTCTTCTTCAGCCCCGGCTTCGGCGTCCTGGACGGGGACATCGTGGTGGACGGCGGCGTCACGTACCTGTACTACAAGAACCTCGGCAACGGGAACCTCTACGGCGCCCGCTCGTCGACCGGGGCACCGAACAGCTTCACCACCTACACCGGCGGGCTCCGGCAGGGCGACGCCATGGAGGCGCCCCTGCTGGTCAAGCGCAACGAGGGCAATGGCTGGTACCTCTGGGGCGACTCGTTCATCCCGGTCAACGCCGACTACTACGCCTGGTCCAGCAGCAACATCACCGCCAATGCCTGGACGGTGCTCAACCAGCGCGACTACACCCCGCCGCTGAACGGCAAGCACGGTTCCATCCTCGGCATCACCGAGGCCGAGTACAACGGCGCGATCAGCCGGTGGGGCACACCGAACTGGGTGCGGCTGAAGTCCTCCAACTTCCCCGACCGCTACGTCCGGCACCTCGACGGCGTGGGCCGCATCGACCCGTACCCGTTCGATCCGTACCAGGACCAGATGTGGCGGATGGTGCCCGGGCTCGCGGACTCCGCCGCAGTGTCCTTCGAGTCGGTGAACCGGCCCGGCAACTTCCTGCGACACAGCGGGTACGCCATCCGGCTCGAACCGAACAACAACACCGCCACGTTCCGAGCCGACGCCACCTTCCACCGCACCGCCGGTCTCGCCGACTCCGCCTGGACCTCCTTCCGCTCGCACAACTTCCCGGACCGGTACCTGCGGCACAGCAACAATCTGCTGCGCATCGACCCGCTGAGCGCGTCCTCCAGCGCCAGCGACCGGCAGGACGCCACCTTCCGGATCACGCCGTAGGGCGCCAGCGCTTCCTGCCGCACCGCGCCTGACCCGGAAGGGCCGGTCGAGTGGGCATCCGCTCCTCGACCGGCCCTCGGGGTCAGCGACGGTCCTCGCCGGGCGTCACTGGAACTGGGTGAAGAACCGCCAGGTCTCCCCGGGGACCCAGGTCCGTGAGCCACTGTCGCCCGTCGCGCCGTCCTGCGGCGCGGCGATGTGGCCCTCGTCGAAGGCGATCCACTCCACCGGATATCCCGCGGCACACCCCGAATAGGAGGTACGGATGTGAGTGAGGGTGCCGGATCCGGGTTCGCGCGGGCTCTGCGCCGCACAGCCGTTGTTCTGCACGAAGCGATCACGCAGCGACCGACCGCTGGCGATGCCGAGCACGCCGTCACGGATGCCGTGCACCCCGAGGTACGCGACCCGACCCGTACCGCCGCTGCAACCGCTGAGCTGGGCGCCGGAAAGGACCGCGACCGCCCGGAACACGTTCGGGCGTGCGCACGCCAGGGCGTAGCTCATGCCCCCGCCGAAGCTGAACCCGGTGGCGAACCGCAGCCGGGTGTTGACGCAGAGGGAGTTTTCGATCAGTCGCAGCATGTCGTCGGTGAACGTCACGTCCTCGCCGCCGGCATTGCCCCAGCCGTTGCCCAGGCCCTGCGGTGCCACGAAGATCGCGCTGTTGTTCGCCAGCCGTTGCAGCCCGTAGTACGACCACACATCGCGCTGCACCGTCTGACCCGTGGCCACGTCGGTCGCCGTACCCCCGCGCCAGTGGAACCCGAACACCAGCCGGTACGGGTTGGCGCTGTTGTAGTTGTCCGGAACCCGCAGGATGAACGTCCGGGACTTGCCGTTGCTGGTGATGGTGTGCGTGCCGCTGCCGAGGGCGGGGGCCCGGCCACAGCCGGCGGTGCCGTTGCCGGGGGTGCCCGGGTTGCCCGAGTCACCGACCCGGACCAGCTGCCACTGCTGGTGGTTGCCGCCGAAGTCGTCGTACTGCACCACGTTCCCACCGTCGGCGGTCGAGGCGTTCTGCACCTCCACGGCCTTGTTGGAGTTCCGGTTGAGCAGGCGGACATAACCGCCAGCCGAGTCGGCCAGCCGGAACTGCTGGTTGGCACCGTTGTGGTCGGCCCACTGCACGACCGCCGCGCCGTTGGCCGTCGACGAGCCGGACACATCGAGCACCTTGCCCGAGTGTCGCGACTTCAGCCGGTAGAACCCGCCGCCCGAGTCGACGAACTGCCACTGCTGCCAGTTGCCGTCGTTGCGCGCCCACTGGGTGATCCGGGCGCCGTCCCCGGTCGCCATGTTGTAAAGATCCAGCGCCTTGCCGCTGTTGCGATTGACCAGCACGTACCAGGCGCCCACGTCCACAGTCGCCGCGGCGGCCGGGGTGATGCCGATCAGCCCGAGCACGCCGACCAGGATGGCACTCAGCGCCGCGGCGACCAGGGGTCGACGGCAACGGCCTCTCGGTACGGAGTCGGGGCGGAATCCGCCGGAGTCATTCATGATTCTCTCCTTCTCTGGCCGCACGCGACAGCACTGACATTCCGGCCATCGACTGGTGACGAGTCGGCGGGGATGAGCCGGCCGGATGGGCGCGGGTGCGTCGAAATCGCGATATCCGCACCGCCGCTCTGCGCGGGCCATGGTGGTGGTCGCGGGCCCTTGAAATCGACCCGATCGGAGGTTGATGTTAACGATCACAGTGGGGAGTGTCAATTTATCTAAGTCATTGAAGGCCACACCAAGGCCCATGGAGAAGCGACCACGAGTCGCTATTTGTTCATGCCCGCATTCTTTCCGCAAATCAGTCATGTTGTCGTCAACAAAGCCAACATCGGAGGGCAAGTCGTGCGACCAGAAACTCAATTCCAACCGGGCAGAGCGCTACGCCGCACCATCGCCGCCATCACCAGCCTGCTCTGCGTCCTCGCGCTGGTTCCGGGCGCGGCCAGGGCGGACAATCCCATCGTCCAGCATATTTACACCGCTGATCCGGCGCCGTTGGTGCATGACGGTCGGGTGTATCTCTACACCGGTCATGACGAGGACGGGTCCACCTACTTCACCATGCGGGAGTGGCGGGTGTTCTCGTCGGCGGACATGGTGAACTGGACCGATCATGGCGTGCCGATGAATTTGGCGACGTTCGCGTGGGCGGACGCCAACGCGTGGGCCGGGCAGGTCATCGCGCGTAACGGGAAGTTCTACTGGTACGTGCCGGTGCGTCAGCGCTCGAACGGGCAGATGGTCATCGGGGTGGCGGTGGCGGACAGCCCGACCGGGCCGTTCCGCGACGCCATCGGCCGACCCCTGGTCGGCAATGGTGAGATTGATCCGCACGCGTTCATCGACGACGACGGGCAGGCGTATCTGTACTGGGGCAACCCGGGGTTGTGGTACGTCAAGCTGAACCCGGACATGATCTCCTTCTCCGGCAGCGCCACCCGGATTCCGTTGACGACGGCGGGGTTCGGTACCCGTACCGGGAACGCGAGTCGGCCGACGTTGTATGAGGAGGGGCCGTGGGTGTTCAAGCGCAACGGCCTGTACTACAACGTGTTCGCCGCGGAGTGCTGCTCGGAGTTCATCGCGTACTCCACGGCGACCGGGCCGACCGGGCCGTGGACGTACCGGGGCACGATCATGCCGAGGCAGGGGGCGAGTTTCACCAACCACGCAGGGGTGATCGACTTCCAGGGCGGTTCGTACTTCTTCTACCACAACGGTGCCCTGCCCGGCGGCGGCGGTTTCACCCGGTCGGTCGCGGTGGAGAAGTTCACCTACAACAGCAACGGCACCTTCCCGACCATCAACATGACCACCACGGGAGCGCCGCAGATCGGGACGGTGAACCCGTACGTGCGCCAGGAGGCCGAGACGATCGCCTGGGGCTCGGGGATCGAGACCGAGGCGTCCAGCGAGGGCGGGATGAACGTCGGCTGGATCGAGAACGGCGACTACATCAAGGTCAAGGGCGTCGCGTTCGGAGCGGGCGCGACATCGTTCAGCGCCCGGGTCGCCTCGGGCGCCAGCGGCGGCCGGATCGAGGTACGCCTCGACAGCGCCACCGGCCCGACCGTCGGCACCTGCACCGTCGGCGGCACCGGCGGCTGGCAAACCTGGACCACCACCACCTGCACGGTCAACGGAGCCACCGGCACCCATGACCTGTACCTGCGCTTCGCCGGCGGCAGCGGCAACCTCTTCAACATCAACTGGTGGCAGTTCAGCGCGGGCAGCACGCCGACGGCGTACCGGATCACCAACCGCAACAGTGGTCAGGTCATCGACGTGCAGCAGCCCAACCTCGACAACCTGGCCGTCATCGGTCAGTGGACCAGCAACGGCGCCACCTGGCAGCAGTGGCGTTTCCTCGACGCCGGCAGCGGCAACGTGCGCCTGCAGAGCGTCAACAGTGGCAAGTGCGTGGACATCCTGAACTCGTCCACCGCCGACGGTGCCCAGGTCATCCAGTACACCTGCCACAACGGGCTCAACCAGGTCTTCACCTGGCGGCCGTCCAGCGACGGCTACTACCAACTGGTCAACGTCAACAGCAACAAGTGCCTGGGCGTGGTCGGCAACTCCACGACCGCCGGTGCCGCCCTGGAGCAACGGACGTGCGGTACCGCGGCCGGCATGCATTGGTCGCGCGTCTGAGCCGGACAGCGGCGATCGGGCGACGGGTGCCCGCCGCGACCTCAGCGGTCGCGGCGGGCACCCACCGGTGCGAGCGCCCCGGATCAGGCCGCGGTGATGGTCCAGAGCAGGTTGGTGCTGTTGTCCCAGCTCCACTGCTTGACCGTGGAGCCGGAGGCGACCTGGCCGCCGCCGTCGAGCACCAGCCCGGTCGCCCGGTTGCTGATGCGATAGCGCCGGTTGCCCTGGTCGGTGATCTGCCACTGCTGGTTGTTGCTGCCGCTCCAGGACGCCTGCTGGGCGGCGGAACCGTTGGCGGTCAGCCCGAAGCCGTCGACGACCAAGCCGGTGCTCCGGTTGACGATCCGGTAGTAGCCGGTGCCCAGGTCCACGAGTTGCCACTGGAGGTTGGTGCTGCTGTCCCAGCTCCACTGCTTCAACGGCGACCCGGCCGCCGTCGCGCCACCACCGTCCAGCGCCAGGCCGTTGGTGACGTTGGTGATTCGCTGGTACGTCGACGGGTTGAAGGTCACCCGCAGGGAGGCGATGGCGTCGTTGTTGCCGGTGTTGCGCAGGTCCGGGTTGTCGGCGTTGAAGGTCCAGCTGGTGCCGCTGAAGTTGTCGTTGGCGTACCCGATGATCTGGTGCCCGGTCGGCACCCGGACCGAGGAGACGCTGCGCAACCCGATGCCGGCGGACTGGAGCTGCGCGGCGGTGTAGCTGCCGACCGCGAGGGCGGTACCGGTGGCGTAGTTGACGTCGGCGTAGACCCCAAGCGTCGTCGTCGGGGTGGTCCCGCCGCCGCCGAGGGTGGGAATGGGGCCGGAGAAGGTCAGCTTCACCACGTAGGCGGGTGCGCTGAACGGCGCGCTCGACGACGGAAGGGTGATGCGCAGACCGCTGCCATCCTGGGTACGGGTGGGCAGATCGATGTAGCTGCCGGCAGTCGAGCCGAGCAGTTGCACCCCGGTCAGCGTGCTGAGGTTGATCCGGTTCGACGAGAGCGTGGTGATGTTCACCGAGCTGCCCGGCCAGCCGAGGATCGTCGCGTACAGGACGCGGTTGTCCTTGGTGCGGGTGAACCGGATGTCCTGCGCGTTGCCGACGACCGGCGCGACGAAGTAGCCGCCGCCCATCTTCGTCGGCCCCTCGCCGAACACCGACCAGGCGCGCGTGGAGTAGACGGACTCGCCGAAACGGCGCAGGTAGTCACCGATACCGAGCAGGATGGTGCGCTGACCCGTCGGGATGGTGCCGTCCGCCATCGGGGCGATGTTGAGGACCATGGTGCCGTTCTTGCTGACCCGGTCGATCAGCGAGTGCAGCATCTGGTTCAGCGAGTAGTAACCGATACCGACGGTGTAGCACCAGCTGGAGCTGCTGATGCTGTCGTCGGTCATCCAGTACGGATTACGGATCTCGGCGGGCCCGCCGCGCTCGTAGTCGTAGACCGCGCCGCCGTTCTCCAGACCGTCCTTGTAGGTGGCGACGACCTCCTTGTCCCAGGCGACGGCCCGGTTGTAGTAGTACGACAGGAACTTCAGCCGCTGCGCGTCGCTGATCCGACGGATGTCGAAGTCCTGCCAGAGGATGTCCGGCTGGGACTGGTCGATGACCTCGCGCAGCTTGTCGTACCAGAGCTGCTCCTCCGCGGCGGTGCCGAGCTGCCCGTAGAGCTTGCGCAGACTCGGATCGGACTGCTGCGGCGCCCACTGGTAGAACCCGGTGAAGTTGAACACGTGGTGCATCGCGACCAACACCTTGAGCCCTCGGCCACGAATCGCGTCGGTGTGCAGGCGAAGCAGATCGAGCTTGGGGCCACGAGCCACCGAGTTCCACTCGTTGACCTGGCTGTTCCACATCGAGAACCCGTCGTGATGCTCCGCCACCGGCCCGGCGAACTTCGCACCCGCGTCGACGAACAGCTGCGCCCACTCGTTGGGGTCGAAGTTGCCGCCCGCAGAGCGCAGCCGCGGCGCGAACTGCACGAACCGGCCGGTCCGGTCGTTCGCGCCGTTGATGAAGTTGTGGTACGGCCAGACCGACGGGTCACCGTAGGTGTTGCGGTGGTGGTTGTTCTCGCCCGAACCGGGGTTGTACATGTTGCGCGGGTACCACTCGTTGGCGAACGCCGGAACGCTGAACACGCCCCAGTGGTAGTAGATGCCGAACTTCGCGTCCTGGAACCACTCGGCCGCCGGGGGGTGCTGACCGACCGACTCCCAGGTGGCGGAGTAGTTGGTCGGGCCTGGGATCGCGGCGTGGGCAGGAACCGCGCGGATCAGACCACTGGCACCGACGGCGGCGGCGGCTCCTCCAACGCCGAGCGCGGACAGCAGGGTTCGACGGGTGATCGGGGGACGGGACATGAAGATCCCTCCAGACAGGGTGGCGGTGGCAAGCGACGGGATCCGTCACTCGAACATCTGACGTTAAGCGGCCCTATCATCCTTCGTCAATGCCCCGATGAGCCGCATCTGATGGCATTCATCAGGCGAATCGGTAGGATCAATCCTGCGAGGACAAGCAGATACATCATACGTATCAAGAGATCATTCTCCCGACGGGGCAGGCCGGCCCACCCACGGACGTCGGGCAGGCAGGCGTGGTGTCCACGTCGGAGCAACAGGGAAGCGCGCCCGACGGAACGCGCCGATCACCACCGCTGGCCCGGCGAAGGCGACGAGGACGACCGTCGTGACCGTCCGTCAGGCTTCCCAGCCCGGAGAGGCGGCGTGCAGGACGTCACGCACCACCGGGCGGGCGCCTTCGGTGTTCTATGGGACCAACTCGGCCACGGAATGCGCCTCGTCCAGCCGACCAGCGGCCAGGTCGTCGTGACGGATCACGAAACTCCCGACGCTGCGGTAATAGAGCTCGTTGTCGACGGGAAAGCGGGCGAGCGACACCCACTCACTCGTCAGCCGGTGCGTCTCCAACTCCACCTGGGAATACCATTTCGCGACCGGGATGACGATCTCGCCGGTCTTCTCGCGCCACGCGAGGGTCTGCTCCGCAAAACTCTGGATGACGTTCTCGTCGGCATACCCGCCGATCCAGGCGCTGGCGTACTCGCTGTTCGGTGGCCACAGGTCGTTGGCCAGCGCACAGAGCTCGTCCAGGTGCGGCAGGTCACGCTCGAGGTCACGGGCCACCTGCTGCTGAACGGGCGACAGGTCGTCCTCGTCCTCTTCGTCGTCGTCGCCCTCGTCGACCCCGAACCAACCGGGGAACTCCGCGCGCAGCGTGGCAGAGACGTCGTACTGCTCGCCGACGAACGCGTCGTCGGTGGATCCCGTCGCCACCTCGGTATCGGTACCGGCCGGCACATACACGACCCGCCCGAACCTTCGATCCCCGGTGGCAGCGGCCTGCTCGTGATTCAGAAAGAACAACAGCGAGCCGTCTGCCGGCAGGCCGGAACCGTCGACTCTCGGCAGCGCCGCACAATCGACCGAGAAGATGAACGGCAACGGGCTGACCCCGTCGGACGGCCAGTCCATGCCCAGCGGCAGTCGGGGCAACCCACCGAACTGCCCGACCGGAACACCGCCGGCTCCCCCGCTCAGCCGGATCGACAGACGCAGGTGCTGGACGAACCGGCCGACCTCGTCGTCCGGGAGGCCCAACGCGACCGCTGCCCGACGAAACTGCCCCTCATGATCCATAACGCACCATGGTGCCACGCAGGCAACAACCAGAGGGCGGAGCCCCGCAACCGTGTGCGCCCATCCCGACCTGAGCGGATGCCGGCGTCGGCAGTCATTCCCGCAGGGACGGGGAACCGTCGGCAGCTTCCATCCGCTGACCGTGGAGCGCGCGAAGCGCGTCGAGCGCGACTGCGGTGAGAACGGCGCGGCCGACACCGGCACGGCCGAGCAACTCCATCCCTCGGGTGACGGCGACGAAGTAGACCGCCAGTGATTGCACGTTCGCGCCCTCCGGGAGATCCCCGTTCTCCCGCGCATGTTCCAGGCATTGGGCATAGACCTCGGCGAGCTGCTCGATGCCGGCCTTCGTGGCCGTCGACAGCAGGTCATCCTCGCCTGTCGATTCGACAAGCGCCCGCGTGGTCAGCGAGACCCGCCGATCACTGCTGCTGAGCTCGATCGCCAGCCGGAGCATGTGACCGCGAATTTGTTCCAGCGCCGAAGCGTCCTCGTGCCCGAGTGCTTCCGAGACGGCGCGCGTCGCTTCTTCCCGGTCCTCGGAGAGCGCTCGGAGGAACAATTCCCGCTTCCCGCCGAACGCGTTGTACAAGCTCTGCTTCCCCAGACCGGTGGCCCGCACCAGGTCGTCCAGCGTCGCAGCGGCGAGGCCGTGCGCCGCGAACACCTCGCCGGCGCTGCTGACGACATCACTCTCGACGAATTTACGGGGACGAGGCATGTGAGCAAGCATACGTTATTGACCATGTAGTCAAAAACCTGTTAGCTTGGTTGGAGCGCCCGTCCATACTCGACTGCCGGCGGGCGCGGCGCCTCAATTCCGGTAACGACACCAGGGCTTAGGGAAGAGCGAAGTGAGAACTAACGAAGAGGTTGTCCGCGAGGCATACCGACTGGCCGAAGGAAACGTCCTGGACGGGGACGGCTTTCGCGCCCTGTTCACCGAGGACGGGGCGTTCAACGACATGCCGAACTCGATGAGCTTCCGCGGTGACGAAATTCCACAGGCATTGATTGGCTTCGCCAGCATCTTTCCCGACGTCCACCGCGAGCTACTCGCTGTGCATGCGCTCGGTGCGGTCGTTGCCGTCGAACTCCGAATTCAGGGAACGCATCTCGGCGGGTTCCCCACCCCGGTCGGTGAAATCCCGCCGACCGGTAACCGCATCGACGTGCCGACGGCGGATCTCTGGCACCTACGGGACGGAAAAATCGAAAGGTTCGACTGCTACAACGCGGCGAACGTGCTGCTCGCACAAATCGGCGCGGAGCCCGACTTCGACTCGGCCATCCAGGCCGCCAAGACAGCCGCCGCAGGGGCGTAGCTCCATCAACTGACCCCACACCCCGAACGGATCGCCCTGCTCTCGTTTCGGGAGGGCACCCACCCCGCCGGGTTCACCACCGCTTACGTGGCAAGCCCCGAGCTGGCGGCGGACATGCGGGGCTTCGACGTCAGCGACATCGTCGACGTCGAGGAACTGCTGCTCGATCCGGTCGCCGGATCTCCCCTGGCCTGAGTGAGGATTCACTGTCGCATTGGTGGGGCGGTTCCGTTCGCACTGACCCCCTCCGGACGCGGCACCGTCGGATGTGGCGAGCCATGCCGGCGGTGCCGCCGCCAGGCGAAGACGACTGGGGCTACGGGCCACCCACCTATCTGGCACCAATCGACGTAGCGACGGCGGCCTCGAGACTGGCTGCGCTCACTGCGGACGACCTCATCCGGGGCGTGGACCCGCAGGAGTTGAAACGGGCCGACATCTACCCCGGCCCCTGGGAAGGACCCCGCGAACTGACCTGGGTGGCCCACTATCTACCAGACGTCCAGGCCTTCTTCGCCGCAGCCGCCCGGGACAATGCCGCGGTGATCTGCTGGCTTGACTGATCGGTGACTCAGTTGCCAAAGCGCAGGTAGCGCTCACGTCACGTCGTCGACCCGCAGTCCGATCAGGACGACGAAGGGGTGTGTAGTGTGTACCCATGACACTCCTTGATCTCCGGCACCTCGCGAGTCCGCTCACCCCACGCCGCGCCACCCCGGTCGACGACCCGGCCGAGCGGCACCGTCTTGCCGCAGTGGTCGACACCGATACATCCGAGTACATCGCCGGCTTCATCTCTCAGACCGGCCGAGTGCTCGGTGAAGTGGTGCAGTCGGGTGAGACCGTCCTGTACGAGAGCGACATCGCGCTGGATGAGGATGGGGACTGGACGCCCGGAGAGCTATCTCTCATGTGGAGGGTGGCAGCCGGCACTCCTCAGGAGGACGTATACGACGACGCCGCCCGCGTCTTTTTGGCCCACAGCCTGCGCACCGGGGCCGCCAGTCAGTTCTGTGGATGGCGGGACCGGGTTGTGGCAATCGTGCCCGAGGAAGTCGGCCCCAAGGAGTCAAAGATCATTCGTACGTTGGCTGGCGGCGGCATCGAAGTCGTGCACACGTACAACGTTCTTGATGCCTACGGCACCTACGCCCGATGGGTCACCGACCTTGCCCTGGAGTACGGAAGCGGTGACGAGGCAATAGCCTCGGACACACCCCAACCGCCCGGCATGGCGCGACCGGTCGTCAGCGCATGGCTGATGCGCGAGGCGGGCGAGGCGCAGCTCCAGCAAGCCCGCCACTCCCTCAAGTTCGGCTTGGCGGGGTACGCGCGGGTGCCGAGTGAGGAGTTGCCGATCGCCGAACTCGCGCGCTCCCTCTACACCGACCGCGCGAACCTGACGAAGGTCATCAAGGCGGCCGAAAAAGATGCCAGGATTACCGGCATCCTCGACGCGATCGCGTCCGGGGACCGCGACCGGATCATCACGACCCTTCGCAACGGGTAGAACGGCCGGACCTCTGCCGACCTGAGACGGCAGCCCGAGCCGGAGGCCGCCATTGGCGCACGTATGTGGAGCGGCCACAGAATGCACTGCGCGGCTGCCGTCGTTACAGCAACGGCGCGCGTCGCGTCCAGTTGCAGCCCTGGGGCTCGGTGCTCGGCGGCCAATAACTGACCCCACCGGTTCGACCATGGCTGGTAGCGTCCGCCGAACATGAAGATCACGGGGGAACATCGATGAACCGAACTCGACTCGTCCTGACCGGCGTGGCCGTTGCGGCGGCGATCGCCACGGCCGGCTGCGATCCGCAGCCCGAATCTACGGACACCGCAACCTCGCCATCTCCGGCGGCCTCGAGCGCCGCCCCGACCGGCGGTGCGGCCACGACCGCGGCCAGCCCCGCAGCCGACGGTGCGGCCACGGCGAAGGCCTGCGCCGACATCAGGAAGGACATCAAGGACAACGCGACCAAGATCGCCGAGGCCGAGAAGATCGGCCCGCCGGCCGGGCACTTCGCGGTCAGTGCCCAGTGGGCCGCCGGGTCGGTCGCGATCCTGGCGCACTCGATGGGTGCCAACGAGGCAGTCACCGCTGCCTCCGAGAAGGTCCAGAACGAGATGATGGGCCTGAGCGACGCGTACAACAAGTCCGCTGACGCCAAGCCCAGCAAGAAGGCACTGGAAGCCGCTATCAAGGAGCTGGACACGGCCTGCTCGGCCGCCTGACCGGTCCGACCACGCAATCGGCGGTGACCACCACCCTTGTGGTCACCGCCGATTCGCAGTTCCGTGCGGCCCGCCGTCGATCTCGGGCCCGCACTCTATGGGGCAATGTCGGTCGGGATGTCCTCAAGGTGCTCGATCTCGACGACCTGGAGGCCCATGTCGTCGGCCACCAGCTCCGCGTGGATCTGGTCGCCCCGGTCGCTCATCGAGGCCTTCGGCGACCACCAGGGATCCCGTACACAGCGGCCCCGCCACAGCAGGGTCGTCTCGGTGGGGCTGACGAAGTAGCCGGCCAGGCCCCGCCGGGTACCGAGAGCGATCCCGGCGCCGGCGGCGGCCAGCGGCTGCCCGGCGGCCGCCGCCGTCACGCCGAGGTCGACGAAGGCCTCGCCGTCGGAGCTGCCCGAGACCACAGTGATTGCCGGTCCGCCGCGGGCCACCTCGCTCACCAGCACCCAGCCCCGCTCCCACTTCCCGGCCCGGTGCCGGGCGAGGATCCGCCGGTCGACCTCGGCGAGGTTGGCCAGGCTCTGGACGGTCACCTCGTCGGCCCTCAGCACGAACGCGCCGGCCCGGGAGAACCGGATCCGCAGCCCGGCGTTGCCGTGGGCGATGCCGCTGACCGTGGGGTCGCCGTCGGCCGCCAGCCAGGTGCTCACCTGGGCGCCGTCGTGCGAGGCGTAGTCGTAGCCGGTGGGAACGCCGGGCAGGTCTGGTGTGAAGGGGATGCCGAGTGCGTCCAGGGTGGTGTGCTTCACCCAACCCCCGTCGTCGAAGACACCGACGTCGCCGAGTTCCATGCGGGCTCCGGGCAGCCAGACCGGCAGCCGGTCGAACCGACCCCGGGTCTCGTGCCAGAGACTGGTCAGCAGGCTGGTCATCGGGCGCCTCCGTCGGCGGGACCGGCGTACGTGGGAACCGGCTCGATCCGCAGGCCCGCGTACGCGTGAATGGAGTACAGCAGACCGAGCGGGTTGCCGCGGTCCTGCAGCAGCCGCCACTTCGCTTCGTGCAGTGCCTGCCCCACGTCGTGCCGCTCGACGAGGAGGTTCAGGTAGAACCACTTCGAGATCTCCGCGGCGATCCGGTCCGGCACGTTCGCGACGGTGCCGATGATGCCCCGGTTGCGGTTGTGCCGGAACGGCTTGTGCAACGACGCCGCGCTCGTCGGGTCCATCGCCACGGTGCCGCAGCCGTTCAGGAACACCAACGGCATGTCCGGCCGCGGCCCCGGTCGGGCAGCCATCACCTCGGCGGCCCAGATCCGCATCATCTCCTCGACGAGTTCCTCCAGCGGCACCACCAGCTTGCGGCCCTGCTCGTCGGAGAGGTGGTAGGCATACCGGGTGGTGTCGCCGTCGGCTGCCTGGCAGTGACAGGAGAAGTGCACCACCTGGTCGAGCGGGCCGTCCCGGTTGTGGTCAAGCCCGAGCGCCGGGTCGCAGAGTTGCTGCGCCAGCGTCGGCGCCGCCGGGTCGTCGCTGTCTTTCGGGTACGGCCCTCGCAGCAGGAACAGGGCGTCCTTGCCCCGGAAGAAGCCCACCTCCTGCTGCACTCCCGGGAAACTGGCGTCGTACACCATTCGGATCGGGAGTCCGTCCCAGCCGTTCAGGGAGGTGGAATCGGGCAGGTGATCGGGGTCGCGGCGTTCGACGACGGCCGCGAAGCCGGGGAAGGCCAGCGCGGCCCGTTCCAACTCTGCCTGGTTGTCGGCCCGCACCGTGGAGGTCGGCGCGAACAACGGCAACAACTCCCAGGGGAAGTACTGGTTCGGCTCGGCGATGGCATGGATCAACGGGGTACGGCTCTGCCGGCTCTGCCAGGTCGGGCAGGCCGCCTGAAGGAACAGCGACAACCGTGGAAAGTCCCGTTGCGGGTCGTGCAGCACGTCGAAGAGAAATATCCGCCCGGCGGCCGCGAGGTTGCCGAGCGCCTCGCTTGCGGCGTCGGTCGCCACCGGCCAGTACTGCCGGCAACTCGCCGCTACCCGACCGACCAGCTTCCCGAGCTTGGCGCAGTGTTCGCGCACGATGTCCGGGTCGACCAGTTGGATGTCGGTCGGCGCCGGCCCGCGGGCGGCGGTGAGTCGCAGGCAGATGCCCTTGTCGTTGACAGTGGTCCGGGCCGTCACGTCAGGAGAGCGGAACAGTGGCAGGTCCACCGGCCTCCTCCTCTCCGGTTACCGCCACCAGCCGGATCGGCAGGGACTGGACGAGCCGACCTGACGACAGCACTGTGATTCGCAGGTCGTTCCCGCCGGGTACGTCGATCCGCAGGGTGCTGTCCAGGCGGGCCAGCCCGCCGTCGACCCGGCAGGTGGTACGCAGTTCCGGGTCGGACACGTCGACGAACGGGGCGTCGACCAGCAGGGTGAGGTCGACGTCGTCGGCCCGGACGCCGCTGCTGACAGCGAGCGGGCGCCAGACGTGCGGGTCGGCTAGCGCGGGCCGCCGCCCCGGCTCGTCCGCGAAGGCCCGTTGCCCGGTCGCCACGAGCACCGTGAGGTGGCACAGCTCGCCGACCGGGATACGCCACGTCGGCTGCGGCTGCACATCGTGGGCCGGCTCAGCCGGGGTCAGCCCGGCGCCGAGCGCACCGCGGAACGCGACCGGTTCGGCCGGGGTGAGTGTCTGCCGGAGCTCGTCCTGCACCCGGTCGATGACCTGGCTGCTCAGTCGGGCCGCCAGGCGTTCGGTGACAGCCGGCGACAGGCTGGCCGGACCGCCGCCCATCGGCATCGGAGCGCGCCCCGGCCACGCGTCGACCGGGACGACCACCGGCAGTCCGGCACCGGGCGCCTCGGCCCCGGTCGGGGCGACCTCCTCCAGCAGGCCGAGCACCGCGCGCAGCCCGGCCCAGTCCTTCAACTCGCCGAACGCCATGGCGGCGTCCATCAGCAACTGCCGTCCGCCGGTCCGATCCCCGGCGCGCAGCCGGATCTCGCCCTTGACCCGGGTCAGCCGCGCGGTGAGCGGAGCCAGCACCTCCGGCTTCTCGCCCGATCCCTGCACCGCGGCCAGCTCGCCCTCGGCGGCGTGCGCGACGTGGTCCGCCTCCACCAGCCGGCCCATCGCCAGGATCGCCCGGGCCAGCAGGCACTGGGTCCGTATCGTCCCGAGCGGGTTGCCCATCTGCCGGAAGGTCAGCAACGCGTGGGCGGCTCGCCGGACCGCGGTCGTGGCGAGTTCCGGGTCTCTACCGCCGCCGGCCCCGTCCTCGTACTGGTCGAGCGCGAGACGTGCGGTCCGGTACCGCACGTTCGCCACCCGGCGCAGGTCCCCGTCGACCAGCCGGGCAGCCTGATCGAGGTAGTCACCGGCGGACTGCCAGTCCCCCCGTCGACGACCCGCCTCGGCCAGGGAGAGATAGATCCGGTAGCGAGTGGCGTCGGAGAGCCCGGGGTCGAGCAGTTCGTCGTAGACGGCCTCCGCCGTGTCGACGTGGTGCGCCTCGGCGAACAGGATCCGGATCAGTCGCTGCTCCGGTCCGTCCGCTATGGACTCCGCCCGGGCGAGCGCGTCCTCCAGCTTCTCCACAGCGCGTTGGTACGCGGCGGCCTGCAGGAATCCCTCACCCATCTTTCGCAGGGCGATCGCGATCCGACGCTCGGCCTCGTCGCGCGCCGCCGACCGGTCCCCGAGCAGCCGGTACGACAACGCGACCGCCCGGTCCAGCGCCTGCTCGGCGTCCCGGTACCGTTCGACGGCCACCAGGAAGGTGCCCTTGGCGAGCAGCACGTCCACCTGGGCGAGAACGTTGCCGTCGCGCTCGGCGGCGCGGGCCGCCTGGGTGTACGCCGCCAGCGTCGCCGCCGAGCTCACTCCCTCGGCGACACAGCCGTCAAGCCAGGCGCCGACCCGCCAGTGCAACTGCGTGCCGAAGCCGGTGTCCGGCACTGCCGCGGTGTCGTCCATCACCCGCAGCAGGTTGGGGTACTCGGCCCGGACCCAGGCCTCGGGATGGTCGGCGATCCGCTGCGGGAACTTCGAGTCCGGCGCGAGCCAGTTCAACGGCCCCGGGTACGTGAAGTCGTCGTGCAGGACGGCGAGGACCGCGCTGACCACCTGGATGTAGGCGGCGGTGAGCTGGTCCAGCGCCCACTCGCGTTCGTGGGCCGGAATCCGGGCGGCCTGCCTGCCGGCGAACAGCCGCACCAGCGGGTGCAGCCGGTACCGGGCCACCTCCGACACCTCGTCCATGCCGAGGTCCTCCAGCAGTTGGGCCGCGGACAGCCGGTCGACCAGGGCCTCCACCTCGGCCGGCGGCAGCTCCATCAGCGGACCCAGCACCCACGGCACGAAGGTCGGTGACGGAATCAGCGCGAGCATGGCCAGCGCCCGCTGTTCCTTCGGCAGCAGCCGGCCGTACTCGGTCTGCAGGTGGGCCCGTAGGGACCGACCGGGGCGGTCCAACCAGCCGAGCCGGGACCGCGGCTCGCGCAGCAGCCCGGCAATCTGGCAGATGTCAGCGCCGTCGTTGGAGACGCGCTCGGCAGCGGCCCGGACGGCGAGCGGGAGCCGTCCGCACAACGACACGATCTCGGCAGCACACTCCGGCCGGACGCTCTCGGCGGTCCGGGAGACGGCCCGGAAGATGGCCAGCGCCTCGTCGTCGTCTGGCAGGCCCAACGGGTACGACGGTTCGGCCAGCGAATCGGACCAGGTCATGCCGCGCCGACAGGTGATGATCACGGCGGCGGCGGAGTCGCTCGGCAGTACGTGCCGGACCTGGTCGGCGTTGCGGGCGGCGTCCAGGATGAACAGGATCTTCTTCTTCGCCGTCAGCGACCGGAAGACCATCGCCCGGCCGACCGCGGTGTCGGGCATTTCGGTCCAGCCCAGCGCCAGCAGGAGCTCCTTGAGGATCTCCATCGGTGTACGGGCGGCGCCACCGGTGCCGAGGTTCACGAACAGTTGCCCGTGCGGGTAGCGGCGGGCGAGCCGCCGGGCCAGCTCGTCGGCCAGTGCGGTCTTGCCGACCCCCGGCATGCCGTGCAGGAGCAGGATCACCGGTCCGGCGGCGCCGCGTCGGTCCGCCGTCCGCCGTCCGCCGCGCCGGAAGATCGACCGTACGCCGCCGGTGCGGACCTCCCGTTGCCGGTCGTGCAGTTTCTGCAGGTCGGCCAGTTCACGCTCGCGGCCCCGGAAGAGCTCGTCCCGGGGCGGCAGGGTGGGCACCACCTGGTTGCGCCACCAGCCCAGCCACCGGGTGAGCCGGAAGCGTGGCTCCATCCGGTCCCGGCGCGGTCGGGCCGGCTTGGCGCGCCTGCTCTTGCGGGCGGCCGGCGGGTCCACCAGCGACTGTTCGTAACTGGCCTCCGGCGACTCGACCAGAATCACCGCGGCCGCGCCGAGCGTGCCGATCGCCAGCAGCGCCGCCAGTTGCAGCTTGGCGGGTATGTTGTCGTAGATGGTGCCGAGCACGCTGGCCAGCACGGTCACCGCCGCGGCGATCAGGAGCCGGAACCGCTTGAGGCGTCGGCGTAACCGCCGGATCGACCAGCGTAACGACAAGGAAGCCATCCCATCTGGGCCGGTTGGAGAGCATCACATTCCCGCTCGGGTGCCGGCCGGGTCGGTCGACTGCCGGCCGACCGCGGCCATCCATTCCCGGACACCCGGCAACGGTCTCAGCGGTTGGGCAGGCAGTGAGGACTCCACCTCCCACAGCTGCCGGCCGACCCGCCGTACGCCCTGTTCGTCACCGAGCTTCGAGAACGCCTGTTCGGCGGCGGAGAGCAGGTCGACCGCCTCCTGGCCGCGCTCGGCCCGGTGGTACGCCGCCGCCAGCCAGGTCGCCGACTCCGCCTCGATCCAGCGGTCCCCGCAGCGGCGGAACGTCCCGTGACACTCCTCCAGCTCCGGGATGGCCCCGCTGAGGTTCCCGTCGGCAAGGTGCGCCCGGCCGAGGGCGAGCCGCGCGTATCCGCTGCCGTAGCGGTGCCGCAACGTGGTGAACCCTTCCAACGCCGCCGAGCTGAACTCGCGGCTCTGGTCGTACTTGGCAAGGTCGAGGAGGGTCAGGGCGCGGTGCAGCCGGATCCACGGCCGCCGGAGCCGCTGCCAGCCGTCGGGGTCACCGGTGAGCCGCTCGGCCTCGGCGAGGGTGCTGCCCGCCTCCGGGTTCCCGCACTCCCGCAACACCTGCGCGTACGCCAGCAGCACGGCGGGAAGTTGCCGCGTGCTGGACGGTCCCCCGCTGGCACACAGCCGTCGGGCCTTCTCGAAGTACCGGGTGGCCGCGTCCAGGTCCTTGCGCGGCGCCTGCAGAACGGTCAACTCGCAGAGCACCCGGATGTGCTCGTCGCGGTCGTCGGCGTTCTGGACGCTGTGCTCGGCGGCGAGCAGGTCCGTCTCGGCCTGCGGCAGTTGGCGTAGCCGCCGCCGCAGGCTGCCGGTCACCCGCAGTGCCCGGGCCAGTGTGCGCGGCGACTGACTGCCGCGTTTCGCGGCGTCCTCGGCGCCGGTGATGGCCTCGTCGATCCAGCCGAGTTCGGCGTTGACCTCGGCCAGCGCCGCGAGGGTGAGACCTTCCTCGGTGGCGAACGCCAGCGCCCCGGAGTCGGTGCTCGACACCGCGGCGGCGCGTTCCCGGCACAGTGCGAGTGACTCGCGGGCGGAGTTCAGGGCGGCGTCGAGTTGGCCCCGGTCCAGGAACTCGAAGACCGTCATGCGCAGGAAATCGTCGACGTTGCGTTCGTTGCGCCGGCGCCGTCCCTCGGAGAGTTCCTGCCGGGCACGCCGCTGCTGCGTGCTCGTCAGGTAGCTGTCGAAATGGGTGGCGGCGTAGGCGTGGACGTAGACCGGCACCCGGAAGGTCAGCAGCCCGGAGTGGTCGTCCACCCGACGTTCCACGAACCGGGCGGAGGCGAGATGGTCGAGGAATCGGCCGGCGACGTTTTCGGGCATGGTGCGATCGGCGAAGGCGCCGTTGAACAGCATCGCCAGCATCCACCGCTCCACCCGACGCCGGTCGGTCAGGCCGAGCAGGACCAGCGCCTCCCGCTCCTCGCGGGTGAGCAGGGCGAAGGCCAGGTCGAGGATGCCGGAGAAGGCGACGACCTTCCTTCGTCGCAGATCGGTGGCCATCTCCCGCATGCGCCGGACGGCGATCTCCAAGGTCCAGTTCTTGCGTACGGCGAGCACCGCCCCGGCCATCTGGATCGCCACCGGATAGCCGGCCGCGGCGGCCACGATCTGCTGCGCCTCTTCCGGTTCGGCGCCGATCCGGTCACCCCCGACCAGCCGGTCGAGCAGGGCGGTGGCGGCCTCGTCCCCCAGCGGCTCCAGCGCCACCGGGAACTGTTCAGGGAACCCGGGGACCGCACCGCGGGCGGTGACCATGGTGAGGCACCCGGGGCCGGCCGGCAACAGTGGTCGGATCTGGTCCGGGTCGCCGATGTTGTCGAGGATGACCAGCACCCGCCGGCGCCGCGTCCAGTCCCTGTACCAGCGGCCGAGATCCGCGCGCTCCGGCATGACCTCCCGTGGCCCGCTTAGGGCCCGCACGAACGTCTCCAACCGGTCCTCGGTCAACTGATCGTCGGAGCTGTCGAACCGGAGCATCAGCTGCCCGTCGGGATACTGGTCCGACACCAGGTGGGCCATCCTGATCGCCAACGCGGTCTTTCCGATCCCGGGTTCGCCGTGGATGACGATCAGCGCGCCGCCGTCCCGGTCGGGCCGGGCGAGGTGGTCGCACATCTCATCCAACTCGCTGTCCCGGCCGGCCAGCAGACCGGGCGGCGGGGGCAGTTCGGCGGGCACGATCCGCTGCCGGCGCGGGCTGCCGGAGGCCAGGTCCAGACCGCCGGGCACGACCGCCATCGCGGGCGCCGCCGCACGGCGGCGACGGATCAGCGTCTGGACAATCCGTGCGCCGAACGCACCGACGACAAAGACCACGACGAACGCGAGGGCCGGGTAGAGAAAGTCGTACGTCAAAGTGGTGGCGCTGGGAAAGCCGAGCGGTAGCGCGAACAGGATGGAGCGTGCCGCGTTAACCGATCGCATCGCCACTCCTCGGTCGAGTCACTACATCATGCCGCTGCGAGGCAAACGAAAGCCAGGTCGTTGGCCCCTTCGGGATCGATAGTGGTCGCCGTGGAGGAGGCATGCACGGTCTTATCGAGGAGTCGCGATGGCCCTTACGGCCGATGCCATATGGCGCATAAGATCCGCCACGTCCCGGGCTGATTTCGGGATCCGGCCGACCCCTGGTCGGCCGATCGACCGCCGGTGGAAGTTCCGCGAGTTCGTACCAAATCATTGACGACTGGTCGTCGACGGCCCGCGAATAGCAGGGCGGACGGGCGACCAGGCCGGACCCACCGGTCAGCAGCGAACCCTTGCCCGGTTGCCGCTTGCGGGCGGTGACCTCGTGGGCCGGGCTCCCGCCGATCACCCGGGCACCCTCCTCTCCAGTGGACAGGTCGGAGCCCGCGCGCGGCACCCCGCAGGCCCTCCGGAGAGGAGCCGGGGTTCGATGCCGCCGGAAAACCTCTCGATCCGCGCGACGGAAATCGACAACAATGCCAGCGTGGAACGCGAGCGCCTGGTCAAGCTGAGCAAACGGATGTCGAAGGCACTCCGGCACGACCCCGGGCGGGCCGGCCTGGTGCTCGACCCGGCCGGCTGGACCCCCGTCGACGCCCTGCTCGCCGCCCTACGGATCGAGCGGACCGAGCTGGACGCGGTCGTCGCCGGCAACGACAAGCAGCGGTTCGCTGTCGAGCGCGGCCCCGACGGGGTGCTGCGGATCCGGGCCAACCAGGGCCACTCGGTTCCGGTGGACCTGGGGCTGCCCCCGGTTACCCCACCGGAGCGGCTCTATCACGGCACCGGCGCTGGCGCGCTGGAGTCGATCCGGGCCACCGGCCTGCACCGGGGCGGGCGGCACCACGTCCATCTCTCCGCCGACACCGAGACCGCCCACCGGGTCGGGGCCCGACGGGCCGGTCGGGTCGTGATCCTCACCATCGACGCTGCGGCGATGGCCGCAGCCGGGCACGTTTTCCATTGCAGCGCCAACGGCGTCTGGCTCACCGAGGCCGTCCCGGCCGGCTATCTGCTCGACTGACTCCGGCAGAGAAATGGATCGTCTTCTACGAGCTGACCACTGACGATCAGGCCTATCCCGAATCCACTGACAGCCGCGACGAAGCGTGGACACCGGTCACGTAGTCAGGCGTTACACACGCGGCCGGCGTCAGCCTCCAGGCCTTCGGTGTGCCGCGCCGGCGTAGGGTGTCGCCGCACTACCGGATCATGCGAATCCTTCCGGTGCTCAGCCGTTGGTCTCAGCTATCTCTTCCCAAAGGCGGCGCTGCTCGGCGCTGCTCAGCGAGTTGCCATCGGTGACGTGCAGCGCCCACGGAGTCAGGCACGGGCCATCGTGGACGCCGTCCGGGCAGAGCGTCTCGACCAGACGGTCGGTCAAGGCATCGACCTCGCTGGCCGAAGCGATCACGGGGATGGTGATCCGCCAAAGCTGGGCCTGGCCATCCCCGAGCCCGGCAGTGGTCATACGCGGTACCTCCGAAGGTCGGCGTGGGGCCGGTGCCGAACCAGCAAGCCCGGCGCCGAGTGGCGGCCTGCCGCTGCTAGAGCCGCGCGCGTCGCCACGACGGCCCCGCAATCTTCGGCGGTCTGGTGAGCGTGGGGATGATGGCGTGCCAGGTGGCGTGCCAGGCGCTGGGAGGGAGTGCCAAAGTGGCACACACCTCGCCCGCCAAATCCCCGGGTCCGCGGCCATGCCACGGGGTGTCGACGAAGACCTGGTAGTCACCGTCGAGCTGCAAGGCGACCCGGAACAGCTCCTGATTGCGGTAGTCGTTGGCGACCCAACTGGGTCTCAAACCGTAGGTGAGCAGCCGATCGCGGTCCATGTCCGTCAGGACACGTCGTCCGGCCGTACGCTCCGGCGTCTCCCACGAGTGATCCGCCACCACCCGCGCGACCTCAGCGTCGTACTCCGCAGCTGCGAAGGAGACACCCCGCATCATGGGCACTTCGAGCGACCAGTCCCAGTGCACCAGATCGCCGTCACGCACGATGGTGACGTCCGTGGATCCACAGCCGTAGACACCGCACTCGCATCGGGCGATGGCAACGGCCCTCGGTTCGGGGGTGGCCGCGAGACGATTGGTGGGAACAAGGACGTCGTAGGGGTCCATCCCGAGGCCTGCTCCGGCGGAGGTCATCTCCGTACCGTTGACGTAGACCTGCACTTGGAATCCGCCGCCTGCGTCGCCGGGCACCGGCGATACCTCCAGACGGAGAGAGTCGACCCCTGGCCGACGGACGACTCCTCCACCTGAGGCAAGGGTGAAGCCCGGGGGAACAGTGCCCGGACAGGGGATCCCAAGTTCCTCAAACGACTTGCCCACGAGATCGCGGATATCCCAGGAAGAATCATTCACCGAAGCACCGGCGAGTTCACGCAATGTCGGAGAGTCCAGCCCGTCGACCAACGCCTGACAAGCGGTATCGATCAGGTCCGCCAAGCCGTACCCGGTCTCGACGTTCCATTGCGCCACCGCGTCGTACAGGCGCTGCTTTGCGAACCCGCCGCCATTCCCAGTCACGCCAGCCATCATCCACGGCCCCTGAGAGAAACGCGCCATCATTTCACGTTCGCCGCTCACGGCGCGCCGCTCGTCACTCGACGGACAACCCGGGCCGTCGGCGCTGACGCCTTCGAGGTCACCGTTCAGGAAGCCCTGCTCAGATTTTCGCCATTGGGATCGGTGTCAGGATGAGGCGTCCAAGCGGCGTATCCGATCCCTCACGGCTGCTCGTTCGCCCTTTGCCGATCACCGCTAGCGGAGTCTCAACGCCTTGCGCTGCGGCGTAGTACTGCTCGACGTAGCTCGTCCGGTGCCCACACGAGCAGCGGGTAGGCGATCAGGATGGCGAGCATCGCGGGGTCAGGCAGGGCGGTGCCGAAGATCGCCTGCAGCGGGGGCACAGTGACGATGGCGGCGGCGACCGCGAGTTCGAAAGCGATTCCCCACAGCAGGAGCCGATTGCTTGCCAGGCCGATGGAGCGCAGTGAGGCCCGGTCCGTACGGGCGGCGAGGGCGGTGCCGACCTGACAGGCGACGATGCCGAGAAACGTCATGGTGGTGGCCTGCCGGTAGGCGTGGTGTAGGGGCGTGCCGGGGCCGGTGGGGGCGCCGGGCCGCCAGCCGGCCCGGTAGAGAGTGAGGAAGAAGCCTGCCATGACGAGGATGGCAGAGATGATGCCGAGGTAGACCCAGGCTCTGACGAGCATGTGTCGGTCGATGATTCTGCTTCCACGCCTTCGGGGTGGTCGGCTCATGAGCCCCGGCTCGGGAGGTTCGCGGCCGAGGGCCAGCGCGGGAAGGGTTTCGGTGCCGAGGTCAATGGCGAGGATCTGCAGGACGGTCAGCGGTAGCGGGACCGTTCCGCCCGAGATGGCGAAGACGAGGAACGGTACGACCTCGGGTGTGGCGTGGGCGAAGATGTAGAGGATGAACTTGCGGACGTTGTCGTAGACCTGCCGGCCGGATTGAACGGCCGCGACGATGGTGGCGAAATTGTCGTTGGTGAGGACCAGGGTGGCTGCCTCGCGGGTGACGTCCGTGCCGGTGCGGCCCATGGCCACGCCGATGTCGGCGCGACGTAGTGCGGGGGCGTCGTTCACGCCGTCACCGGTCATGGCCACGACGTGACCGATGCTCTGAAGCGCTTTGGCGATGCGAAGCTTCGCCTCGGGTGAGGAACGGGCGAAAACGAGATCCGGTGTGCGTACGAGAAGGTCGGTGAGTTTGTCGTCAGGCATGGCGTCAACGCGGTCGCCGTCGACCACGGTCGGGCTGGGCGCGGTGATGCCGACCCTGGTGGCGATGGCGGCGGCGGTCAGACCGTGATCGCCGGTGATCATGATGATGCGAATGCCGGCTGTGTGGCAGCAGGCGACCGCGTCGGCGACCTCGGGCCGGGCGGGGTCGAGCATCGCGACCCAGCCGAGGATGCACAGGCCACGTTCGGCCTCGTCCCGGCCGGCGGGGACTTCCGACACCGGGCGGCGGGCCGCTGCGATGATCCGCATGCCCTTGGCGGCCTGCGCTGTCACTGCCTCCGTCAGGTGCCGCCGGACCGTGTCGTCCAAGGGCCGCTCTCGCCCGTCGGCTTCGACGATCGTGGTGGAGCGGGCGATGACTGCTTCGGGGGCGCCTTTGGTGTGTAGCCACGTACCGCGCTCGTCGACATCGACGGTGGACATCAGCCGCAGCTTGGGATCGAAGTGAAACTCTCCCCGCCGACACCGCCGACGCTGTTCCGGTGACGTGTCAACGCCGACCCCCTCGGCGAACCGCAGCAGAGCGATCTCCGTGGGATCCCCGGTCGCTTCCGCGCCCGGCTGGGACCCGAGTCGCGCGTTGCTGCAGAGCACGCCGGTCCGCGCGAGGTCCCGCACCACCGCGGGCTGCTCTCTACGTGTCAGGTCGGCCTCTTCGATGAGGCCTCCGGCATACCATGCCGCCACCACCCGCATCTTGTTCTCGGTTACCGTCCCCGTCTTGTCGGTACAGATCACGGCGGTGGACCCGAGAGTCTCCACCGCGCTGAGCCGTTTGACGACGGCCCCGCGCCGGGCGAGTCCGCGTACGCCCACGGCGAGAGCGAGGGTGATCGTGGGCAGCAGACCTTCGGGGACGTTGGCGACGAGGAGCCCGATCGCGAAGGCGAACGCGTCGGAGACAGGCATTCCGGCGGCCCACACGCCAATCGGGAAAAAGATCGCCCCGGCGATGGCAGCGACCCCTGCGATAAGCCAGGCCACCCGCTTGACCTGCTTCTCCAGCGGGCTTTCCTCGCGGCCGACCCGCTGGGACAGCGCGGCGATGCGCCCCAGTTCGGTGCGCATGCCCGTGGCGTAGACCAAGGCCCGGGCCTCACCGCCCAGGCAGGCGGTCCCGCTGAACGCGAGAGGGGCAGCCTGGACCAGCGGCTCCCGCATGCTGGTGTCGCCCGCAGCCCGATAGACCGGCTGCGACTCGCCGGTCAGAGTCGACAGGTCCACCTCGATCGATCCGTCGAGGAGTCGGGTGTCGGCGGAGATCCGCTCACCCTCCGCGATGAATACAACGTCACCGGGCACAAGGTGCCGTGCGTCGACCTGCTGCCGCCGCCCGTCGCGCAGAACGTTGGCCTGTGGTGGAAGGTACCGGTTCAGCGCCTCGACGGCGTGTTCGGCGTGACGCTCCTGAGCGAACGCGAACACCGCGTTGATCAGGATCACGACCACGATCGCCGCCGCCAGTACCTGTGTGCTGGCGACCCAGGCCAAGCCGGCGGCCACCCAGAGCACCAGCGCGAGTGGGTGGATGATCTGCCGGACCAGATCCCGCCACCACCGGGTTCCGCCCTGCCGCCGCAGCTCGTTCGGCCCGTACCCGACCAGTCGTTGTTGAGCCTCGGCGCTTGACAGCCCGTCGAGGCTAGCCCTCAGTTCTTCGAGGAGCTGGTCGATCGGCTGTCGCGGGTCATGCCCGGCCCGCGGGACGTTCCCGCCCGGGTCCCGCGGTGACTGCCGTGCCATGCTCTCAGACTGCCGCACCCCCGGGCACGACGCGTGCTTTTCGACCCCAGGGGTGACAGAGCTATCTGAATCAGCTATTCCTCGTACACTGTCGTGGGGCGTTCGGGAGGGCTCAACTCCAGACCCTCGTCGTACTGGCTGCCGGGCCAATGAGCGCAATGGATGTGAATGCGTCCACGCCGGTGAGTACGGCGACCGCCGCGACCCGGTGACACGGCCTGAGGTGGGCGGCCGACCGCTCGCGCTCCCGCCGGTCAGGTTCGGAAGGTCGGGGCTCCTACGAGGGCAACTCGAACAGTTCCAGCTGGATGCCGTCGGGGTCTCGGAGATAGAGGATCTTCGTGCCGGCCAGCGCCCCCGCGTTGACTCCGTCGCCGTCCTGAAGCACGACCGGATCGGCGTTGACGTGCACGCCTCGCTCCCGCAGGTCACGGTGCGCCGCGTCGATGTCGTCGACCTCGAAACACAGGTGCATGACCCCGACGTCGCAGTTGCGCCCGGTGAAGGGCCTCGGCTGCGGGCTGTCGTACTGGATGAGTTCCAGCAGGACGTTGTCGCCGACCAGCGCGAAGGATGCCCGCATCGACGGGTTCGCGACTTCGACGACGGCGCCGATCGCCGGGTTCGCGGCCGAGATCGTTACGCCGTTCGGCGCGATGCCGAGGACGTCCTCGTACCACCGCACCGACAACGCCAGATCGCTGACCGGCACTCCGATGTGATTCATCCTGGTCACTCTGCTCATGATCTCCATTCTGAAGAGCGGCGTCGCGCGGTGGAAGGCACAGATCTTCCGCGTACCGCTGGTACCACCCAGCCCAATGACCTATGGCGGATCATGTGGTTATGAATGACCTCGGAGCTGCGCTGCGAGCCTGGCGGGACCGCCTGGACCCGGCCGCGGTTGGTCTCATGAACGCATCCCCGCGCCGCGTCGTCGGACTACGACGCGGCGAGTTGGCGACACTGGCCGGCATCTCCCCCGAATACGTGGCACGCCTCGAACAGGGCCGGGCCGCGACGCCGTCGGCGCAGGTATGTGCCTCGCTGGCTCGCGCGTTACGGCTCTCCGACGACGAGGAGGTGCACCTGATGCGTCTTGCCGGCTTCGCCGCGGCACCGGACCGGATACCCCACCTGATCCCCAGCAGCCTGCACCGCGTCGTTGACCACCTCGGCGACACACCGGTGGCCGTCTACGACGCCCTGTGGCGGCTTCTGCACTGGAACCGGCTGTTCGCCGCCGTCTTCGGCGATCCCTCGGGCACGACCGCCGACGATCGCAATGCCCTGATCGTCCAGTTCGAATCCCGAAACGCCCGCGTCCGTCAGACCGACGCCGAGCGCGCCTACTTCGAGCAGTCGTTGGTGGCCGACCTGCGCGCCACCAGCGCCCGCTACCCGAACGACCCCGACGTGGCGGCGCTGATCTCGCGCATGGCCGAGAACGACAGGTTCTGCCGCCTTTGGGCCCTCCGCGCGGTAGCCAATCACGAGAGCGCTCACAAGACCGCCGTACACCCGAAAGTCGGTGCCATTCCGCTGGACGCTAACGTCCTGACCACTCAGAACACCGACCTTCGCGTCGTAGTCCTCACACCTCGGTCTGACACCGCCGCTCGCGAGAAGCTGGATCGACTGGGTTGACTACATGCCGGCCGGGGACGGCCGACGCCGGATGTGACTGAGCCGGTGGCGCGTGTGGGTGCAGATACTCGTCGGCATCCACACGCGCCACCGGCAGGAGGAACCCTCAGAGGGTGAACACCACTGTGGAGATGCTGCGCGCGCCGACGTTGATGGTGGCCTGACCGCCGTTGACGCTGGTCGGTTGGCTGGCCGCGTTGGCGTTCTGCGAGGTGAGGTAGTGCTCGGCCCGGGTGACGTTCTGCGGTGCCTGGATCACGGCGTTGTTGACCGCGCTGTTCGAGCGGTTGAGGATGACCAGGGTGATCTTTCCGTCGCCCTGGTAGGCGGTCACCTCCAGTGGCGAGGCTTTCGTGCTCTTGGTCAGGGCGATCCGCTGGTAGCCGGGGCGTACGTACTTGGCGTACTGGGAGAAGGCGTAGCCGCGTTTGAGGGGGGCGCCGGCGACGGTGCCGTAGGCGGACTCGCCGTCACCGATGAAGGAGT